>JAFWCK010000058.1 GCA_017536965.1 Lachnospiraceae bacterium | reverse complement strand
GGTTCTATAGAAAGTGAGACATTATCCAATGCAGTCTTTGATCCAAAGCGCTTGGAAAGATTTTCGCATTTTAATAATTCACTCATTGATAAACTCCTTTACATATGTTTCGATCTCGTCTCCGGTCAGTCCCAGGATCTGCATGTTCCGGATATACTCTTCTGTTTTGGAACGGATATACTGCTTTCGCACATCCTGTGCGATCTCCTGGTTTTCGGAAACAAACCAGCCGGCTCCTCTTCTGGAATAAATGACGCCCTGCTGTTCTAACTGCTCATAGGATTTCTGGACCGTGTTCGGTGTCACCTGTGCCAAAAGTGCTACTTCGCGGACAGACATGATCTTGTCTCCCGGTTTCAGGTCATCCCTTGCAATCATGATGCAGAGTTGTTCACAGATCTGAGGACAGAGCGGTCTTTTTTTATCAAGTTCCCAATCCATCTGACTCCTCCTTAACTGTATTACTGTATCACTACAATAATACAGTTGTGGCGCTTTGTCAACCGGGAAAATCCTGTTGCCTGTGGTAACAGAAGCATTTACAATAAAATCGTTAATAATAAAGAAAGTGTGAATCCTGATGAAGCATAAAAGGAATAAAAATACTACAACCATAGCAGTCATTGGCAGCCTGATCCTCGCGGTCATTCTGGTCGTCGGAACAATATGGATGGGCTCCAGGGCCAGAAAGGACACGGAAGAATCCGTCCGGGCCGTCAGCCTGCTGTATCTGGATGAGCTGGCAGGACGCCGGGAACAGGTCGTAGAGAGTAATCTCCAGGAAAAGATCGAAACGATCCGTGTGGCGATCGAGTTGATGACTGAAGAGGATACCAGCGACAAGACCCATCTGGAAGCGTATCAGACGCGTATGAAGCAGCTTTACAAGCTGGACAAGTTTGCTTTCGTAGATACAGAAGGTTTGATCTACACCTCTACCGGTTATCAGCACAATATTGACGAATACGAATTCGACTATCAGACGCTAACAGAGCCGGAGATTTCGATCTTTCATCCGGAAAGCAAGGAAAAACTCGTTATCATCGCTGTTCCGGTCCGCATTTCTTTCCAGGAAAAAACGCTGTCTGTCTGCTTTATGGCCATTGATATGCAGGAGATGCTCGCTGGTATTTCTCTGACAACGAACACCAACAACGCGACCTTCTGCAACATCTATACGAATACCGGTACGGCGCTGACAGACTCTGTGCTCGGCGGCCTGGTCGAGGACGATAACTTATTGGATGCCATGCAGAAGGCCATCTTTGAGCAGCCATACTCCTACGAATACTTCACACAGGAATTTCTTTCCGGAGCAAGGGGTGTTGTTTCCTTCACATACAACGGCATTCGGGAGACTCTGACCTATATCCCGGTAGGCGGAACAAACTGGCAGCTTACCTATCTGATCCGGGAAAACGTCATCAGCGAACGCATCAGCGCCATTTCAAAAAGAACCGTAACCCGAAGCACTTTGCAATCCGCCCTGGTCTTCGTGGTAATGCTGTTAATGTTTGGCTTTATCATTAACCAGATCCGAAGAAGCAACCGTCTCCAGCTGGAACAGGAGACAGCCGCCGCGGAAAACCGTGTAAAGCAAGAAGAGCTGGAACATCGCCTTGAATTGCAGGAAAAACTGCTGGAAGAAGAGCGGCAGCGGGAAGAGCAGAATAAAATGTTCACTGCCCTGGCAGCCGACTACTGGAGCGTATATTTCCTGGAGCTGGACAAGAATACGGGAGTCTGTTATCAGGCACACTCTGATCTGGATACACCCGGTTTCAGGGTTGGGGAACATTTCTCTTATCTCCCTGCTGTAACTGCATATGCTAATCAATACATTACCGATCAGTACCGGGAAGAGTTTCTGCGCTTTATCCAGCCGGATTCCATTCGCGAGGGGCTGAAACGACAGCGTGTCATTTCCTACACCTATATGGTAAAGCGCCATGGTAAAGAAAGCTATGAAACCGTCCGGTTTGCCCGCGCTCGCCGGGCGGACGATGACTCGCAGACGATAGACAGTGTAGGTGCCTGCTTCGTGGACGTGGATGCACAGACCCGCAAGACAGTGGAGCAGCAACAGGCACTCAGCTATGCTCTGGCAGCTGCAGAAGAGGCCAGCAAGGCAAAAACCACCTTCCTTTCCAATATGAGCCACGAGATCCGAACTCCTATGAACGCTATTATCGGACTGGACAGCATTGCCCTGAACGAGCCGGATCTTCCGCCAAAAACCAGAGATTATCTGGAGAAGATCGGAGCCTCTGCAGAGCATCTGTTAGGGCTCATCAACGATATTCTGGATATGTCCCGTATTGAGTCCGGAAAGCTTACGCTGAAGAACGAAGAGTTTTCCTTCCGTAAACTTCTGGAAGCGCTGAACACCATGTTCAGCGGTCAGTGCCAGGACAAAGGCCTTACCTATCAGTGCCATATCAACACAGAGGTGGATGATTACTACATTGGCGACAACATGAAGCTGCGCCAGGTACTGATCAACATTTTAGGCAATGCCGTCAAGTTCACACCAGAGGGCGGCAAAGTTGAGCTGTCGGTAGAGCGGGCGGCAAAATTTGATGGAAAATCCACGCTTCGTTTTACCATTTCCGATACTGGTATCGGCATGAGCAAAGACTACCTGCCTAAGTTGTTTGACACCTTCTCTCAGGAAGATGCCTCAACCACAAATAAATATGGCAGCACGGGCCTTGGCATGACCATTACCAAGAGCATCGTGGAAATGATGAACGGCTCTATCGAAGTGGAGAGCGAGAAGGGCGTTGGTTCAACCTTTATTGTCACAGTCACCCTCTCTGATTCCAGCAGGGCTGACATGCAGGAAGATGAAGAGATCCTCGCTGGCGATATGACGGTACTGATCATAGATGACGACGAGGTCGCCTGCCAGCATGCGAAGCTGGTTCTGGAACAGGCCGGAATTGCCTCAGAACTGGCGACATCCGGAAAGCAGGCGATCGAAATGGTCAAGCTGCGCCATGCCCGTATGGAGCCTTATAATCTGATCCTTGTAGACTGGAAAATGCCGGAAATGGACGGCGTGGAAACCACCCGCCAGATCCGTGCAGAAATCGGACACGAATCTGCTATCATCATTCTTACGGCATATCGCTGGGATGATGTCCTGGAAGAAGCACTGGAAGCTGGTGTAGATAGTTTCATTGCAAAACCTCTCTTCGCCGCCGCCGTACTGGAAGAATTTAAATCCGCTTTGAAGCGCAAGGATATTCCTGCCAAAAGGAAGCAGGCCAAAGCCGATCTGACCGGAAGGCACATTCTTCTGGCAGAAGATGTAGATATCAATGCAGAGATCATACAGATGATTCTGCAGATGCGCCAGATGGAGACTGACCGCGCCGAAAACGGCAGAGAAGCAGTTGAATTATTTGCCTCTCATCCGGAAGGCTATTATGATGCGATCTTAATGGATATGCGTATGCCGGAGATGGATGGACTGGAGGCAACGCAGACGATCCGTGCTTTAGATCATGCAGATGCTGCGACCATCCCAATCATCGCACTGACAGCAAACGCTTTTGATGAAGACGTACAGCGCAGTATGCAGGCGGGTCTGAACGCCCACCTGTCCAAGCCTGTGCAGCCGGAACTGCTGTTTGAAACACTGGAAAATCTGATCAGAAATTGAGCTGTGCCGATAAGAAAAGGCCTATGGGGAGTTTGATTCCCCATAGGCCTTTTTTAAATAACTCACCTATTTACAAAATCACGGATCGCTGCGCCGTCCGCCAGGCCTTTTTCATATAATGCCTTCAGACCTTCTTTTGTTTTTTTTGTCGTATCAATACCGCAGGTATCATCCGGTGCAACAATCAGAACTTTCCCTTCTTTTTCCAGTTCAATTGCCCGGTCCACCGCCCGGTTATAGACTTCTGCCCGTTTATGCAGTGTTTTTGCAACTTCCGGATATCTCCGCCGGATCAGCTTCACACCTTTGTCGTCCCGCTCGGTTGTTCTTCGAACATCCTTTGGCTTGGTCAGGATCAGAACGATCTTGTCGCACCCCAGCTCAAACGCTCTGTCGATCGGAACCGGATCTGATACCCCACCGTCAAAGTACTGCTTTCCGTATACTTTCTGCGGGTTGCAGAAAAACGGGAGCGCGCAGGACGCTTTGACGACTTCATAGTCATCCTGATGCAGATCATCCAGCGTAAAATACGCCGGCTTTCCAGTGACAGCATCTGTAGTCACGATATTAACGATCCCCTGATACTTCGCCAGCGTCGGGTAATCCAGGGGAAACTCCCCTTTGCTTCCGGACAGGGTGTCATAGACATAGTCCAGGTTGAAAAGGCGATGGCCTATGAAAAAGTTCCAGATACTCATATAGCGTTTCCGGAAAGAATATTCATAGAAAAACTTGTAATCTCTGCCCCTCTGTTTCGCCAGAAAAGCCAGAACATTTGCCGCTCCTGCAGAGATGCCGATACAGCAGTCGAAAGAGATCTGATCATCCAGACAACGATCCAGCACGCCTGCACCGTAAATACCGCGCATGCCTCCTCCGACATCGATCACTCCTATCATCAAATCCTTCTTTCCGCGCGGGCTTTTGCCGCGCCGATAAAGCCGAGAAACAGCGGATGCGGCCGGTTCGGGCGGCTCTTAAACTCCGGATGATACTGCACACCGACAAAGAAGTCCCTGTCTGTTAGTTCTACGGTTTCAACCAGTTTTCCGTCCGGAGAAATGCCGCTGAGGGAAAGCCCGCACTCCTGCAACTTCTCCCGGTAATCATTGTTGAATTCATAACGGTGGCGGTGCCTTTCACTGATAGATGTCGTCTGATAGCACTGCTCCATTTTTGTTCCTGGCTGGATCTCACATGGATAAGCGCCAAGCCGAAGGGTACCGCCTTTATCTATATCTTCGCTCTGTCCCGGCATAAAATCAATCACTTTATGCTGGCACTGCTCATCAAATTCACCGGAATTCGCATCTGCAATACCTGCCACATTCCGGGCAAACTCAATTACCTCGATCTGCAT
>JAFWCK010000057.1 GCA_017536965.1 Lachnospiraceae bacterium | reverse complement strand
TACTATTACAACAATGAGCGGATCCAGGCTAAAACAAAATGGATGCCCCCTGTAAAGTACAGGGAAGCATCCATGTGTTTCACCTAAAGGTCCAATCAATGTGTCCAGGATTCTGGGTACATATCATTTGAAGGCCGTTTTTATTTATTATAAGATCATTCGAAATAAGTGATCAATAACTTCTGACCGGATGTGATGTTATCGTTATGAAGATCATTCATCAGCATCAGTTCTTCTACATATTCTTTCGTGCTGCAGCCTGCTGTTTTGTATTCCCCTGCGATGCTCCATAATGTATCTCCCGGCTGAATGGTGATCGTTTTATAATACTTTTTCAGTGGAACTGTATCTGTTCCTTCTACAGCTTGTACCTGGTTTTTATTAGCAAATAAGATCAAGCATACGATCACGGAGACCACGACTAACGCAGTAAAGAATCTTGCGATTTTTGCTTTAGCTCTGCTCTTTTTATTTCTTCTGTTATTCTTCATTTTTCTCACCTCTATGTGATACGAACAATAAACCAAACATCTGTTTGTCTAAATAATACTACCCAAACAAATGTTTGTCAATACTTTTCCAAACAAATGTTTGCAAATATATGTTCGGTATGTTATGATATCGATGGTAAATATAGGATGCTGAACTTAGGAGGTTCTCATGTCAAAAGAAAAAATATCAGCAAAACAGCAGGAAATTCTGGAATATATCAAAGCACAGACGTTGGCAAAAGGCTATCCGCCAACTGTTCGTGATATATGCGAAGCCGTTCAGTTAAAATCTACAGCTTCTGTTCACGCACATTTAGAGACATTGGAAGAACGCGGTTATATCCGCAGAGACCCTACTAAACCAAGAGCAATAGAAATCATAGATGATGATTTTGCTTTAAACCGCAGAGAATATGCGCAGATACCTGTTGTCGGCCGTGTAGCTGCCGGAGAACCTTTATTAGCAGAACAGAATATTCAGGATTACTTCCCTATCCCTGCCGATATGCTTCCAAATGATCAGATCTTTATGCTCCAGGTCAAAGGCGACAGTATGATCAACGCAGGTATTTTTGATGGAGACAAAGTAATCGTCCGACAAACATCAACAGCCAGAAATGGTGATATGGTCGTTGCATTGATTGAAGATGGTGCTACCGTTAAAACATTTTATCACGAAGGAGATCATATCAGACTGCAGCCGGAAAATGATGACTATGATCCGATCATCGTTAAAGACGTAGCTATTCTGGGCGAAGTGATCGGCGTCTTCCGCCTCTTCTGAAAACAATAAATTATAATCTTTATATAAAAAATGCGCGCTGTTTCAAACGAAATCAGCGCGTTTTTTTATATAAAGATTATCTTTACAGATCTGCAATCTCAACCATTTTACCATCGACCCAGATCCGCTCCAGATCGTAGAACAATCTCTGTTCCTGATTAAAAACATGGATGATCACATCCTGATAATCCAGAAGGATCCAGTTGGCACTGGAATATCCTTCCGTGGATTTAGGCTCCACACCCATCTTGCCAAGTTTCTCTTCCACGTTTTCTGCAATTGCCTGTACCTGACGGCTGTTAGAGCCGCCGCAGATAATGAAATAATCTGCAATAACAGAAATATTACTGATATCGATGATCTTGATATCAATTGCCTTTTTTTCGTCTAAAAACATAAAAGCATTTTTTGCGATTTCTTTTGCGGTCATTTTTCCTCCGTTAACTTTCTATAAAAATCATATGTTGCTCTGGTTGCCGGATCGATCTCACGTCCTTCGCGTTCCAGATAATCAATAATGTTTTTGGAAATAACACAGACTGCTTTATCAATATCTGTAAATGCAAGTGTCTGGATATCTTCAATATGAGGAATGATATCATCCCTGTTCGGTTCAATATAATCCGCAACATAAATGATCTTCTGAAGCAATGTCATATTCGGCATGCCTGTGGTGTGCGTGCGGATCGCATCCTGAATATCTCTATCCAATACTCCAAACTTATCCGCAGCTATTTCTGCACCTAATTTCGGATGGATCAGTGCATGATTCTTATACTCATATTCATTGAGCATGATCCCGTATTCTTCACAAAGCGGGATCCGGTCTTCATCCGGAATACATTTTGCGCAGTCATGAAGAAGACCTGCAATCTGGGCCCTGTCCGGGCTGTCATAATGATAACGCATAGCCAATGCAGAAGCTGTAAATGCAACACTGATCGTATGCCAGTATCTGTCATAATCCAGATCATCCTGAAGGATTTCCTGTATAAATGTAAAATATTCCAGTTTCATAAATAAGCCTCTAGTCTTTGTATAAGTTGTTTTCCTGAATATATTCAATAACAGGATCCGGCGTATAATACCGGATCGACATTCCATGTTTCACTTTGTCCCGGATATCTGTGGAAGAAATATCAATATTCGGCATATATAAATTATAGATCTTGGCACTGAATTTGTTTTTCAGATAATCGATCTGTTTTGTCAGTTCCTGATTTTCAATATTTCTGCAGCTGGTAAGGAGTTTTGCCATGCGGAAAATATCATTCGGCCTATACCATTTTTCAATTGAAAACAACGTGTCACTTCCGACAATAAAGAAATACTCATCCTCCGGATTTGCTTCGGTCAGTTCCGTTAACGTATCAAACGTATAAGTATTTCCTTCCCTTTTTAATTCAATATCACAGAACTCAAAATGCGGATTTCCTTCAATGGCAAGTTTTGTCATATTCTCTCTATGAGAATCAGCAGCCATCTTTTTCAGATCCTTAAAATAAGGATCTCCTGCCGGCATGATCAGTACTTTATCCAGTCCAAACCGGTCATATGCCGTCTCCGCCAGGATAAGATGTCCATAATGGATCGGTGAAAAAGTGCCGCCTAAAATTCCAACTTTCATTTGTCTTTATGTTTCTTTTTGTTATACCGGTAAATCGTGATCTTTTTGCCCATAACCTGGACAACTTCGCTTTTTGTTCTTTCAGCAACCATTTCCGCAATCTCACGCGGATCATCAAAGCAATTCTTTAATACGCCTATTTTGATCAATTCTCTGGCTTCTAATGCTTCGTCGATCGCAGCCGTTACTTCCGGTGTCAGGGATTCTTTTCCCACGTTGATCAACGGGTCTAAATGATGTGCCTGAGCGCGCAGCGCGGCTCTTTCTTTACTGGTCATATATTAATCCTCATAATAATCAAATTCATGTCCGTAAACACGAACCGTATCGCCTTCTGAAATACCCTGTCTTTTCAGTTCCTCCAGGATTCCCTGTTCGCGCATAAAGTTCTGGAAGAAAAGAAATCCTTTTTCAGATTCCAGGTTTGTATAACCCAGCATTCTTTCAATTCTCGGTCCTTCCACACTATAAGTCTCTTCATCTATTTTTTCAACCGTAAACAGTTCGACTTCTGTGCTGTAATAATCCTCTACATCAAACTCACTGGCAAATAAAGAGTCATCCGCATCTGTTTTCTGAAGCATCTCATTTACATAATGCAGCAGCTCCTTCAATCCGCTTTTAGTAGCTGCTGAAATAGGAAATACCGGAACATTTTTATCTATTGCTTTGAGTTTTTCCAGGATAGCTTTCTTTTCCTCTTCATCGTACAGGAGGTCCATTTTATTAGCAGCGATCACCTGCTTTTTACCAGATACTTTCTCACTGTATTTGGATAATTCCTGGTTGATCGCGATCACATCCCGAACAGGATCCCGTCCTTCCACAGACGCAGCATCCACCAGATGGATCAGTACACGGCAGCGCTCTATATGTTTTAAGAACTCATGTCCAAGACCTACTCCATCGGCTGCCCCTTCGATCAGGCCAGGGATATCTGCAATTATAAAACCTGATTCTTCCAGATCAACAACTCCCAGATTTGGATCCAGTGTAGTAAACGGGTAATCAGCAATCTTTGGTTTTGCATTTGTGACAGCTGAAAGAAAAGTGGATTTACCGGCATTCGGGAATCCAACAAGACCAACATCAGCAATACTTTTTAATTCCAGGATCAGTTCCATTTCTTTTGCTTTGCCGCCAGGCTGGGCATATTTTGGAGCCTGCATCGTTGGAGTTGCATAATGCTGATTTCCTTTTCCGCCCCTTCCGCCTTTCAAAAGGATATAAGGTTCGGAGGAATCCCCCATATCATGGATGATCTTCCCGGTAGAAGCTTCACGGATCAACGTACCCTTTGGAACTTTTAAAATCAGGTCTTCTCCATTTGCTCCGTGCTTGCGTTTTTTCCCGCCTTCTTCACCAGGGGTGGCTGCAAACTTTCTTTTATGGCGATAGTCGATCAAAGTGTTGACGTTCTCATCAGCCAGAAAAACAATATTTCCGCCTCTTCCGCCGTCACCACCATCCGGACCGCCATCCGGAACATATTTTTCTCTCCGGAAGCTGACATGACCGTCTCCGCCTTTTCCGGAACGAACAATTATTTTTGCTGTATCTGCAAACATGTATTCCTCTCTGGTAAAAAACAGGCTTCAAATCATTTGATTTGAAGCCCTTTCTTCATGAATTACTCTTCTGTAATAATGGATACCTGCGTTCTGTCTCTGCCAAGTCTGTGGAAACTTACCTTTCCGTCTTTCAGAGCAAATAAAGTATCATCTTTTCCGCGGCCAACATTCTCGCCCGGATGAATCTTAGTGCCTCTCTGTCTGTATAAGATATTTCCGGCTTTCACAAACTGTCCGTCCGCTCTCTTTGCGCCTAAACGCTTAGACTCGGAATCTCTGCCGTTTCGTGTGGATCCTACACCCTTTTTATGTGCCATCTATTTCAACTCCTTTTCAACACTAAATCTCTTATTCTTCGACTGCTGCTTCTGCTGGTGCTTCTTCTTTCTTGGATCCGAAAGCAATATTCGTAATCTCAACTTCTGTGAAGAACTGTCTGTGACCATTTTTCTTGTGATAACCTGTTTTTGGTTTATACTTGTAAACAATCACTTTCTTTGCTTTGTCCTGTGCTGTGATCTTGCCAACGACCTTTGCGCCTTCTACACACGGGCTGCCGACTGCCACTTTGTCACCACCGACTAAAAGGACCTGGTCAAAAGAAACTTCTGTGCCAACTTCGCCTTCCAGTTTCTCGACTCTAACCTTGTCGCCTTCGGAAACTTTATACTGCTTTCCTCCAGTTGCAATAATTGCGTACATACTGTACCTCCTGATATAATACTCGCCAAATTTGGTGTTGTATGAATATCATACAAACTTAAAAAACCTCATTGTGCGGGCAACTACCAGAATATAGCAAAAATAACAGGGAAAGTCAATAAAAAGAATGAAAAACTGCCGGGCATTTGCCCGGCAGCCGTAATGTCAGAATAGTGGATAAATGTGTCCGTTAAACCAGGAATATCCAAGATCAAATTCAGGGAGGACTCCCAGATTGATCAGCAGTCCGCCTAGGAACCATAAGAGGATCAGGATCAGGATCACATTTAAGATAATGCAGAAGATAAATAATCCTTTACTGCGAGGTTTTTCATATTCAACTTCCTCTTCGTATTCACCTTCATATCCTTCTTCTTCATCCAGAGCATCGTAAACATCTACTTCTTCTTCAACGGTCTCGATTGGAGGAAGGTCTTCTTCAGCTGCTCTTCTCTTGCGCGGAGCTGGTGCTTCTTCTCCATCCATCGGAACAGGTCTCGGACGACGTTTTCTCTCCTGTCCGTCTTCAGAAACTGGTCTCTGTTTTCTGCGGCGAGGAACTTCCTCCACTTCAGCACTCTCCTCAGGTCTTGGTCTTCTTGGACGCGGAGCCTCTTCCCCTTCAGCAGCCTCTTCCGGTCTTGGTCTTCTCGGACGAGCACCTTCCGGACGGGTTCTCTTTGGACGCGGAGCTTCTTCTTCCGGTACAGTCTCCTCAGCCGGCTCTTCTACCTGCAGAGAATCATATCCGCCCTTTGGCATATAGATTTCTTCTCGCTGCGGTTTTGATGGGGCCTGAATCTCATCAATTGACTTAGGTGTCACAACATTTGCAGCTGTTTCTTCCTTTGGAGGCATTGCAATACTGCATGCTTCATCATAAGCAACTTTTAACAGAGCCGTACGGAAATTATCCGGTTCCTCTCCCTTTTTAATATTATTAAATAATTTAACAAAGGTCTTCTTTGTAGCTGCTAAAGCGCTGTCATGATCTCCGGTAATGGATTTCGCAAAGTTATATACATCTTTAGCGTATTCGGAGTAAACTGCCTTAACCGCATCTTTATTTCCGGACCTGATTTCTTCAATAAGATTACTCATTGGACTACCTCACAAATTGTTATTCTCACAAAGATACATGATATTTTATCAAATATAGATTATTATTTCAACAAAATACTTTTGTCGACTAATTCATACAAAGGACGTCTTGCTTTTTTCCGGGTGATCTCTACCAGATTCAGCTTTGTCATATCTACGATTGATGTCTTGATCGGATCTTCCGCGACAAACTCCTCAAAAGCTTTCATCAGTTTTTCCTGATTCTCTTTCACTTGCATATTAATAAAGTCTACTATAATAATACCGGAAAGATTCCTAAGACGGATCTGATGAGCGATCTCTTCTGCAGCTTCCAGATTGACTTTAAAATACTCTTTCTGCGCATCTTTTTTGGAAACATATTTACCGGAATTGACATCTATGGAAACAAATGCTTCCGTCGGCTGAATGACCAGATAGCCACCGGACTTCAGCCATACTTTTTCCGATAGTGCATCTTCAATATCTCTCCGCACATTATAAAGTGTTTGCAAAGATGTAACAGAATTGTCATAAAATTTTAATTTATTTGTATCTTCGCTCTGGTAAACCTCCAGATACTCGCTGATTTCTTCGTAAATAACTTCGTCATCCGTAATGATCTGAGCCACTTCATTATGATACCCGTCACGGATACTGGTAATATATGATTTCGGGGCCTGATAGATCATGGAATAACATTTCCGATAGATCCGCAGGTCACTGACAGCCAGCCAGACACGGGAAAAGAATTCAATTTCTTCAAAAATGCTGTCGATCGGTGCATGCATAGCATTCGTTCGAATGATAAAACCGAAATTCTTGTAATTCAGTTTCTCATAACGTTCTGTGATTGCTTCTTTCAATTCCGGCCATTTGATCCGATTAGAAAAAGAAATGCCCCTGTTCTTCAGCGAAAAAACAACATACTTCCCAACAAAATTAATATTACCCGAAACAACGGGTTCTTTATTTCCGACGGATTCTTTCACCACCTGAACAACGATATCTTCTCCAACGCGCAGCGGACCATCTGCACGTTCCAGATTCACATACAACGGTTCCACTTTCTCATCGATTGGATAATAACCTGTCTGCCCTTTTGCGAATTCCACAAAAGCGGCATTGATATTTGGAAGTATGTTTGTGACCTTTCCAATATAGATATTATTCAGGATCGTATCTTTGCTGCCATCACAATTAATCTGCAGTACGCGGTTATCCGTATCGTAAAGCAGAGAAAAAATATAATTATGGATCTTTGTAATGACTAACTTCCCTTGTTTTTTCATTTTACGACCGTTTCAAAATCTTCCAGAGGAATAAGGTCTTCTGCAAACAACTCCAGCCTCATTATTGTAATCTTTTCCCTGTGATAATCAATACCCATCAGGTCGAAAAGAACGTTTGCCACCGTTTCTGCTTTTATATTCTGGTCCCCGCCGGCACGCAGTGTAAGATTCAATTTATGATCCTGATAAGACAGCTTTATGATCTGCGGAATAATGTCTACATCCTGCTCTTTCTTTTTTGTTTTTTTGTGAACCAGATAGGTTCCTCTGCTTTGCAGTTCCGTTATACTGCGAGCAATGGCATCTTCCACTATAGCTGTATCAAACAAGATCTGATAAGATGCAAAACGGACGGCCGCCATGACCTTCGTGGCATTTTCTTTCAATTCCCGAACACTGAGAATATGAAATCCGTCTCCGGAAACACGGTTCATACGTGCTTTTACCTCTTCCAGATTCTGACCGTCAGCAATCTCGCAGTCCAGATACTCTCCCCTGCTTTCGATCCCAAGACCTAACGGCATAGCAAAACTCATTTTCTGATGAGGGTTAAATCCTTCCGAGTAGATCATTTTTACACCTGCGCGGTTAAAACAGCGCTGGAAAAAACGCATATTATCCAAATGCCCCAGGTATTTTACGGACACTTCTTTTGTAAATTTAATTCTTACTTTCAAAGCAGATCCCTCCTTTGAAAACAGAAGCGCCGCAGCCTGAGCACTTTTCTTTACAGTTTGGTGTAACGATCTCCTGCAATGCGTTTTGGAATTCTTTTTTCATAAACTCCTTCGTTACGCCAATATCTATGAAATCCCATGGCAGGATCTCGTTTTGTTCTCTTCTTCGGTACACATAAAAATCAAGTCCATATGGTGCCTTTTCAATCGCATTGATCCATTTATCGTAATCAAAATGATCTGTCCAGGCATCAAAAGACGCGCCGCTCGCATACACCTCTTCAATAATGGAACCAACTCTTCTGTCCCCGCGGGCAAGAAGTCCTTCGATCACAGAGGTTTTTGCATCATGCCAGTTATATCGGATACTTCTCTGATTCAATTTTTCTTTTATTGCAGCATTCAGGTATCCTGCTTTTTCGAGATACGTTTCCGGCTGATACATCGGCTCCCATTGGAATGGAGTGAATGGTTTTGGAATAAAAAAGGAAGTACTGACCGTGATCTGTATTTTCCCCTGCCGTTCTTCTTTTGGAACGGTGTCATAATACAGTTCGGCAATTTGTTCTGAAAGATCCGCAATCCCTGCAATATCTTCCAGTGTTTCTGTCGGCAGACCCAGCATAAAATAAAGCTTTACTTTATTCCATCCGCCGCGGAATGCCATTTCAGAACCATTCATAATATCTTCCAGTGTAATACCTTTATTGATCACATCACGCAGCCGCTGTGTTCCTGCCTCTGGAGCAAAAGTCAAGGAGCTTTTCCTCACATCCTGCACTTTGCTCATTACATCTAAAGAAAACTCATCGATACGTAATGAAGGCAATGAAATATTCACTTTTCGGTCAGAAAACTCCTTCACAAGGAAATCCATTAACTCCTCAAAATACGGATAGTCACTGGTACTTAAAGATGTTAATGACAGTTCCTCATACCCGGTATTCTCAATCAGGTATCGGGCTCTTTTTTTCAAAAATTCAAGAGAACGGATCCGGCATGGCCGATACAGCATGCCTGCCTGACAGAAACGGCAGCCTCGAATACAGCCGCGCATCACTTCCAGAACAGCACGGTCCTGTGTTGCCTGCACATAAGGGATCACAGGTGCTTCCGGGTAATACGTTTCGGAAAGATCTTCCACCGTTTGTTTTAAAATCATATCCGGAACAAGGCCGGCATACTCTTCTTTTGGACCAAAATGTCTAATGGTACCATCTTTGTTGTATGAAGCCTCATAAAACTGTGGAACATAAATTCCTTCCACATTTGCTGCTTTCAAAAGAAAGTCTTTCCTGCTTCCATTCGCCTCTTTATTTGCCTTATAAGCGTCGAGAAGTTCAAAGTAAACTGTTTCCCCTTCACCCATATAAAACAAGTCAAAAAAAGCAGCTAACGGCTCAGGATTAGCCGCACAAGGGCCTCCTCCGATCACCAGGGGATCTTCCTCTTTCCGATCGCATGCATGGATCGGAATCTGCGCCAGATCCAGAACGGCAAGCACATTTGTATAAGCCATTTCATACTGCAGTGTAATACCGAGAAAATCGAAATCTTTTAATGGATCCTGGCTTTCTAACGCAAACAGAGGTATTTTTTCCTCTTTCATGATCTGAAACAGATCCGGCCAAACGGAGAAAACCCGCTCACACCAGATATCGTCACGGCTGTTCAGCATGGAATAAATGATCTGCATGCCTAAATGGCTCATGCCGATCTCATATAGGTCTGGAAAACACATCGCAAAACGTACTGCGATGTGTTCTTTATCCTTCATGATACTGTTGACTTCACCACCAGTATAACGGGCTGGTTTTTCCACGGATAACAAGATCCGGTCAGGTAAAGCTAGTTTCCTCTCCATCAGTCTCTCTCCTGTATATCCAGATTCACGCCTTCCAAATAATGGAGCGGAACGCCAAGTTTTTCTGTAATAAAGAACTCCGGCCGCAGTTCATCAACAGAGACACTTTTCTTCTCACCTTTCTGCGCGCCTTCATAATACTTTTTCAGTTCAAAGAAAGTCATATAGTAATATTTATCCACACTGGTAAAATGGATCAGCAGAAAACTAATGCCTCCCTGCACTTCGAAATCAGCCATGAAATTGAACTGATGCTCGTGGACATTTGACAAAGCGAAAGATGTACTCGCACATTCTTTGGCATCAAAACAGATTGGGAAAGACTGCACGACCCCAATATAATCGACCGTACTTTTCTTTTCAAAATAGGCCAGGGTAATATGCCTGTTATCATCGATCTCCACTGGTTTGATCGGGGTCGGGATCTTCTGTACCAGACCCAGACGTAATTCCCTGTATTTTTCATTTGCCTGATTGATCACAGTTTCAAACTGCGATCCTCTTAAGCCTCTGCTGTCCCAGGTAGCCATAATTGTTCTCCTTTTATAATCCTTTCAAAGTCTGAAGAAAGCTCTGCTTTTATTTCCAGTCCATTCAAATATGATAATTCATTTTGTACATCATGAAATTCAATTCTGTATGCATGCAAAAGCTGATAATGCAGTCCGTATTTTTCTGCAAAATAGCGGTTGAATGCTTGATCTCCATATTTATTATCACCAGCGATCGGGTGAGACAAATAAGCCAGGTGTGCCCGGATCTGATGGCTTTTGCCAGTCAAAAGATCGACATCCAAAAGCGTCATGCGATCATTGTGACAAAGCGGCTCGTAACGGGTAATGATCTTCTTTGCTCTCGGCTGCTCTTTTGCGGTTACAATAACTTGATTGCTTCTTTCATCTTTCCATAAAAAAGCATCCACCTCTTCTGATGCTTTCAAAACTCCTTTTACCGGACAAAGATAATGCTTGCTGATCCATCTTTCTTTCAGGATCTCATTTATACATCGGGATGCTTTACGGTTCTTTCCTGCTAATACCAGTCCGCTTGTATTGCGGTCCAACCGGTTACTGATACCGGGAGTGAACAGGTCCGATGTTTCATCCTGCAAATAAGCAAGCAAAAGATCATTAAGGGAAATATCAGCGGAAACAGAACGTTGAGATAACATTCCCTGTGGTTTATTAAAAGCAATCAGATTTTCATCTTCATAGCAGATCAGGTTTCGGATCTCATCCAAAGAAAAACGAGAACTGTGCTGTTTTGATTCTGACCGGAACTTCAAAATAGTTTCATCTGCCAGATACAGCTTGATCACATCGCCATCTTCCAGCAGTTCGCTTCCGGAAGCTTTTTTATCATTTAAAACAATATTCTTTTTCCGCAGCATTTTATAGACAAAGCTTTTCGGAGCCTTATCCAGATATCGGAACACGATTTTGTCCATTCGTGTTCCTGCATTCTGCGGTTCAATGATGATTTCTTTCAAAATGTTCCTCGATCTGACGTTCTGCTTCGGAAAGCGAACCAGAATTATCAATAACAAAGCTGCAGGCTTTCCGGAATTCATCGTCGGATAACTGTGCAGCGATAATGCTCTCTGATTTTTCTCTGGAATAACCTCTGTTGTCCATCAGCCGCTTTATCCGCACTTCTTTATCTGCTATGACAGCCCAAAGCTCATCAAGGATCTCCGGATAGCCATCCTCGATCAAAAGCGCAGCCTCCAGAACAATGAGTTTTTCCGGATGTTCATTGCTGACAGTATTTTTTTCTTTCAGGATCGCTTTTTTTACCAATGGATGAACGATCTGATTCAGCGTTAATAATTTCTCAGCATCCTGAAATACGATTGAAGAAAGTTTTTGCCTGTCTATTTCTTTATCATCCCCAAGGATTTCTTCTCCGAATGTCTGCACGATCTTGCGATAAGCGCTTTTTCCTTTGCACATCAGATCTTTTGCGACATCATCTGCTATGATCAGATACGCATCATATTTGTCTTTTAAGATTTGAAGGATCGTTGATTTCCCAGCTCCGACCCCGCCTGTAATTCCAATAAACATTTTAGTGTGCCTCAAACCAGTCTTTTCCGATGTTCACATCAACCTCCAGGGGAACTTTTAATGATACAGCCTCTTTCATTTTCGTATAAAGAAGCTCCTTCACAATTTCCTGCTCTTCTTCCGGCGCTTCGATCAGAAGTTCATCATGAACCTGTAAAACGATCCTGGCTTTCAAATTTTGCTCTATAAGAGCCTTTTCCATCTGAATCATGGCAATCTTTATCACGTCGGCAGCAGTGCCCTGAATCGGCGCATTCATCGCTGCCCTTTCACCAAATGCTCTTTGCATAAAGTTACTGGATGCCAGTTCCGGGATCGGACGGATCCGTCCAAACAAAGTCCTGGTCACGCCATCCATCTTTGCCCGTTTTACTGTATTATCCAGATACTCTTTTACTTTCGGATAAGTCGCAAAGTATTGTTTAATGTATTCCGATGCTTCTTTTCTGGAAATACTTAGATCCTCGCTAAGACCAAAGGAGCTGATGCCGTATACAATTCCAAAATTCACGGCCTTGGCATTTCTACGCTGTTCCTTTGTTACTTCATCAAGCGGAACATGAAATACCTTGGATGCCGTGATCTTATGAATATCAGAATCACTCTTATAACTTTCGATCAGGTTTTCATCACCAGAGAGGTGTGCTAAAAGACGCAGCTCAATCTGCGAATAGTCAGCATCCAGAAATACACAGCCTTCTTTTGCGACAAATGCTTTTCTGATTTCCTGTCCCAGTTCATTACGGATCGGTATATTCTGCAGATTTGGGTCCGTCGAGCTGATACGTCCGGTTGCTGTTATTGTTTGATTAAATGTTCCGTGGATCCTGCCATCTTCTTCGATATAGTTGACCAGCCCTTCCGCATAAGTGGACCGGAGTTTTGTCACCTGTCTATATTTCAGGATCTGATTGACAAACGGGAATTCGTCTGCCAGCTTTTCCAACACATCCGCAGATGTGGAATAACCGGTTTTCGTTTTCTTCCCATGTGGAAGTTTCATTTTTTCAAACAGAATAACTCCCAGCTGCTTCGGAGAGTTGATATTAAATTCCTCTCCTGCCTCCTGATAAATCTGTTTTTCCAGATCCTGAGTCATAGAAAGGAGCTGATCAGAAAAGTTTTTCAGAGACTGTCTGTCAACACTTATTCCTTCTCTCTCCATGTAGTATAAAGAATAGGTAAGCGGCATTTCCATCTGCAGGAAAAGGTCCCACATTTCTTCCCGGATCAACTGATCTTTCAATGGAATATATGCTTTAAATGCGCTGCGTGATGCAAACGCGGCAATTTTTAAACAATCATCATGGGTTTCCGGATCTGCGAGTGCCTGCTGGATTGTTTTCTTTCCGATCAGATCTTCTTTGGATGGTAAGATCTTTCCGCAATAGTCCTTGGAAACAGAGTCATAAGTATACCGTGAAATCAAAGGGTTAAGCAGATAAGCCATGATCCCCAGATCATAAATAGAATCCGAACGCAGATCCCTGCAGTCCAGAGCATGCAGCATATCTTTTAAGTCATAAACACAGATATCGACTCCGGAAAACAGAAACGGCAGGATACCGGAGGCATCTCCTTCCATGACATATGTTTTTTCTTCCGGAGAGTCGTTCTCGATATCCGTAAACGTTAACCCTAAAAGAGAAAGATCTGTATCAACGAACAGTCCGATAGGACTCTTATTATTGCTCGAGACCGCTTCCGAGATCTCCAGGATCTCCGTCAGTTTCTCAGGAGAAATGAAATGAAACTCCGTATCTGTATTGGCTTTACTCTGCGCATTGTCAAAATGTTCCAAAAGCTTATTCAGTTCGAGCCGCTTATACAGTTCATAGGAAGCAGGGTTATAGAAATCACTTTCATCATTGATCTTTGCTTCGTGATAATCCATCTCAACCGGACTGTCGACTTTGATGGTTGCCAATGTCAGGCTCATCCGTCCCTGTTCGATATATTCTTTCAGATTCTCCCTGGCTTTGTTTGGTTTGATTTCATCAACATGCGCATAGGCATTTTCTAAGGAGTGATACTGAACGATCAGATTTGTTGCCGTTTTCTCCCCGATTCCCGGAATGCCCGGAATATTATCAGAGGAATCACCCATCAGAGCCTTTAGTTCTATGAACTCCTGCGGAGTGACCTGATAGGCATCCATAACGTCTTTGGCATAGTAATACTCAATCTGCGTCATTCCGGATTTTGTCTTAGGAATGGCTACCATGGTTGTATCGGACGCAAGCTGAAGAAGATCACGGTCCCCGGAGAGGATCACGACCTCGGTTCCTTCTTTTTCAGCCATCTTTGCATATGTACCAATTACATCATCCGCTTCATAACCGGCAAGTTCAGCTGTTTTAATATGCATGCTCTGCAGCACCTCCTTTAATACAGGCACCTGTTCATGCAGTTCATCCGGCATTCCCTTCCGGTTTCCTTTATAGGCATCATACATTAAATGACGGAATGTTTTTTCCCGCACATCAAAAGCAACAATGACGTAATCCGGCTGAATTTTGGAATAGGCATTAAAAAAGATGTTCAGAAATCCGTAGATTGCATTAGTATGAAGGCCATCAGAATTGGTAAGAGGCGGAACCCCGTAAAAAGCTCTGTTGACAATACTGTGACCATCGATCAATAAGATTTTTTCTTTCGTATTTTCCATGCGTTTATTATACTTCAGACAAAATCCATTGGCAATTTGTATTCATAAGAATATAATAGGCTCATGGAAAAAAACGGCAGAAGATCGGGAATAAGCACCTTTTTTTCATTTCTGTTTATTCCGCTTTCTCTGATTTATTATGAAATTTTGTTAAAGCTTCTGACCGGGCAGCATTTCTTGCTGCCAAATATTTGTGCCATGGTTTTGACCTCTGTGGCAGCAGGCAGCATTTTTTACCTGATCTTTACTCTGTTCCGTTCAAATAAAGTCAGCAGA
The DNA here is from genome assembly GCA_017536965.1 of Lachnospiraceae bacterium. GTDB lineage: Bacteria > Bacillota > Clostridia > Lachnospirales > Lachnospiraceae > RGIG5612. Next base: position 10,211 of record JAFWCK010000057.1, on the reverse strand, counting down.
TGGCTGGCACTGCTCTTTCTGGAGATTGCAGCTCTCTTGTTCCTGCTTTCTTATTTTGTTTTTGATTCCTTTAAAGTATTCAACGATATTCAAACAATTGCCGAAGGCGCAGGAGGGATCGCAAACGAATTTGGTTCTGCCGTCTGGTCCGTCATCCTGAAGGGTTATGGGATCATCCTTTTGTATGAAATTCCTGTGATCCTTTTTATCCTTTTCTTTTGCGTATTTCATATTCTGCATCTGGATCAGGCAAAAAGGAGGACCCGCTGGATCCTGCTTCTCGTTTTTCTGGTATTCGAAGCATCAGGAATCCTGTTAATGATACGGAATGACAACTATGCCAGAAGACTGACCCGTAATTATAATTTTAATCTCGTCACTCAGTCCTTCTCCCTTCAGACAGCTTACAAAACAGATGCCCTGTATCTGGTTTTTGGCAATCCGTTCCGTTCCTCTTTCTATAGCGGCTATCAGTATCTGGATGACTCATCTTCCGACGGGATTACTTACGGAATACAGGAACTGGATCTGACATTCCCGGAAACAACAAATAAAAAGATAAAAAAGATGAACGATTATGTTGCTTCTCTTACTCCGTCTTCCAGGAATGAATATACAGGTATATTTAAGGGAAAAAATATAATCTTTATTTCAGCAGAATCTCTTTCCTCAGAAGTGATACGCCCGGATCTTACCCCGACATTATACAAGCTGAAAACGGAAGGAATCCAATTTGAGAACTATTACCAGCCTTATTACAACAGCAGTACCGCAACAGGGGAGTTTGCTAACCTGATGGGGCTTGTGCCTACTTCCGGCATGCGTTCCTTTACCTCGACGATCGGAAAAGAACTGTATTTTACGATTGGTAATGAAACGTTACGCCAGGGTTATCACAACATTGCTTATCACAACGGAACAGTTGAGTATTATAAACGGTATCTGACACACCCTAATTTTGGATATTCCGATTTTATTGCACAGGGAAACGGTATGGAAGAAGGTCTTTCCGATACATGGCCGGAAAGTGACCTGGAAATGTTCCAATATTCTCTTCCTCAATATATTGATCAGGAGCCATTCTGCATTTATTACATGACATTGACCGCTCATTTCCCATATTATAAGGATTTGTCTGTAATGACTGACCAATATGGTTCTTTAGTCGAAAACATGGGCTATTCAGACGTTTTGGAGGCTTATTTTACGGATATGATCGATTTTGACAGAGGATTGGCATATCTTCTGGATGAACTGGAAAACAAGAAAATTGCGGATGATACAGTCCTTGTGATCAGTCCGGATCATTTCCCTTATGGATTAACAAAAAGTGATTCTTACGGCACGGACAAAGATTATTTGCCGGAACTGTTTGGCTTCGATCCTGCTAATGAGATTGAACGGGATCATAACAGTCTGATCATCTGGAGCAAATCCTTAGAAAAAAAGGCTCCGATCATCGTATCAGAGCCTGTGTACAGTGTTGATATCCTGCCAACCTTATTAAATTTATTTGATTTAGATTACGATTCACGTCTTCTGGCCGGCAGGGATGTATTTTCCGATGCTCTTCCGCTTGTGATCTGGCCGGATTATTCCTGGGTCAGTGACAAAGGATACTATCTTTCTGAAACAGACACGTTTGTCCCGAAAGAAGGAACCGATATCCCGGATGATTATCTGCAGAATGTGCAGATCATCGTATCGAATAAAATGAACTTCTCTTCCCTTGTATTAGAAGAAGATTATTACCGGTATCTATTCCCTTAAAAAAGACGAACAACATCTTCTATATAGTCATACATATTGTCATATATGTTTTCATAGACTCCGGATGCAAGTGCTGCGATTCCGATAATCAGACATAATACAACAAAGATCAGTCCGACAATACATAAAACCCTGCCAATTCTGGCGAGTCGGAAATTTGACAGCTGCAGTGATTTGGACCCCAAAACAATACCAACGATTGCCATTGCAAGGAAAATAAAGCCCAGGATCTGTCCAACGATCGGCAGAATGCCGGTCCAACTCCAAACGATAGAGATCAATCCAAATACAAAACTGATGATGCCGAAAACTTTTGCTTTTGGCGGAAGTGCCGGCGTGCTCTGCGGCTGCATGTTGGTATATACCTGCTGTGGCTCCGCCTGTGTATAAAAAGAATCTTCAGAATTGTATTCCGGTTGGGTGAAGTTTTCAGGTTCTTCATATGTTTCAGGAGCAGCATAAACTTCTACCGGTTTATCCGGCGCATTTGCAAACTGTTTCCCACATCCGGAGCAGAATTTTGCATCTGTATCATTCAGTGTTCCGCAAGTACTGCAGTATCTCATTTCTTTTCCTCCAAAAATGTGCTTTACTTTTTTTTCAAAATCTACGATAATACATAAGTCGTGCAGGTGTGGCGGAATGGCAGACGCATCAGACTCAAAATCTGACGAGGGCAACCTTGTGTGGGTTCAAGTCCCACCACCTGCATTTATTCCCCCGACCGTAGGTCAAGGGAGCCCGCGAGGATTAGAGCGCATCAAAAGAACTCGAGAGAGTTCTTTCTTTTTTTATTCCGTCAGACTTTCACAAAATTCTTTGATCCGATCCATACCTTTATCAATTTCAGACACCGAAATCGCATAAGATAAACGGAAATGATCGGAAAAGCCAAAATCATCACAAGGAATGATGGCGACATAATAATCTTCGATCAGGAATTTTCCAATATCTGCAGCGCCTGTGATCTCCTGCCCTTTATATTTCTTGCCGATCAGTTCGGACGCATCGACGAAAACATAAAAAGCTCCTTTTGGCTCGATTGCAGAAAGTCCTTCAATATCACAGACTCTGTCATAAGTATATTTTCTTCTTTCATCAAACGCTGCATTCATAACGCGAACACAAGTCTGATCTCCGGAAATAGCAGCCAAAGCAGCCATCTGCGCGATGGAGTTTGGGTTTGAAGTCTGATGAGACTGTACACTGCCCATAACTTTAGCAATCTCCAACGGAGCTCCTGCATAACCGATACGCCAGCCGGTCATTGCATAACTCTTTGCCAGACCGTTGACCGTGATCGTTCTTTTATAGATCTCATCATTTAATGAAGCAATACTGACAGGCTCTTCTTTTCCGTAGCAAAGGTTTTCATACATCTCATCAGAAACCACATAAAAGTCATGCTCCACTGCAAAATCTGCGATCACCTGCAGATCATCACGGTCATAGATCATACCGGTAGGATTGTTCGGTGAATTCAGGATCAATGCTTTCGTTTTTTCAGTCCATGTACCTTTCAGGTCATCCAGTGTGATTTTGTAATTATTGGCTTTCGAGCAGCGGACAATAACCGGGATGCCTCCGGCAAGTCTGACGATTTCCGGATAACTCAACCAATACGGAGCTGGAATAATGACTTCATCTCCTTCATTGATGATTGCTGAAAAAACATTCGTCAGAGAATGTTTTCCTCCGTTTGATACTACGATCTGTTCCGGAATATATTCAATGTGATTAAAATTACGGAATTTCTTTACGATTGCCTCTTTCAGTTCCGTGATTCCGGAAGCAGCCGTATATTTGGTGAAACCATCATCGATGGCACGCTTGGCAGCAATACAAATATGCTCCGGTGTATCAAAATCCGGTTCACCAGCTCCAAAACTGATGACATCTTTTCCCAGGTTTTTCATTTCTTTCGCTTTCGCAGTGATCTCCAGGGTAGATGACGGCTTAACAGACAATGCTTTTCTCGATAATTCTAATGACATAACTAAACTCCTTACCTGAGCTTGTGAAAAACGATTTCACACTCTACTACGTTAAAAAATTAAAAAATATTATAACACAAAAAAAGAGGACGTAAACCTTTCTTTTGAAAAATTTACGTCCTTTTCTTTGTTGTGAATGAATGCGCTATTTAGCGTAATCGGTCACGCGGGATTCCCGGATAATATTGATTTTGATCTGTCCCGGATACTCAAGCTCATCTTCGATGCGCTTAGCAATATCCCGTCCCATGATGACCATCTGGGCATCATCGACTTTCTCCGGCACGACCATAACTCTGACCTCTCTGCCTGCCTGAATAGCAAAGGATTTTTCTACGCCTTTGTGCTCGTTACAAATATCTTCGAGCTGTTTCAGCCTGTTGGTATAAGTATCCAGAGTTTCTCTTCTTGCTCCCGGACGGGCTGCACTGATTGCATCAGCTGCCTGTACGATACAAGCAATCAGAGATTCCGGTTCTACATCTCCATGATGGGAAGCTACTGCGTTAATGATAACATTGGATTCTTTATATTTCTTGCAAAGATCCACGCCGATCTGAATATGGGATCCTTCGATCTCATGATCGATGGCTTTTCCGATATCATGTAACAGTCCTGCTCTTTTTGCGAGTCTGACATCACAGCCAATCTCGCCTGCCAGCAAGCCTGACAGAATCGCTACTTCAATGGAATGCTTTAAAGCATTCTGACCATAGCTGGTACGATATCTCATTTTTCCAAGAAGACGGATCAGTTCCGGATGGATGCCGTGCACACCAACTTCCAGTACAGCGGCTTCACCTTCTTCTTTGATGATCTTTTCGACTTCTTTCTGAGCTTTTGCTACGGTTTCTTCAATTCTCGCCGGATGAATACGACCATCTACGATCAGTTTTTCGAGGGCGATCCTAGCGACCTCTCTTCTGACAGGGTCAAATCCTGATAAAATAACAGCTTCCGGTGTGTCATCGATAATAAGATCAACACCTGTTATAGTCTCCAAGGCTCTGATATTTCTGCCTTCTCGACCTATAATACGGCCCTTCATTTCATCATTCGGCAGCTGCACGACAGAGATCGTGGATTCAGACACATGATCAGCAGCACTTCTCTGGATCGCAGAAACAATATATTCCTTTGCTTTCTCATCAGCGATCTCTTTTGCTCTGACTTCGGATTCCTTGATCATCCTGGCAGCGTCAAGCTGAACTTCTTCCTCCAGGCTTTTCAGTAAGATTTCCTTTGCCTGTTCGGAGGTGAGACCAGAGATTCTTTCCAGTTCCTTTGTACGCTCTGCATTCACCTGTTTCAGTTCTTCTTTCTGTTTTTCCAGTTCCTGTGCTTTTTGATTCAAAGAATTCTGCAGTTTATCTACCTGCTCATTCTTTTTGTCCAGGGACTCTTCTTTCTGAAGAACTCTTCTCTCGTATTTCTGTAATTCGTTTCTGCGCTCACGGGTTTCTTTTTCCAGGTCATTCTTAACACGAATAGACTCTTCTTTTACCTCCAAAAGCGCTTCTCTCTTTTTGCTTTCTGCTGTCTTTAATGCGTCATCAATAATGCTTCTGGCTTTTTCTTCCGCACTACCGATCTTACTCTCATAGCTCTTCTGTGTGGATGATTTTGATACAAACCAGAAGATCACAGCAGCAATACCAAAGCAAATTACAGCAATAACTATAACCAGCCAAATTGGTAGCATACGAGGAGCACCTCCTTATTTAGTTTTCATTGTACATATTACAACTAATTGATTTTATACTCTTTATTTATTTCTGTCAATAAAAGAGGATTGGCCGGATCTGGTATGCGGTCCGGCCGCATTTTAGACAATGAGGACTGAATGGGGGTTAAAAAGATGAATCATAAGATAACGGATGGTTTCGATGATACCGTCATAGATACTTCCTTTCTGAATTTATTTATATAATACCGTCATACCCCGGATCATATATCTATTTATTCAGTTTTTCCATGGAATAACTTCCCTTTGGCAGATCGATCAGGGAAACATTTCTGCCATTAGGCACTGCCACATAGATATCCGCTCCGTCATCCTCTGACAAAGCAGAATCAAGATTTTTGAGCTTATAAACAAAAATATGCTCTTCCGGTTTGCTGGGATCTTCGGCAAATAGAATAACTTCGCCTTTTTCTTTGAGATTAATGATCATAATGAACCCTCCTGTAAGATGTGAAAGAGGAAAAAGATAACTGTAAAAGGGGTTTTCTACCGAACGGTAAAAGAATGACCCGAATTGGTAATTCCGAATTATACTCGTAATTTCAGGTTTTGCAAGCATATTTTGTTCTTTTTTTCAAAAATCCTGCCGGCCTTCTTTGATTATAATATGCAAATATAAAAGGCACTTAGAAAGTGCCTTATTTTTTGATCTCGCTGAGTTTGTACGGTGTGACCTGATACACATAATAATTCAGCCAGTTGGTATACAAAGTGTTTGCGTGGCCTCTCCAGGTAAGCACCGGTTTGTTATCCGGATTATTTTTCGGATAATAATTCTTTGGCATCTGCGGATTGAGACCTTTTTTCATGTCCCGTTTATATTCATAATCCAGTGTTGTGCGGTCATATTCCGGATGCCCCATGACAAATATCTTCTTGCCTTCCTGGGCCATTGCAAGGAAAAGACCTGCTTCATCGGAATCTGCCAAAATGGTAATCTCTTTGTTCTTCTCAACCAGGCTCAGGGGCACTTCTGTATTACGGGAATGCGGTGCCCAGAACACATCATCAAAACCACGTACTAATGGGGTTTTCCGGTTATGAACCTTATGCTGATAAACACCGGAAAGCTTTTTGCGTAATACGGTTTTGTTGATCCCGTAAAAATGATAGAGTGCAGCCTGCGCTGCCCAGCAAAGGAATACTGTTGAGGTAACATTCTCCTCCGACCAGTCCATGATCTCCACGATCTCATCCCAGAAATCCACTTCTTCAAATTCCAGCATCTCAATCGGGGCACCGGTAATGATCAATCCATCAAACTTCTGGCCCTTTATCTCTTCAAATTTCTTATAAAACTGATTCAAATGCGAGACAGGAGTGTTTTTGGATCTGTGATGGGAAGGGATCACAAACGTCAGATTGACCTGCAGCGGCGTATTGGAAAGAGAACGGATCAGCTGGATCTCAGTATCCTCTTTTAATGGCATCAGGTTAACAAGGGCGATCTCCAATGGACGGATATCCTGCGAAATAGCCCTGGTCTCATCCATGATAAAGATATTTTCTTTTTCAATGACGGCTCTTGCCGGCAGATCTTTCTGTACTTTAATAGGCATAATGTTGTTCCTCGAAAATCATTGCATCTTTTATACTATACCTTCTGATGCATTTCAACCTTTTTAACGGAATCGTTCGATATACTCCTCTTCTGTTATGATCGGTATACCAAGCGATTTTGCCGTCTTGTTTTTAGAAGAATTCGACTGAATATCATTATTGATCAGAAAACTGGTCTTGGATGATACACTGCCTGCCACTTTTCCGCCTTTTTCTTCAATCTCTTTCTTCAAAGCATCCCGGTTTTCGTATTGATTTAATGATCCGGTGATCACAAAGGTCATCCCAGTCAGGGTTTCTTCCTGTGTATTGTTTTCTTCTTCAAACTGGATCTCTTCCAAAAGATCATCCACAATTTTCTTGTTTTTCTCGTTCTGAAAGTAATCAGTGATGGATTTTGCCAAAACATCTCCAATCTGATCGATCTGCACCAGCTCCTCTGCTGCTGCATTTCTGATAGCCGCGAAATCATTCTTATAATAACGGCTGATCAATTTTGCATTAGCCTGTCCGATTCCAATGATCCCTAATGCGTTTAAAACTCTCGCACAGGTCGTATGACGGGATGATTCGACTGATTTCTGAATATTTTCAAAGGATTTTTCGCCAAATCCGATCATGGATGTAATACGGTCTTTATATCGCTCCAGTTTATAGATATCTGCATATTCTGCAATCAGACCATGCCCAATGAATTTTTCCAGTGTTTCCTCGGAGATTCCTTCAATATTCATGGCATTACGGCTGACAAAATCTGCAAAACTCTTGATTTTTTTAGCCGGACATTCCGGATTTGGACAAAGAAGGGTCTTCACACCATTTTCATCATGGATCACCGTCTTTTCCCCACATGCCGGACAGGTATCAGGCGGGATGAGATCATTCTTTTTAGTCAGATTCTCCGCCACTTGCGGAATGATCATATTTGCCTTGTACACTGTGATCTGATCTCCGATCCCTAATTCCAGACCTTCAATAATGCTGATATTATGCAGACTGGCGCGTGAAACAGTTGTTCCTTCTAATTCAACCGGTTCAAAAATGGCGACCGGATTGATCAGCCCGGTACGGGATGGAGACCATTCGACTTCCAGCAAAGTCGTCTGGGCAATTTCATCTTTCCATTTAAACGCGATCGCATTGCGAGGGAATTTTGCAGTCCGTCCCAGACTTTGTCCATATGCAATGTCATCCAATAAAAGAACCAGGCCATCCGAAGGGATTTCAAAATGTTCTATCTCTCTGGCATACTCGCTTACCTTTTGAGCAACATCAGCACCTGTAACCATCTTGTAAGGAACAACGTCAAATCCCTGGCTTTTCAGCCAAATGAATTTCTGTTCATTGGAATTATGGAAATCAGGTGCAGGAATACCTGCTGTCTCACTGCCTTCTGCACTTTCCAATGAGAAAGGATATAAACGGACCTTCCTTTTTGCCGTAATAGATGGATCCAGCTGCCTGACAGAGCCGGAGCAAAGATTTCTCGGATTTTTATATTTTGCAGAAAGATCCTCAATTTGTTCATTGATCTGTTCAAAGTCTTTATATAAGATAACCGCTTCGCCACGAAGGATCAGTTTCCCTTTAAACGGGATGGAAAGAGGAACATTCAAAAACTGTTTCGCGTTTGCCGTTACGATCTCACCAATTTCCCCATTTCCTCTGGTTACGGCTTTATACAGCGTTCCGTCCTGATACGTTAACACAATCGTCAGACCATCTAATTTCCAGGACAAAATGCCTTTTTTATCTCCAAGAAAAGCAGCAAGAACTTCCGGATCTTTCGTTTTGTCCAAAGAAAGCATCGGAGATTCATGAGCCTCTTTGACCAGTTCGGCTGCACTTTCATATCCGACATTCTGCGTCGGAGAATTTGCAAACACAAGACCGGTCTCTTCTTCTAACGCAGCAAGTTCATCATAAAGGCGGTCATACTCATAATTAGGCATGATCTCCCTGTCTTCTTTATAATAGGCCTTAGCTGCTTCGTTTAATAACTCGATCAGCTCTTTGATCCGTTCCTGTTTTTCTTTCATTCTTTTACCAGTTCCTTTATTTCTTCTTCTGACAGCTGCCGATACTTTCCTTCTTTTAAGCCGCCCAGATGGATGTTCATGATCCGGATCCGTTTCAGGGAAGTGACTTTATATCCCAGCTCTTCACACATACGGCGGATCTGCCGGTTTAACCCCTGCGTCAGGATAATAGAAAACTCTTTTTTGCCGATGCGTTTGACTACGCATTTTCTGGTCATAACTTCTTTTTTTCCATCCTCCAGAAATATACGGACTCCAGAACGCATTTTTACCAGAAAGGATTCATCGATTTCTTTATCTACAGACACAAGATATTCTTTTTCATGATAATTAGACGCTTTTAAGATCCGGTTCACGATCTCTCCGGTATTTGTCAATAGGATCAACCCGGTAGAGTTCTTATCCAGACGTCCGATTGGATAGATCCGTTCCGGGTAATTTATGTAATCAATGATGTTATGTGGATTCTTTAAATCTGTCGTGCATTCAATACCAATTGGTTTATGAAACGCAAGAAGGATCAACTTGTCTGTTGGTTTCAGGATTTTACCTTCAACGGAAACCACCTGTCCTGGAAGCACTTTCTGACCGAGTTGAGCAGGGACTCCATCTATCAAAACTTTTCCATTTTCAATGAGGCGGTCAGCTTCCCTTCTTGAACAAAAGCCTGCATCGCTCATATATTTATTTAAGCGTACAGACTCAGTTTCATTATCGGATCTGACCAGGTCTTTTGATAATTTTTCCATATTGTTATTTTAACATAAAACGATGTTGAATCCTACTGATAAAAGAAAATGGCGCTCAAGCGAGCGCCATTTTTTTCACATAGTTGATTGCCTTTTTCACCGGCGGAATACTGATCAGAATGATCGTAATGATTGCTTCTGCAAAAATATAGGCTCCATTATAGCAGAGGGAATATGGAAGGGCTGCCCATCCATCCCATGCGTACTCACCAAAAAAGACCCACCCGGATATCACCGAAAAGACCCATCGTCCTATGACGCCGATGATGTAGCCCTTTAAAAGGCCATTCCTGCTCTTCCAAAATAATCCTGCAAATCCAAGAGCGCCAAATGCTAATGGATAATCCACAATCAC
>JAFWCK010000006.1 GCA_017536965.1 Lachnospiraceae bacterium | reverse complement strand
TTGGCCTCCCCGGATTTTTTCGACTCCCCCCCGGGGGGGATCAGGTTGCCATCGGCGTCGAACTCGTAATCAGGTTTAACAAGCTCAGCGATCTTTGCGTGTTCATCGCTTCTTGCAAAAGCATTGACTCTTTCGTTCTTATGTTCAGCCTTATGACAGTCATCACAAAGGGTAATGAGATTGTTCGGGTTGAGACTGATCGTGGGATCATTAACATTTTCCGCCGATAATCTGATCTTGTGATGAACAGTGTTGGCCGGCGCATGACACCGTACGCACATGTATCGATCACGCTTCAGTACCGACTCCCTCACGGAAGCCCATACCCCCGAGTTATAAAATCCCTTAGCCCATTCTTTCGCCATAGTATAATAAAAAGACCGTCCAAAACTAAAACATACCGCGCCTTATCAGTATGTCATAGCCTTGAACGGCCTTATTGTCTAATTTAGTTGTACTGCTGCTATAATGTGCTTACACTTCTTGCAGCGGATATAGATTGTGTTGTCGCGTCGGAATGCGAGAACGCGGTGACACTCTGAACATCTTACCAGTTCATCTTCATTGTATCGAACGAATTTGCGTTTGTCAACTTTTTTATTTTTCATCCGTTCCTGCACTCCTTTGTTTTTATTCAATCTTTTTCCGCCAGTTGCTTGTATGGTCTCCGTCCCATTTGCACATACAGTTCCATCCGCAGAAGTATCGCGTTGTGTAATCGGTCTTTTTCGGAGACTTCTTGTATTTCGATCGCTTATATGCATAATACTTTATGTTTTCGATGCGGATCAGCGTTCCGCATCTTTCACAGACTCGTTTGAATATCTTTGCGTGCCATCCTGTTTCAACGCCTGACATCCTCCTTCGCAGTCTTTTCGATCTGCTTCTTCATCTGTTCAACTCTTTTATACAGACCGTGAATGCTTGTCTTGTATTCTTCGGCTATAGCCTTGACGGTCTTGCCGTTCTTGAAGTACTCCTCTCGGAGCAGATAGTCCGGTATGATGATACTTGATGTCGCCTTTGCCGGTTTATCCTGTTGCACCGGTGCAACTTTCGTCTCTTTGGTATCCTGCTGCCTCTTGGCTTCTTCCTGAGGATCCTCTTCAGGTTCGACTTTCCTGAAGGCCGGATCGGGAGTTTCCAGCTCTAAGTCCGGGATATTTTTCAAGGTTTTGGCCGCGATCTCCTTTACGGTATCAATCTGCATCTTGATAAATGCTTCCGGAGCTGATGCGTTGCCAAGCCACAGCCCATCTATGCATATGCCGCATTTTTCTTCTTCAGCTCCGCTGTCAACGAAGATATTCACATTTGCCTTTCCGGGCTTCGACAGTTCTTCTTCAACAGCCATTGCGAAGGTTGCCTGCGCAATTATGTCATGCAGCTTTTTCACATACCGGTTGCCCTTTTGCAGAGCATCCAATAATTCGTTATCGTTCACCTTTTCACCTCCTGCCTGCGTCCCCGATCAGAGACGCAGGCTCTCAAATTTGTGATATATTATATTCCTTGTGCACTTTATTATTCTTCCCGCTTTTCCTTGCAGGCATATATCCGGGCCTGTTCAAGCCGGAACTGGTTGTCGCATTCGGCACTCATGTTGTTCAGTTCCTCCATGAACTCCTGTGACAGGATCGTGCACGGCATGATGAGTGCCAGTGTTGTGAAGCCGTCCTTTGCGACAATGTAGTAAAACCTTTTGAAGCCGTCATCGTAGAGCCTTGTCTTCAGCGTGAAGTACTGTGACTGCATTTCTTCTCTGAGCGGTGCCAGATATACATCCTCAAAGAACAGGATCTCGCCGTCCTTAGTTCTCAGGCTGGTGTAGCTCTTGCCCAGATAGGAGAGCTGGATCGCGGTCTCGCTTGTATCCTGTTCGGATGCAGGCTGGCCGTCGGAGAGGTCATATCCGTGTATGTCTTCATTGGCGCTGTACTGTTCCTCGATGATGTTGATCTTGTCGAGCTGCTTTTCAGTCAGGCTCAGGAGCGCTTTTATCTGTCCCTTGCCGGATACCGGTGGAATGATCCCGCATCTGTATAATGCTGCGCCGCCTGTCCCGATGACCATCTCGCCGCCAACAGTTTCATGTGTGAATACCTGTATGGAGTGTTTCTTCCTCACAACTCCGGATAGTGTTGATAATTTCATTTTGTTCCCATCCTTTCCTTGTAGCTCTCACTAATCTCTTCGAGCCGTTTCTTCAGCTGTGTGACTGCCAGTGTGGCCGCCTGCTCGGGTGTGTCTGCATCGATCTCGCAGAGTGACAGTTCGCATTCACCGGTACCGGTCTTTGCTCCGGTGATGGTTGCGCCGTTCGGCATAGATACATCTATGCGCCATCTGCCGTGCGGTGCCTTCTTGGATATGGTGCTCAGCCCGAGCTTTGTTGTAATCTGGAACAGTTCTTCAAATGCTGTCATTCTTCATTGCCCTCACTTTCTTCCGGTTCGAGCTTTCTCCACCCGATCATCTTGTCAACCATGACCTGAAGCTGGTGGGCTGTCCTTCTGACGCTCAGGAGCCCGTCCATGGTAAGACCGTCCGCGTATGCATTCTCGAATACCTCTTCGAGTTCATGCTCCTTGTCGAATATTCTCTGTCTGAGTCTGCGCACGCTTTCATCTTCCTGTTCTTCGGTATCCTGCTGCCTGTCGGCTTCTGTATCTGCGTTTTCGTCTTCGAGAATCACCCATCCGACATAGTTCGGTGCATCTACAAGTATGATTCCGTGATCGGTGGCGCATTTTATACATCCGATGGTCTGGCCGATAACATCGACGATCTCGCCGGTCTTTAAGTTGACCAGCTTGTCTCCGGGCTTAACATCGGTTATACCGTGCAGCTCTCTTGTCTTGTACTCCGTCAGTTTCGGTTCGACATCTTCGACTTTTTGAAGATTTTCTTTAGTTTCTTCTGCCGGAGGATTCATGCCGATGTCTTCGGGTTGCACCGGTGCAACTTCTTCCTTTGCTGCCTTCTGGCTGTCATCCTGCTGCCTGTTGGCAGCGTTATTGTCTTTTTCTTTTTTGTGAGTCCCATTTTTAGGACTTTGAGTCTCGATTTTGGGACTTTCGGTCTCGATTTTGGGACTTTCCTGTTTTTCAAACGGTTCGCCGTATACCAATTCCCATTCATGAGCATCACATGCGCCGAATACTTCATGGATTTCTCTTTCGGCATTTTCTACGCTGCCTTTTGTTTTTTCATTCGTGCGGATGTTGGTATATGTAATCGTCAAATCTTCTGTATGAACCGTTATCATGATCCTGCCGACTCCCGGTACCCTTGACCACAGAACAGCATCCCCGCCGTTCGGCGCTAATATATCGATCAGGGCTTCTTCTGCCTTTCTGTCGATCTCATCGTTCCTGACTTCAGTAAACGCTGCCATGAATACAGAACTCTTTCCAAGTTCTTTGTACAGCTCCCTGTTCTCGCGAAAGAACTCTTTCCAGATGCGCCCGGTAGGAGTGTAGTCCTTTTCATCCTTAACGGCTTCCGGAGCTGCTGCCTCGATCGCAACCTCAACAGGCGTGATCTTTTCTTCCTCGGCGATTTCCTTCTTGATGTCAAGGATTTCCCGCTTGGTGAGAGAGGGTCCGATCTCTTCGATAACCTCATCCGAGAGTGTCAGCATTTCCTGCAATTTGGCAACGCCGTAGCCCTCATACTTTTCAAGCAGCTTCTCACTGTATCCGTCTACCGAGTATCTGTCATTGATCGCAATGAATCTCGATACAACATCCTTTGTCAGACCATATTCAGCCTGTGCAAATTCTGCAACGGTCTTGTATCCGGATTCCTCAAGAATGTTCGTGTCCCTGGCTACCTTCAGAAGGTAGCCGATACGCACGAAGCCTTCCGCGTTTGACTTGATCTCAAAATCAAGGCTTGATTTATATTCCTTGTAGTCCCGGAACTGTTCTGCCAGTCCTTCGGGTGTCTCGTACTGCATCTGAAAATCGGATGCATTTTTCATTTTGCTCAAATCTGTTACCATGCGTTTCTCCTTGTATCCTTACAGCGCCATCAGGTCCTCTTCAAGACCTTCCAGCACACGCCTGTTGTTCTTTTCGTTGATATGTTCCTTGAGGTATGCGATATTTTCAACACGCTTCCTCTCGGATTCCTTGGCCCTGTCCTTGTCCTTTTTCTTCATCCGCTTCTTGATCTCTTTTTGCCATTCCCGGAGTGAAGGCTTGACCGCCTCGATCTCGGGTTCTTCGTCATACATGCCGCGGTGCTGCCTGATCACGCCTCCAGGCTCGACCTCGATTGTGTAGTACGGTTCCTTCGGTTTTTTCTTCTTCCTCAGAAAGCAGATATATGTCTCATGCTGGCATATGCGGTCAAAGTATCTGTCAGTAGCTCCGGCGCAATGATGGAGAGCTGTGCCTTCAAGGATGATATCCGCGAGGCTCTTGGGAACGATGATCTTGTATGATTCATTTTCCCATTCGAGCAGCGGCTTGATCTCTTTGAGGATCGCTTCGCTCGTAGGAAATTTCTTTCGCATTTCCTTTGCCATTTCCTTTGCGTGTTCCCGGTTCTGTCTGGCCTCGATCGCTGCGCGGTGCTTTTCGCATTCGATGACATATTTGTCATGTTTTGCTTTCAGATCAGCGGGCTTGTAGATCAGTTCGTCGCCGGTCTTTTTCCCGAGCCTTGCTGCCATGCTCATATAATCGTCCCACTGTGAGATGACTTTTGATGCCTTCATACCGGAGTATCCTGCTGCCTGCTGGCGCTGTATATAATGCATTACCTGTTCCGGTGACATGAGCTTGAATATCTGTTTTTGCACATTCTTGTACGGATCGCGGGGACCGATATCATTTTCAATGAGCCACATGAGAGCTGCCTGTGATATTTTCCTGTCGTTTTCCTCTGCCCATGTGAGCCATGTCAGCGCCATGAGCCCTCCGTTCATGTCTCTCAGACGGTTCACAGTCTGCATGTTGGTCAGCCCCATGACAGAGAGGATATCCGTGCCATGCAGCTTCAGGTGTCCATAGTACTTCTGGGACATCGGCCATACATATTCCGCATTCTCAACGAGCAGGTTGTAGAAGCGTCCTTTGCATAACAGCTCTGTGATACCTGCGAACCTCGTATCCGCACATGCCATGAGATTGTTATAGTTTACCTTGAGCCCCTTGGCCGATAATGTCATGAATGCTCTTATCCAGTGCTCATAATCTGTGCCGGTGAGAGCTGCCGTGATCATCTTCGGATCAGGGAAGAGGTATTCGGCTGTCATCCTGTGTGATGCCGGATTCGTCAGCTGCCAGCTTTCGCATCCGCGATTGCCGCCGTAATAGCTGCCATAATAATTCCGCTTATTCATTCCGGCGCTGTAGTAGTTGTAATATATCTGGTACCGCTTCTTGACATTCCCTTTGTACATCACGATCCTGACTGTCTCGTGCCAGTCCAGATCTTTCGAGCCGTGATCCGTGCAGGTCACGAAGTACCGGAAGTGTCTGATGACGGACATGCATTCGTCCAGGTCCTGAAGGAATGCGACCGTGGTGTTGTACTCGATCTCATAATCATTTCCGGATCCTTTATGCCGGGGAAGCATCTTCACGGGCCTGCCGCAATGAGGACATACTGCAATACGGTTTGTTTTTACCTGTTGCCCGTTTTCATCCATATATGCCTTGCGGTCATTCAGTTCACCGCAGGCAGAACAGCACCATTTTTCAGTCGTGGCATTGTACACGGCTACATCGTTCAGGCCCATTGCCAGCTCGGTCGCCCATTCATGCCAGCCTGACGGAGTGCCCACGATGCTGTCCATCAGTTCGCGGATCCTGCGTTCGCGTCTTTCCTTCGCGGTCTCGCGCTTGGCGTAGTCATATTCTTTTTCGAGGCGGTCAAGAAGATCTGACCATGTATTGTGCTTGTAGTTTGTCCAGTATTTGTTGCTGTGGAGCTTCTTGATGGTATCAAGGATCTCTTTTTCATCTTTGGCGTGGTCCTGCTTGAAGGTATCCTCGTATTTCGTCCCGCCATTCCATCTGGAATCTGCCCGGTACTGTTCCTTTTCCCACCATTCACGGAAGCCGTAGGCAGTGAGCAGCGTGTGCTCCGTCCATTTGGATTCTCCGTCAATATATCCGCTGTACTGTCTTGCATATCCGGGAGCGTACCAGGTGGCGTGTTCTCCGGTCGCAAGCCGCACGCAATGTCTGAAGCAGAGTGTCCCGTTGTTATAGGCGTTAAGCACGGTGATGTCATCAATCTTCTGTGCTATGGTCACATGCCCCTTCTTCTTGGTCTTGGGAGCTGCCGTCTTTTCAATGAGCTTCAGCTTCATGGTCTCACCTCCTCGATGATCCCGCGGGAGTTGATGTGGTACCATGTTCCGCTGTATCTTGTCTCACCGTCTATCTTCGCCACGCGGGCCGCGGTCAGCTCGCCGTTTGCATCTTCTTTGATCAGGCCTATGTATCCAATCTTGTCTCCGACCATTGCCCGGGGATCCGTTCCGCGTGCTATGGCAATGACTGCTGCCTTTGCTTCGTCTTTGCTTATCTCTACACCCTTGCCGGACCATTGCCATTCTTCGCGGTCAGGATGCGCGGTGATATAGCTCATGCATGCCTTGAAGAATCCTTTTGTGTCCAATTCCTCAAGTATCGTGATCTCAGTGCAGGCAATGCGTTCCTTGTCATCCTCGTCGATGGATCCTGATGCCTCGACCTTGAAGAATCTGTCACTCCGCAGGTCATAATATCCCAAGCACTGCGCAGGATTCTCACAGCAGTGGTATCCTTCGCGGGCAGTCTTTGCCTTCTTGGCCTTGTAGGTCCTGCCGATCTTGAACACTTCCCCGTCATGATTCCCGAGACGTGCGGTCATGTCCTGGCATATGCCTTTGTATGCGATCATTCGTCATCACCGCCTTCGGTTTCTTCTGGTGCTTCTTCCTGTTGCACCGGTGCAACTTCCGGCTTTTCTTCCTGCTGCCCTGCGGGATCGATATAATATTCCCTGACTACTTCTTCGAACCTCTTCTTGGATATGTCCCCGATCGGAAGCGTGGAGGGTATCGAGCTGTCAATCTTGCGTGCCGCAGCGACTATCTCTGATGGAGTGTTCTTTCTTGTGCGAGAAGTTTCCACGATGAGCTTGCCGAACAGCTCCGCCATGTTCTTGCCTTTGCGCCGGATCCCCTTCTTGAGTAAGTCATCGTCATCACTTGCCAGCATTCCCTTGATATGATCCGCCCAGAGCTGCATCACCATCGGCAGGCCGAGTGCCTCAGCCTCAACTTCGAGCTTGCCTACTGCTGCCGTGAACGGCCCGCACAGCTCGGGGTATACCCCGTCAATGAAGTCCTGTGCATCCATCTCATCGATTCCGTTTTCCTTCGCTATCATCTTGACCGCCTCATAGTCTCCCTGGCTGATCTGTGCCAGCGCAGCCCTGTTTATCTCTTCGGCAGAATCAAATTCTCCGAACTTTGCATATAATTTATCTTTTGCCATTGTGGTCTCCTTTTTAACATCTCATCACCATTGTGAATCTCATGAAGCCGTAGCCTCCATACTCGGGAGAGTGGAAGCCAACCTCGATGGAACTCTTGTCTATCACGTATTGCTTTGCATACTTGGCGGGTACTTTCACGCCCTTTGACCTGAACCAGTCCCTTCTGGTGATGATCCTCACCCGGGGTTCAGGGTGTATCAGGTTCTTGCTGCTTGCCCATCGTTTCCCTTGCAGTGCGTCAGGCGTCCCTTGTGCCCTGCATGAGAATTTGATCAGATATGATGCCAGCTTTGCATAGTTCCCGGTGTCATCCAGAGGGTTCACGTGTATGCGGCCGTGATTCCATGCCCTCTGGATGTCTCCGAGAGGTATCCCTGAGGAGGTGTTTATCACAAGATGGTGGTGACGGGCTCCATGGCTTCCCGTCTCCGCCACGTGTATATACTTCAGTTCATCCCCTGCATCTTTGTACATCTTCCGGAGTGCTCTGAGGAACTTCGCGATGTCATCCTTCATCTCTTCCGGAGTCCTTGGAGGATCTCCCCTTGCCTTGGCGTATGAGAGTACCAGGTGAAAGTCCCCGGGACAGAAGTTCGCATTGATGATCCTCCGCAGCTTCTTCTCAGCCTGCCGGTTGTTGATCGCCTTCTGCTCCTCCTTGGATGGTTTGACCTTATCCTCCGGTTTCTGACCTCTCCTCCCATATCTGGCAGTGAAATACCTTTCAACCTCTATGGTCTTACCCGCCACACATACACTCTCGATGTATGGCATAGAAAAATACCTCCCATGTCGGTTAGTTAATTACTTTATGAACCCTTAAAAACGGTTCTGAAACCGCTTGAAATCTGAATAAATCAGATTCGTAATTTGCTATATTTTATTGACTTTCGATCCGATTTTTGATACACTTATACATAAGGAAGGCGTGGTTCTTCCTGATTCACTCTCATTGAAATACCTTTTACTTTCAGCCGCTTGTCCCCACAGGCGGTTGATTCTTTTTGCCCTCTTCTCGTAACAGATAGCAGCTCCCGCACAGATACAAGTCTGTGAAGCGCCGATCCCTTTTCTGTTCGATCCGGTAGTATTCCATATTCTCATGCAGTTCCATGCCACAGGCCTGACATTTGATACAGCTGTCATGTCCGACCTTCTTCTTATGTATGATCTCATAGTCCATGTGTCATCCTTCCAGCGCATCGTATGCCACGCGCATGTCTTCAGCCTTGCGTATATGCTCCGGGAATGCGAAGCCGTACAGATGACCGTTGCCGGTAACCGCAACCATGCCAAGTGATATGTATTTCATCGCTTCCGCCAGCGGCATGTCATCCAGGTATCTTTTTGACGGCTTGTTCTTTCCGGTTACCAAATTACGTATTTTCCTGATGATTTTCCTTATTGTCTTTAACATGTTTCGTCCCCTTTCAGTCCTAATATCTCCACAATTTCATCGAATGCGGTAAGTTTTCTCTGTTCCTTGGAATAATCAGATACATTGGTCTTGCAGTAGAGGATCGCATCCACGATCTCAGACTTGATCTCATTAAGTATCCGTACATTCCATGCATTTGTCTGTTGCGGTGTCATGCTGCTTCTCCTTCATGATCTTCTTCCGGAGCCTGCGGATCCCCCGGGCCGTGCCTTCCGGATCCTTGCCCTCCGATATCTTTCCTAATATGGTCCTATAGGTCAGATATGGGATAAAATCTTTGATCTCTTCGAGATTATTAAGGTTTGCTGTCTTCTGATCCATTACCAGCCTCTGTTCTCACGGGTCTTTTCCTGCTGCCTGTCCCACCATTCCCGGAACTTATCCAGGTTAATGTAGAACCGGCCCTTGGGCTTCAGACGTGTTGCGAAGGTCTGGCCGCGGGCGTGACATGCATCAAGTATCACATGATGATCAACGCCGTAGATCTTGGCGACCTCTGATGCTTTGTAAGTTTCTGCCATAATGAGCTCCTTTCCGTTGCACCGGTGCAACTTTTCATATTATCGCGCCCACATTCATGGGTGTTCTGAAAATCCTTCTTTCGTCATATCCGTCCACATAGGGATCTTGGAGTGTATCGCCTTGAACTACTATCGCGTCTATTCCATAAAAGGAGCATGCGATGTAGGTCATATACACCGCCAGATAGTCAAGATCTTGACCGACTACCTTGAGCATCTTCTGATAGTTCAAGCCCCGGGAACGAAGTACATCTGCCGTCGCAATGATATTTGCACCACCGCCGCAGGTCGGTTCATTAAGTGGGAGCTTGTCATTTTCAGTCAGATCTTTCGGAAGCGAAAGTTCTGCCATCAGTCTGGCCAGATGGTAAGGCGTGAAGAACTGTCCTGTGTTCTTATTTCCGCATCCGGATTTCATGTATATGTCTCCGAGTACATCGTCAAAACAGTTCTCATAGATTTCAACCAGTGCGATCGTGGCTCGCATAAATGTATCCTGCGTCTTTTTATCATGGCGATTGAATGTCTGAAGATACTCTTTTTCCCGTTCCTGCCATATTTTCCCGTGATGTATGCTGCAGGAATTAGCTATGGAGAGCGCAAGGCACTTCACCCAGTCATAAAACAGCTGATACGGCGAATATGATCCGCTGGCCGAACTGATAAATTGAATGATGTCTTTCTTTTCCATAGCTACCTCACATACCTTTCGTGCGCGTTCCTGATATCTTCCTCATGCAGGTCAAGATAGATCTGCGTGACGCTCAGATTCGCGTGACCGAGTATCTTGCTGACCTGCTCGATCGGCATGCCGGTCCGGAGCGCGAAGGTCGCGCCGGTTCTCCGGAACTTGTGCGGATGAGCGACTACATCTACTGTCTTTCCTAACTTACGGATAATGCTTTCGATTGTCCCCTTGTCAATGTGCTTGCTGCCATCGATCATCTCGGGATCCCTGTAGAAGAATCTGTATTCAGACTGTTTCTTGCCTTTTCTTCCTTCTTTTTGTGCCGCATCGAAAAGTGGGATCATTCTCGGGAATAAATACGGGTTCAAGTCCCTTCGTTCCTTTAGATATTCTTTGACAGCAAACAGCGCCTTAGCATTCATGTACGCGTATCTGTCTTTCTTGCCCTTTCCATGAATCAGGATTCTGTCGCCGTCAATCTCGGATAGTTTGATTTGTGCGATCTCGGATACACGGCACCATGTTGAGAGGAGCAGTTCGAAGATCGCTCTTGTCCGATTGTCCCGGATCTTTCCGCGCATCTTCTCGATTTCCATATCAGTAAATGCCTCTTTTTGTTTCTTGTAGACCTTGATCTGTTCGATCTTATTCATAGGATTCTTGGAGCGTATTTCTTCTTTTTGCATCCATTCGTAAAATGAAGACAGGTTCCTGATCTCATTATTGATCGTGGTCAGCGTCACATTTCCTTTTACCTGCCGGTTTGCAATGTACACCCGAATATCATCAGCCTGCACATCCATTGGCGATTTGGATATCGTTGCAAATATCTTTTTCAGCGAGGTGCCGTAAAAATGAAGCGTTCTGTCGGTGCAGCCCTTGATCTTCTTTGCGATCAAGAATTTTTTGAGATAGTCAGCAGCATTCTGTTCATCGTATACAGTGAGCTCTGTCGATATCTTTTTTAGTTCATAGCCTGAAAGATTGACATAAAGAGCTGCTTGTAGTCTTTTGGCGGCCTGTTCTCCGATTTCATCCCACATAGATATGACGATCTTATTGATCAGATCATTTTTTTCTTCATTGCTGGCTTCCATACTCACCGCCTTTCAGACAATAGCTGCTGCCTTTTCTTTCTTCTTTTCTTTCTTCTTTTCTTCCTGATTCTCGCGGTCAGGTGCCAGCTCTGCGATCGCTTCGGCGTAACCGAGAATATATGCGCGCTGCTTGTCGGTCATCTTCGGAAGAGCCTCCGCAATCGTTTCCTGTACTTTCTTTTCTGTCTCGGACATTGTTCCTCCTTTCCGGTGTTTCCTTTCTTTTTTCAAGACGATAGGTGTTTGTATAGGTACCATTGCTTGTCAATGGTACCTGTGGTACTCTCTGCCGTAGGTAGAGAGTACCACGAGTTGATTTTTCAAACATTTTTAGTATTAAATACGTGATATTTGTTTCACTGTCCAACATTATAATTTGAGTATCTAACCTTGTCAAGTATTTTTTGTTAAATTGTCCAACTTTTTTCTTGACAAAAATTTTTTTCCTTGTTATTTTATATATGCAATGGCTGAAATAAATTCTGAAAGGAGCGATATATATGACATTGGGTAATCGAATTAAACGATTAAGGAAAGATTTTCTTAATATGACCATGGATGAATTTGGTGAAAGAATAGGTATTACAAAATCTTCAATAAGCACAATGGAAAGTGGAAAGTCTAACCCCAGCGATCAAACAATCCGATTTATCTGCCGAGAGTTCGGTGTCAATGAAGACTGGCTTCTCTCCGGTACCGGCGAACCGTTCCCGGAGAAGTCCCGGCATGATGAGATCGCGGATTTTGTAAACGGCCTGGCCATTGATGATAATTCTTTCAAATCAAGATTCATTGCAGCTCTCAGCAAGCTCAACGAAGAGGAATGGCTTACGATCGAGAAAGTTGTGAAGGAAATATCAAAAGAGACTGCATCGGTGCCGCAGGATCCTGTTGCTACGGCTGAAGAGGAATATATAAAAAGTGCCTCAGAGCCTGTGCCTCCAATGGCACCTGCTGCCTCGAACTCCACCGCAGGCGACGGAAACGGTGAGACAGCGTAAAAAATACGTATATTTTACGTATTTTTATTGTCTTTTCTATTGACATACGTATCATTACGTGTTATAATAAGTGTATCAAAAGAAAAGGAGAGGGCAATGAAAACATCTGAACTTGTCAAGAAGGTTAAAAAGATCGGATGCTATCTTGTAGAACATGGTAAAGAGCATGACAAGTGGCATAGCCCGGTTACAGGAAAGGATTTCAGGATGCCAAGACACCCATCAAAAGAGATCCCGACCGGAACGGCGGAACAGATCATGAAGGATGCGGGGCTGAAATAAGCCCCGGACTTCTCATTGCCCTTAAATTTGAAGGAGGTACGCAACATGGCAAAATATGTTTATCCAGCAGTTTTTACTAAAGAAGAAAAAGGTTATTCCGTGATCTTTCACGATCTGGAAGGATGCTACACCTGCGGCGATACGCTCGAAGAAGCACTTTATATGGCTGAAGATGTTTTGGCGTTCACTCTTTATGATTATGAGAAGGAAGGGAAGGCAATACCTGAGCCGAGCAATAGTTTTGATCTCAAAGATGGCGATTTCGTTAATTATATCCGTTGTGATACTGAAGAATATCACAGAAGGAATAACAATAGGGCCGTGAAGAAAACTTTATCGATTCCAGAGTGGCTTAACGAGAAGGCCGTTGCGGAAGGATTGAATTTCTCCCAGGTATTGCAGAACGCATTAAAGGAGCAGCTGCATCTGGTGTAAAGAAGGAGGCTCATATGGTAAAGGAGAAGAAAAGATTTTTCTTTAATTTGCTTCTGTGCATCATCGGCACGGGATTGCTGGCTTTTATCACTGTTAGTCTGCTTGCAACACTGTTCTAAACAATATTATAAGACCATATTACTGACCACAAGGAGGGTTCAAGTGATGGCAAAAAAGACCATAGAAAAGAAAATAACCCTCGGTCGTGATGCCGAGGGTAAACTTATCCGGCGCAATGTGCGTGGGCATAGTAAGGCCGAGATTGAAAAGAAAACTTTTGAAATGCGTCAGAAGTGGCTTATGAAATCCGGCCGGCCCGATAATGAGATGTCGTTCATTACATATGCCCGGCACTGGTACCAGACCACCAAGAGCATGAAGTCGATCAGCACCCGCAAGATGTATGAGAATGTTATTGAAAAGCATCTTGCTCCTGCTCTGGGTGACATGTACTTCGATGAGATATCCCTTTCCGATCTGCAAGGGATCCTCAACAAGAATTTTGACAAGTATGAGACCTGCAACAAGATCAGGCTCACGCTCCGGCAGCTCTACGAGGCCGCCATGGATGATGATATGTTCATGAAGAAGGCTGCCAATGTCAAGAAGCTCGTCATTCCCCGCAAAACCAAGACCGAGAGAAGGGCATTCACGGATGAAGAGCGGAAAGCGATCCTTGAAGCAGATTTCACAGACCGACAGCGTGCTTTTGTATGGACATTGTACTACACCGGCGTGAGAAGGGAGGAAGCTCTTGCCCTGACCGCTTCGGCATTTGACTTTGCAAACAAGACCGTGACGATCTCCCAGACATTGATCCTTGACGGCAACAAGGCAATCATAGTACAATCAGCAAAGAGCTCTCACAGTCTCAGGAGCATACTGCTGCCTGACAAGTATATCGATGCTGTCAGAGACTATGTGAAGTCAAAGGAAGGTTTAATTTTTGACATGCCGCGCACTCCGGGCGCACCGATGACCGATACATCCTTCCGGCGTTTCTGGCAGACCATCTCTGCGAAGCTGTCCGTGATCGCTCCGACTGCTGCCGAGCTTACGCCTCACTATTTCAGACATGATTATGCAACGAGGTTGTACTATTCCGGTATCACAGTGAAAATGGCCGCGAAGATCCTGGGACACGCCGACACGACCATGATCATGAAGATATATGCTCACCTTGACGAACAGAAGGAAAACGTCCTGGAGCGCTTGAACAAATCACTGTGATTTCTTCATTTTTGTCCCCAGTCTGTCCCCATATGATATCCGGGAGCGTTTATTTTACTGAGCTGTGGCAATCATCAAATTGATTCGTAATCAATAGGTCGTGGGTTCAAGTCCCATTCTCAGCTGATAATCAAAACCCTTGAAAATACAGTATTTCAAGGGTTTCTTCTTTTCTCAAAATCATGTTGATTTGCGTTATTTTTTATATTTTTTGGTGTCCCCACCCTGTCCCCGGAAGGTGCTTAAATGCTGCATTTTTGTTTTTTCTTTTTTCAAATTGTCCCCAGAGTGTCCCCACTATTTCGAGTTATAAAGTAATTGCTTTTGTTATTACCTTTTAAAAAAAGAAGCCCGCATTGCTGCGAGCTCTCCCCGAAAAGGAACAAAATATGATCGATACGAGATCGCCGGAATCCGTTAAGAGCCGAATACGAAACCGAGGGCTGTAGCAGTTTTCTGGCCAACTATTCCGTCGATCATGAGTCCGTTGTCGTTCTGGAATTTTTTGACCGCCACTTCTGTTAAGGATCCCCAGATACCATCGATTTCGAGCTTTGCTTTGTCGAGCTCGTTAAGGCGAGCCTGCAAGGCCTTGACATCCTCTTTTCTGCCTGCGCTGTTTGACTTCTTGATCGTAGTCTTCAGCCAGTACACATTGTTGATGACCATCGCCGCATGATGCCCCACTCTGAGCAGAATATCGCCCGGAATAAGCTTTTTGTAGTCAGCGGTGTATTTCTTCGAACTGTGGAACTTGAAGCCGCCTACGGCCTCGTAGCGTTCTTTCATGTTGCCGGTATAAGTGTCCCTCGGGATCGGATATCCGGCATACGATGCGCAGATCGTTGCCATCTGCGAGCAGTCTGTGTTTGCATCCTTATCCAGCTTTGAAAGATCGTAGCCACATGCCTTTACAATGTCGTAAGCGCTGTATCTGTCAGTCTGTGAGTATCCAAGGTGTGAATTACGCGCTCCGGCTTCTGCGTTTTCTGCGATTTTCTTACGCTTTATCTTTTTCGTGCTGCGGATTACGTAGTCCCACTTCTTACCGTCTTTTTCTCCGCTGATGTACCATTCTGCGATACGTACTTCTTTCCCGGTCTGATCTCCAGGCTTGCCGTTTTTGGTTCCTTCCTCGGATCCTACGGCATGTGCTAAAGTTACCCGGTAATTCTCATCCATGCTGCTGTCACCTCCTTATACTTCGACTTCAGGAAGGCCGCCGAGTGATGTACATAACGACATTATTCCGGCCACTATGCCCGTTGCGAGCCATGCAAGCACAATATCAAGGTATGACCAGTTTGCGTTCTGTATCATGGTGGGTGTGATTATTAGCCCTGCCGGTATCTGACCCGCGAGAGTCTGACCAACCGTGCGGAGCGCTCTTTTGGCAGCAGCCTTCCACCAGCTTGAATTTTTGATATTTTTCATCCTACGTCCCTCCTTCTTTTGGCTTCTTCCTCAAGATCTTTAATCCTGTGGTTCGCAACTTCAATCTTTTCCTCGACAACCGGCATCCTTCTTGCAAAATTATTATGCTCCCGGACTTCCCGCGTCAGCTCCTCGATCTTGGTTTCTATTACCGCTTGCTGTTTGTCCAGTTTTGCATCAACAGCTGCATTATTTTTGTTTGCTGTTACGATTACTGATATGACCGTGATGATCGACGCCAGGATGGATCCTGTTGCCGTGATGATCGCAATGGTTACGCTTTCCATGTGTTGTCTCCTTTGATTGCCTGTTGCACCGGTGCAACTATTCGAGTTTCAGATCTGCCTTGAGCTTCGCTGCCTCGTTAATCTTCTTTATTGCCGGAAGTGCCTGTATATCTTCATCGGTCATATATAACCCCAGCATCAGAAAAAGTTCATCAATAACACTTGCCTGTAGTCTTGTAATTAGATTCAACGTTTCGATCTGCTCAAGTAAAAAGTCCATAATCAATTGTTTCCTTTGAGTTCTTCCTGTAATTCATTGATACGATCCCTTATAGCCTGTCTCTTGGCGTGAAGCTCCTGGATGTCATAAGGTGC
Source organism: Lachnospiraceae bacterium (assembly GCA_017536965.1). Lineage (GTDB taxonomy): Bacteria > Bacillota > Clostridia > Lachnospirales > Lachnospiraceae > RGIG5612. The sequence goes on along the minus strand of JAFWCK010000006.1, from coordinate 2,505 downwards.
ATTTTCTCCGGCAAGAGCATATTCATAGCATTTGCAGACTTTCCAGTCTCCGATCGGAGATGCTACCGAGGTGAGCTCTGATTGCAGGTTTCTGATTTCCTGCTCGATATTTTCTACTGTTTTGTTTTCTTCGTCCATTTTATATCCTCCTGTATTTGCAATTGGTTTTTAACATACTTATCCATTTTTATAAGTTCATACCGGCTGTCATAGTTCTTGTATGATCCTCGCCATCCGCGGTATGATTCAAGGACGTGCTCAATTGTCATCTTGCCCTGTTTGACAAGGTTCCGGTACTTTCTTATTTTCCTGCGTTCTCGCAGTAATGTGCTTTTACATATTCGTTTTACGATTTTGCCGTCATCCCTGAGTCTGTAGATCGTCTTTAGGAAAATGAACTCCTTGCTTAACGGAATAGTTTTTATTTTCTTCTTGTTAAGGATGATGCCCAGCTCTTTACATGTGCGTTCTATTCCGAAATTATAACGGTCAAGTTCTTCTTTTGTCCGCGCTATAATATAAAAGTCATCCATATAACGGCCATACCATTTGATCCCGAAAAAGATCTTGCATAGATTATCGAGTCTGTGAGGATAAAATACACCGGTCGTTTGTGATACTGGACTTCCTATTCCTACAGATTTGCGAAGCATTTTCTCGCCGGTGCGTTCACTCTCCGGATGCCCAAAATATAAAAGTGAATTGAATACTTCGCGTTTACACTTTTCGTACTCTTCATCGCTCAGAAATGAAAGATCGAACTCAAATTCCCTGTATACCTTTGTTAAGAACTCATATTCATCATCATTAAGGTATTTTCTGAATGCATACAGAGCCAAATCGTGATCAATATTGTCGAAATATTTGCTGAAATCATAAATTCTTATGAATCCTTTGTTGCCATATCGCTTATAAAAATCATTAAGATGGCAGCAGAGCCTGCGCCGGCAGAAGCTTGTCCCTTTGCCTTTAATGCTCGCAGCATTATCGTATATAAGCTTCGATCTGATATGCGGCAGCAGAACATAATCTACGAAACATGTAAGTACTACACGATCAGATATATGATGCGATTTTATATACCGTACATGCCCTCGTTCGCAGAGCCTGAATTCAACCTGCTTCAAGAATTTATATTTTCCATCTTGTATTTCCTGGCTTGTCCTGCAAATATTCTGTAAAAGGTTCATCTCATATCTTTGTACTGACTCTTTCCAATCAGTACCTTCTTTCGTCTTATAGAAGCTCGCTATGAGATGATTGACATCGTATAACTCTTTTAACCCTGTTTTCATTTAACATGATGGGGATGTTTATAACTGCATCGGACGTATCCGGCAATATCATCCCCGCCTCTTTCCCCTTGAAAGGGTAGGTCTTGATCTCCTTATCTTTGACATGTGACGGCATCACGGCCTTCAAGCACATGTTTTGACAATCGGGCGCACGCCATTCGAGTTGCTGGCGTTGTTGTAGTTGGCGTTACCGTTGTTGTTGACATTCGCGAAGTTCGAGCCGGAGACTACAGCGCGAAGCCACCAGTTGGCACGACCGGGCGTATTATAGATCAAAACCTATTGTTCCTTTGTATTATTTATGGATTCCTCAAGTCTTTTCTTGATTTTATTATCAGATTTCTTCCAGTCTTTCAGGCTGGCGATCTCCTTGTTGATCATATCCACATATGGAGCGTATCTGTTTACATCTACCGGAAGTATTCTGATCGCAGTCTGAAAGTGCTGTAATAATTGATAGCAGTTTGCTATCGCTTTCCACTGGTATGTCTTCCTGAGTTTCAGATCGTCCATCGTATCAGGGTAAATGGTATTCGCCTGAGTAATGTTATTGATCATTTCAGCAAGAATATTCAATATAACATTTCTGTAATGTTCAATGATCCATAGCGGATATTCTGCCTCAACATCAATATGATATTTCTCGCATATGCTACTAAAGTTCTCCCGATCTTCCTTACTCATTTTCGCGCAATGTGTGAATGTTTTAAGATCACGTGATATCGATCTTATGCCAAAATCCCGGATCAATAATTGTGTGATGCTGTCATTCAGTTTATATGCGCTGTGGAAGAATTCTGTGGATGATTTTCCTCTCTTGCCTGCCGGAACGCTCATAATGTGCCTTTCTATTCGGCGGTACGAGACCGCCGAATTTGCCTTAAGCTAAAACGATAAGCGGGCGCACGCCAATCGAGCGGCTGGCGCCGAGGTAGCCGGCGTTACCGCCGTCGTCGACAAGCGCGAAGTGCGAGCCGGAGACTACAGCGCGAAGCCACCAGCGGGCACGCTGATACTCGATCGGATTGATAAAGTTAAATACCGGCAGTTTTTCAAAGCCTTCTCCGACATCATAGGCCGATGACGACCATACCTTCGAGCCGTATACCTGTACTTCCGTCAATAATGAAGCATATACCGATGCCCATTCCCACCCGGTACTTGCGCCTGTCATGCCTGCTCCTGCCATTGATGGTGTCGCAGCTGTCAT
>JAFWCK010000056.1 GCA_017536965.1 Lachnospiraceae bacterium | reverse complement strand
CAAACTGGAACCTCTAATTGCAATTAACCCGTAAAATAACCTACATCAATCACAAGTGTTCCCCAAATGAGCGGGATCCGCATTATTCGGTCGAAAAACGCAGGATAAAATTGACAATTCGGTTGAAAAATGTTAATTTGCAGTTGGAGGAATGAATAATGAAAAGGCTGGTATATGAAAAGTTTATATCCTGGAAGAGTAAAAAGAACCGGAAACCCCTGCTCGTCACAGGCGTCAGGCAGTGTGGTAAGACTTATCTGATAAAGGAATTCGGCGATAACGAATTTGAAGACATGGCGTATTTCAATTTCGACGGGAACGAAGGTTTGAAGTCCGTATTTGATTATGATTTTAACACGGAACGGATCATCGATGAACTTGGAAGCGTCATATATGGAAAAAGGATCGTTCCAGGACAGACTCTGGTGGTTTTTGACGAGATACAGGATTGCCCGAGAGCAATCCAGGCGCTTAAATATTTCTGTGAAGATATGCCAAAACTTCATCTGATAGCCGCAGGCTCCCTTCTGGGCGTGGCGCTGCGCAGGGAAGGAATCTCATTCCCGGTCGGAAAGGTTGACCGGATAGAGATGTATCCCATGAGCTTCGAAGAGTTTGTGAACGCAGACGGCGGTGAAAAATATGTTGATGGCGTCAGGAAGCTTTCTTTGGAAAGGGAGATCCCGCAGCTATACACGGTTCCTCTCGAAAAATACCTGAAGAACTATTATATTGTCGGAGGGATGCCTGAGGCAGTACAAACCTGGGTCGATACCCATGATTATAAGGAAACGGAAGAGGTACAGGACCGGATCCTGAGGGATTATGCGGACGACTTTGGAAAGCATACAACACCGGAGACAGCCGCGAAGATCCGGTTGATCTGGGATGCGATCCCTTCCCAGATCGCAAGGGACAATAATAAGTTTATTTTTTCGCATGTTAAGCAGGGTGCGAGGGCGAAAGACCTTGAGGACGCGCTTGAATGGATCGTGAACTCAGGTATCGCAGGTAAACTCTGCATGGTACCGACTCCGGAGCTTCCCCTGTCCGGTATGGCAGACAACACCTATTTCAAAGTCTATATGGCAGACGTCGGCCTCCTGAGGAGAAAGTCCAATGTTAATTATAGGACCATTCTTGAAGGAGACTCCTCTTATATTCACTTTAAAGGCGCGCTTACAGAAAACTATGTTTTCACACAGCTTAAGTGCATGGGTATTGACAGTTATTTTTGGAGAACAAAGGCGGATGCGGAAATAGACTTCATCACTGATTATGAGGGAAGTATTCTTCCGATTGAGGTGAAATCAGCAGACAATACAAAAGCAAAAAGCCTTCATCTTTTCTGTGGCAGATATCATCCGCGTATGGCAATCAAAACATCCTTGAAAAATGTGGGTGACAACATGGATGGTGACACACATGTATGGTCACTGCCGCTTTATGTGATCTTCCGAATAAAGGAATATATTTTATCTTAAAGCTTTTTGGAGATTACTGTGCAAACTTTAGATTATCCGACATGCAAACTTTAGATTTTCCGATATATAGACTTTGTCCCCAAAAGCGGTTTGATTCCAAAATTGATTCCAATTTTCAGCGGTGACATCCGGAAACCCCTTTCTTAAAGCATTTTTCGGATCAGGACTGACTTCGAATCCCTCCTTCTTCGTTTCGTGGTAGTCAGGAATCGTTGAAAAATCAACATTCCTGGCTATTTTCATTTTCGGGGTTTTGGTTACACTTGGTTACACTTTTTGGCAGTTTTCACGAAGAGTTCCTGCTTTTTTGTAACCGCCGAAAATGTTCTGTACATTTCTGGTTACACTGCACGCCGGAAGATCAGCGGTTTGTTCCGCTTGACAGACAGAGATCGAAGACGTAATATTGTACAAAACGAAATAGTTTAAAATTGAATTATTAGAAAGCGCAACTATATACCAGGTAGCAGTATGAAAAAGGAAATTGAACTGGACGTTCTCCTGAGGGGAAGAAAATTCAAGAAAATGATCGAGCAGATATACCGGAATCTCCGGGTGCAGTATGACCTGAAGCAGGTGGAGGTGGAAGTGCTGCTGTATCTGGGACTGATGCCGGATATCTCCTCTACGGAGCTGGCCAGAGAGCTGGCCCTGCAGAAGGGGCATGTGTCCGTGGCCATGTTTGCTCTTTGCGAGAAAGGCTACCTCAGGTCCGAGCAGAGCCGGAAGGACCGGAGAATGGTCCATTTCCATATCACGGAGGAGGGCGAAAAGGTCCGCAGGGAAATCGAGCAGATCAAACACAAAGTCAATGAGCAGATCCTGAAGGATTTCACGGAAGAAGAAGTGGCCACACTGGAGAGTCTTACCAGGAAACTTCTGAACAATGTGGAGCAGTTTTCCTGCTGAACTTTGGTGCGGCGGATAATTTTTTACCCATATAGTTCAAAATAAAATAATTTAATTCATAACAGAAAGAGGCGGACGAGAATAAATGAATGAAGTAAAGAAACCACAAAAGCAGATGATTTATTTTTATCTGGTCATTCTGCTGATCTTATTTGTTTTTAACTTCCTGATTCTCCCTGTGATCAGTCAGAGGCAGATCCAGGAGGTGGATTACGGCACCTTTATGACTATGACGGAAGAGGGGAAGATCGGCAGCGTTCAGATCCAGACCAATCAGATCCTCTTTACGGACAAGGAAGAAAAGACGATTTACAAAACGGGACTGATGAATGATCCCGACCTGGTGCAGCGGCTTCACAGCGCCAATGTGAAATTCACCAGCGAGATTCAGACGGAGACATCTCCCTTTGTGCGGATTCTTCTGAGCTGGATTCTGCCAATTGTGATCTTCTATCTGTTGGGAACCTTCCTTTCCCGCAAGATGATGGACAAGGCCGGCGGAGCCAATTCCCTGATGTTTGGCATGGGAAAATCCAATGCCAAGGTCTATGTGAAATCCTCTGACGGCATCAGATTTGATGATGTGGCAGGAGAAGACGAGGCCAAGGAAAACCTTTCGGAGATCGTCAATTATCTGCATGATCCTACGAAATACAGGGAAATCGGCGCTTCCATGCCCAAGGGCATTCTGCTGATAGGACCTCCGGGAACCGGTAAAACCATGCTGGCCAAGGCTGTGGCAGGCGAAGCCAATGTGCCGTTTTTCTCCATGTCAGGTTCGGAGTTTGTGGAGATGTTTGTGGGCATGGGCGCATCCAAGGTCCGGGACCTGTTCAAACAGGCCAAGGAAAAGGCTCCCTGCATTGTCTTTATTGATGAGATCGATGCCATCGGCAAAAAGCGGGAAGGCAATATGACCGGCAACGATGAAAGGGAGCAGACCCTGAATCAGCTGCTGACGGAAATGGATGGCTTTGAGGGGAACAACGGCGTCATCATCCTGGCGGCAACCAACCGTCCCGAGTCGCTGGATCCGGCTCTTACCAGACCCGGCAGATTTGACCGGCTGGTGCCTGTGGAACTGCCTGACCTGAAGGGACGGGAGGAGATCCTGAAAGTCCATGCGAAGAAGGTTCGTCTGGCAGGTGATGTGGACTTTAAGCAGATTGCCCGGATGGCCTCCGGCGCATCAGGAGCAGAGCTGGCCAATATTGTGAATGAAGCGGCCTTGAGAGCAGTCCGGGAAAACAGAACCTATGCCACCCAGCGGGATCTGGAGGAAAGCATTGAAGTGGTCATTGCCGGATACCAGAAGAAGAATGCCATTCTGACGGATAAAGAGAAATGGACGGTAGCCTGCCACGAAATCGGCCATGCGCTGGTGGCAGCCCGGCAGACGGATACCGCGCCGGTGCAAAAGATCACCATTATCCCCAGAACCTCCGGCGCTCTGGGATATACCATGCAGGTGGAGCAGGACAATCATTACCTGATGACCAAAACCGAACTGGAAAACCAGATTGCGACCCTGACCGGCGGCCGGGCTGCGGAAGAACTGATGTTCAGCGAGATTTCCACCGGAGCGGCCAATGATATTGAGAAGGCAACCAAACTGGCCCGGAGCATGGTGGCCCGCTATGGCATGAGCGAGGACTTTGACATGGTGGCTATGGAAAATGTTCACAACCAGTATCTGGGCGGAGATGCTTCCCTGGACTGCTCGGAAGAGACCCAGACAAAGATCGATTCCCAGGTGGTGGCCCTGGTGAAAAAGCAGCATGAAAAGGCATCAGCAATCCTCCGGGAAAACCGGGAGAAACTGGAGGAGCTGGCACAGTATCTTTACAAACAGGAAACCATCACCGGAGAAGAGTTTATGGAGATCCTGAACCGCTAAACCGCAATGACAACCATGAAAACCCAGGGAAAAACCATGTTTCATTTCATCCGGGAATATCCGGTGATTCCTACTGCCATATTATTTACGATTTATATTGTCCTGTTCTCTGTATTAAAGTATCCCCAGTGAGAACAGCAGTATAACAATAATGAAAATCGGTGAGATGTAGCGCGTCATGATCGTGTAGAGCTTCTTGCGACGGAACGGTTCACCGTTTTTTGTTACTTCCTCGATCACAGTGTCCGGCTTCAGGACCCATCCGATCAGGATGCAGGTCGCAAGAGCAATGATCGGCATCATGAGATAGTTGCTGATGTAATCAAGCACGTCCAGGATCTGTCCCGGACTCTCGCTGTTTGGCAGTTTCAATTCGAAATAAAGCAGATTATATCCCAGGCAGACGATCACGCCGATCACAAGTGCAAAAGCAGTTTCAATGACGGTTGCTTTTTTCCGGGAGAGTTTAAACTTGTCCATAAAGCTGGAGATGACAGCTTCCATAATAGAGATTCCACTGGTGAGTGCGGCAAACAGAACCATCGCAAAGAAGATGGTTCCCACGATGTTTCCGGCAGGGCCCATTGCGGCAAATATTTTAGGGAGCGATACAAACATGAGGGACGGACCAGTGGACATGCCGTCAGGTCCCATAAATACATAAACGGCAGGGATGATCATCACTCCGGCTAGGAACGCAACAACCGTATCAAACAGTTCGATCTGATTGATGGATTTGGAAAGATTGGAACGGTCCGGAACATAGGAACCGTAGGCGATCATAATACCCATGGCAATGCTCAGACTGTAGAACAGCTGCATCAGAGCATCCACGACGATGTGGAAAAACTTATTCGCTGTCACACCCTTGAAACTTGGGATCAGATATACTTTCAGGCCATCTATACCGGACACCGTCTGGCCGGCCTCGTTTGTGTGGCTGAGGGTCAGCGAATAAACGGCAATTCCGATCACGAGAATAACCAGGATCGGCATCAGGATCTTGGAGAACTGTTCAATTCCTTTTTCGACACCGTTAAAGATGACGATGGCGCAGGCCGCAAGGAAGATCAAAAGAAAGATCAGCGGTTCATACTGTCCGGTAATAAAACCGGAGAAGTAACCGTCCTGCGCAGCTTCCAACCCGTGGCCGGTAAGAAAAGCCCAGAAATATTTAATGACCCATCCGCCGATCGCGCAGTAATATGGCATGATCAGAAATGGAACGACGCAGGAAAAGATGCCGATCCAACCCCAGCGTTTAGAAAGCTTTCCGTAAGCCGTAAGAGGACTCTGCTTTGTCTTTCTGCCAATGGAGATCTCGCTGGTGAGCATGGCAAACCCAAAGGTCAAAGCAAGAATGATATAAACAACTAAAAATAATCCGCCGCCGTCTCTGGCTGCAAGGTAGGGGAAACGCCAGATGTTTCCAAGTCCAACTGCGCTCCCTGCTGCGGCTAATACAAAACCGAAAGATCCTTTAAATGTGCCTCTGCTATGATGTTCCATTTTGTCTCTCCTATGCTGTCAGTCTGTTGCTGATACGAGCATTACTACATATCTGCTGCGGGTCTTATCATAGACACTCCAGCAGCATGATCCATACCATTCGTGTCCGGCATCAAAAAAATCTGACCAGTCTGTTGTCCATTCATAGATGTCAAGCGTATCTGTACCGTTTGGAAACAGAACTTCGTTTACTTTTTTAAAGTCTTCTGGCATGTTTCTCCTGCCTTGCACCGGCTCCAGAATTGCATACCAGTAAGGAACCGTAGTTCCGCAGTTTTCGTCATTAGGCTTCCACTCGGCATCATAAAAGGCGTTGCCATAATAATCAGTCTTTACAATATTCGGACAGTAGAAAAACACTTGCGGATCCAGTGGAGAAGGCTGCGCCTTGTCGATGTCATAAACCAAAGGACGCAATCGATCTGCATAGTCGTCACCAAACATTGTCCGGGCGTTTTCTTTATTTTCTATGTCTTGTTTCACCAGCCAGTCAAAGACAATGCGCAATGCTTCCCTATGAGAAGCCATCCCATCATAAGGCTTGTCATCACTCAATAAATGATAGTCAACCTCACCGACAAGATGATATTCACTATTCGGATCATATTGTTTTATAAATTCATAGAAAGCGTCATTATCTATTCTTTGCATAGTGTATACCTGCGAATTCCGGTTATTTCAGCTTTTCTCTGAGGCTGCTTAGCTGTCCTTCCGTAAGGCCGGCCGAACGGAAATATGCTGCCGCCTTTTCTTTCAGGTCAGCCGTCTCAAGATCATCCACCTGGAATAATTTACACAGCGTTTTAACGAGATTGTTCTTCAGGACGATGTTATAAGTATTATCTTCCGGCGTAATGTGATAAAAGTTTTGGTAAGTTACCATATAATCATTCGTGACTTCCTCTGCAGATGCGCCGGCAAAGCATTCGATCAGAGCACAAAGGATGCCTGTCCGGTCTTTGCCTTCTTTGCAGTGGATCAGATACGGGCCATCATTCTCGGAAATGAATAAAAGGCAGTTCTTAACTTTAGCTGCAAAGTCCTCTGATTCAAAATCGTAAGACATTTCGGAATTGAGAATGTGGCATTTGCTGTAGTAGCTGTCCGGATACGTGCTGTAGCTTAGCATATGTTCGGAGGAATCATCAAGATTGATGACCGACCGGATCCCGGCAGCTTCCATCGCAGCCATTGCATATGTATTTCTTCCCATGTCTGGTCTTAACGGCGAACTGCTCCGATATATCAGGTTTTCCTTTATGCCGGAAACAGAGATGGTACGGAAATTGGCAAATTCTGCATCGGTCAGATCAGGATAGTCTTCCCGAAGATCCGTTCTGGAAAGATTCCGTGCACGATACTCATCCAGATATCCTTCCTTTTCTTTTAGCTGAAGTCCGATCTCAGGGATCAGGATGGTCCAGCTGTAACCAGGGTCTTCTGCAATCTCTTTCTTTTCTCCGATTCCGGCGCTCTCTGCAAAAGATCCCATATTGGTTGCGATCACGACTTCTTTTTTATCCTGGTCAAACCGGCAGATCATATTCCCGCTGTCAACATCGGAATAATCTGTGCCGACAGGCATATCGAATTTGGCGTCACCAACGGACACGGTTATGATATCTCCGATGTTCATACCGTTGTTTGTCATATCATCAAAAGAAATCTCCAAAACTACGTTTCCGTGTTTTTTGATCTCCTTAATTGTAGATGTTATTACTTTGGAAGCCTGTTCCGGAACTACTGCGGAGGAATCGGCAGAAATGCTTGTTCCTTCCTGTATGTCCTCGTGCTTTGCACTGCATCCGGCGATGGCCAGGAGCATTGAGAAAGCGATGAGAAGAATAAAGAACTTTTTCTGCATGATTGATTAGTCCTTTCGTTGCAAAATTCTTTTCAATTATAGCAGAAATAAAATATAATGAACAAAAGAGGTACGTTTATGAAAGAAAAAGTTCTGATCGCTATGAGCGGAGGAGTGGATTCCTCTGTGGCAGCATATCTGATGCAGCAGAGGGGATATGACTGTATCGGCGCAACCATGAAACTGATTTCTGAAACCATTTCGGAAAATCATTTTCCTGAGAGCTATTCTTCAAAAACCTGCTGTTCACTGGAAGACGTTGAGGATGCGCGCAGTGTGGCGGCACGGTTAAAGATCCCATATTATGTGTTTAATTTTACAGAAGATTTCAGAAGTAAGGTTATCGATCGTTTTATTGATTCTTACGAACAAGGCCTTACGCCTAATCCGTGCCTGGACTGCAACCGGTATCTGAAATTTGAAAAGCTGTTTCAGCGGGCGATGGAGCTGGGATGTAAATATGTCGTTACAGGACATTATGCCCGGATCTCCTATGAAAACGGAAGATACTTACTGAAAAAAGGAGTTGATCCAAATAAGGACCAAAGCTATGTCTTGTATTCGATGACACAGGAGCAGCTGGCGCATACCTGTTTTCCGCTGGGAACCATGGAAAAGAAACAGATCCGCAGCATTGCAGCGGAAAACGGATTTGTAAATGCAGATAAAAGTGACAGTCAGGATATCTGTTTTGTGCCGGATGGTGATTATGTCCGCTTTATGGAATCCTATACCGGCAAAAGCTATCCGCCAGGGGATTTTATCGATGATAACGGAAATGTCCTGGGACAACATAAGGGAGCGGTCCGCTATACAATCGGCCAGCGCAAAGGGCTTGGCATTGCCTTTGGGACACCTTTATACGTAAGAGATAAAAACATAGAAAAGAATACGGTCACATTGGTAACGGACGAAAACCTGTATGCATCTGAACTGGTTGCAGATGAATTGAACTGGATCAGCTTTGATCGTCTGACTGAACCAATGAGACTTCATGCGAAAATCCGCTATCGTCACAAAGAACAACCAGCCAGGGTGATCCCTTGCGGGGACGGTACGGTGCGGGTCGTGTTCGATGAACCGCAGCGCGCCATAACACCCGGACAAGCGGTGGTGTTCTATGACGGAGATGTTGTTGCAGGCGGTGGAAGAATACACTGCAGCACGTTTGAATGAATTCTTTATAATTTTAAAACTATACAACTATGACACAAAGGAGTAAAAGCTAATGAAAAAACTGGTTGTTTTGATTATTTCTGCAATCATGGTATTTGGTCTGATCCTTTCCGGGTGTGGAAAAGCAAACAAAGAAGCAGGGCAGGCAGATGTCCCAGCTCTGGAGGCTGATGCTGCAGCTGCAGATTCACAGCAAGATACAGCAAAAGAAGAAACTGCAGACAATAATGCTCATGTTATTGAAGGCTGGCCGGATGATGTACCTGCACCGGATTTTGGTGGTGAGATTACCAGGAATAATCCTGGTGCTCACAGCATTACCTTAACTTTCAGAGGGATAGATCCTGCAAAAGCAGCTCAGTATATTCAAAAGCTCAAAGATGCCGGCTTTACTTCATGGCTCAGTGAGGAAGACAAAACGATAGACGCCTATGTAGATGCAGATGGCAATAATGTTATTCATCATTCTTTTTCTGCTGCCAAGGGAGAGCCTGTTTACCACGAAGCAATGAGCCTCGAATTCATTGAAAATGGCTACTACATTCGCATGTCGTACTCCGATGTCGATGAATACCTTGCAGATGGCGGAAACTTTGTTTCTAAGCCAAAGGTAGAACTCTACATTGATTGGGAAAACCCACTCGTTGAGAATTGAGAATCATTGCAGCAGGGGTATCAAGCCGAGTGGTGAGAAATAAATCTCCGAAGAAATACACATTCCTCCCGCGTGCACTCGATCGCCTCAGGAAGGCGGATATTGCATTGAAAGACATGGCCTAAAACATGTTCTGCATCACCTAGGAAGTACGAACGATGAAAAAATATCTGATTGAAGAAGCAAAACGCGCAGTAACAAAAGGCGGTCCGGAATGGGAAGATGCTCCGGCCAGCGTGGTCGTAACTGTCAAATATAAAGAAGATGCCGCAGCGCAATGGCTCAACATGGTTGAGTTTGAAGGCGTTCCTAACGTGTTCCTTTCAGACCGTGATATCTTTGAGAAGCTGGTTGAGGAAGATTTTGAAGATCAGGCATTTGCCGATTACCTGAATGCGCATTTTATTGAAGATTTCAATGGGATCACCATGGGAGAATACGCAGCCGTTTTTGATTCCATCTCCAACGATCCGGAGAATGAGGCCGTTCCGCTGGTCCGTTACATGATCCTTCTGGCAAGAAGCAGTGCGGATGAGGCAGAGGCATTTATAGAAATGGCAGCAGGGAAATATGCGGACGAAATAGAGATCCCGGAAAGCGATGTGGAGAAGGAACATCAGGGAGAGGTGGATTACAGTTTCTTAGATACCCTCGATGAAGAAAGCCTTTACCGTCTTCTTCTGACACTTCAGACAGACAGCGAGTCCGTTTCCGTATTCCATGACATCGACCCGGAAGGCTTTGCAGAAGAGAAGGACCAACTAGAAGTAGTGTTGGAAAGGTGCAAAGATCAGGCTGCATTTGAAACATGGAAAAAGGCTTTCATTTCCGAGGAATACGAAAAAAGCAAAAACCAGCAGTTCATCACCTGTAAGTATGTGTTTGTCAATATGGGACAGTATGAAACAACGATCCCTGCTTCCGGGAAAGAGACGTTCCTGGAATGGATCAATGGAAGCGGCGCAGGCTTTTTTGAAAGCGACCGTGAAGCAACAGAAGCAGAAATAAAACAATATATCGCATTACATGCAGCAGACCATTTGGAATAAAAGGAGTGAAAATTATGCCATCATTAAAACTTGCATTTAATATTTCCGTAAAAGTAGATACCCCGATCGTTGTGGGGCAGGATGAAGTAAACGGACGCAGACAGCTGATCCCGATCCTTTCCGGTGAGCTGACAGGGGAAGGCCTGCACGGCACCGTGCTGCCGGGCGGTGTAGACAGCCAGGTCATAAGGCCGAACGGTGTGTGTGAACTGTCAGCCAGATACGGCGTCAGGATGGATGACGGCTCTTCTTTCTATATTCAGAATGACGGGATCCGTACAGTTCCGCCGGAGTATGTGCCAGCCGTCAAGAACGGAGAGTTTATCGACCCGGATCTTTACTATTTCTGCACACACCCGGTGTTTGAGGTCTATGACAGACGGCTGGACTGGCTGAACGAAAAACTGTTTGTCTGCTGCGCGACCCGCCTGCCGGATCAGGTCATCCTGGGGTATTACACGGTGGAAGTGAAATAACAGAGCAACTTTGTTACAAGGGAGTATTTTTCATAAAAATACTCCCTTTTTTGCGTTGATCATGGACGTTTGCGTCAATGATCCATAAATGAAAACTCCTGTTTCAAAAAAAAGCCAATAATTTGCGTTTTTGTACCCCTATAAGCTGTCTGATTTAATAGTGAGGAAGAGGAGGTTTTTTCATCGGTTTTAAAGAATGGCTTAAAATCAAGGTTTTTTGCTTATTGGGAAAGAATGGCGATTCGCCCGGGAATAGTGGGAGACGTTTTTTTGCGGGAAAAGGGGTACAAAAACGAAAATAATTGGACGATTTTTGATTTCGGATCTTCCTGTTTGTTTGCGGAGCATAATAAAGATTAATTTGCGGAAACATAAAGACCACAAACATTATCTCTCAGGAATATCTTCTAGATTATAGAGAATCTGCATGATACAATAACTTAAACAATCATTATTTTATGGGCGTTAATTACATATCTAAAAAACATTCTGGTAGAAACAAGGAGGGGGTTATATGCCGGAAATGATGTTTCCATCGCCGGAGGCGATAAAAATCAACGAGAACGAATATCGGATCGAGCAGGGTTTTGTCAGATGCTACCTGTTTATTGGCGAGGAGAAAGCCTTGCTGGTGGATGCTGCGTTCGGCGGAGAAGATAATCTGAAAGATCTTATTGCAACGCTGACGGACAAACCGGTGCAGCTGGTGCTGACACACGGTGACCCGGACCACATCGGCTACATGGGAAATTTCGATAAAGCTTATCTGCTTGAGGAAGAAATACCTGCTTGTCAGGAGATGGCAGCAAAGGCAGGTACAGAGCTTTGTGTATTAAAAGAAGGCGATCACATCAATATCGGCGGCAGATTCTTTGAAGTGCTGCATGTACCGGGACACACGCCTGGAAGCCTTGCATTGTTCGACCGTTTAAATCGCATCATTGTAACAGGCGATCTGGTTTCCAAGATGATGCCAGTATTCCTGTTTGGAGAGGGTCGTGATTATGATGCTTACTTAAGGACCTTGCAGAAGCTGTCCATGATGAAAGTATCATTTGACCAGATCTATCCAAGCCATGGAGAATTCCCATTAACACCGGATTACATTGACAAGCAGATCGCTGCAGCAGAGAAGATGCGCGCGGGCGAACTGCCAGCGTTAGATCCGCCAATGCCGCTGCCTGCAAAAATGTATATGGACGGCGACGTCGGATTCTACTTCTGCATGTAAATATCCCGGGGAGAAGGTATGGATACAAACAATAAAGAGAATAAAGGAATCGTGTTCAATATTGTGCACGGTTCTATGGTAGACGGCTACGGCATCCGGACCACTATCTTTCTGAAGGGCTGCCCTTTGCGCTGCAAATGGTGCTGCAACCCTGAGGGTCAGAAGTTTGATCCGGAGCTTCGCTATGTGGAAATGCTCTGCAAGGGCTGCATGAAATGCATAGATGTCTGTCCGGAGGGAGCCATCCAAAAAAGCGAAACAGGAGAGACGGTTACGATCGACCGGGAGCGCTGCAATAACTGTATGAAGTGCATCGATTCCTGCTTCTTTGGTGCGCTGGAAAAGTTTGGCGAATACTATACCATCGATGAACTGTTTGACATCATCCGGCGCGATGCGACCTATTACAAGTCGTCCGGCGGCGGAGTGACCATTGGCGGCGGAGAGGCTTCCATGCATACGGACTTCACGCTGGCGCTTATCCGCAAATGCAAAGAAAACTTTATTAACGTAGCGGTAGACACCTGCGGCTATACCATAAATGAAAAGGCGTTCCAGGTCCTTAAGGAAGCGGATTTTCTGCTGTATGATCTAAAAGGCATGGATCCGGAAAAACACATGCGGGACACGGGCGTTTCCAATGACCTGATCTTATCCAATCTGCAGGAGCTGGACAAACTGAATGTCCCGACCATTATTCGGATGCCCCTGATCCCGGGACACAACGACTCGGATGAAGACATCGTAAAAGCTGCAGAATTCCTATCCACACTAAAGAATCTGGACCGTGTGGACCTGATGAACTATCACACATTTGGCGTTGTGAAGTACGCCCAGATCGGAAAGAAATATGAACTGGACTTAAGCCCGCTGAGCACCGAACGTCTGGATGAAATCTGCGCGATCTTTGCAAAGTATTCCATCAAGACGCAGATCGGCGGATGAATTTGCGGAACATGGATCATCGGCAGAATTGCTGTGAAAAAACACTGGAGGAGGAGAAATAAAATGAGGATGCGGAAAGTCGGAAATACGGACCTGATGGTATCGGAGATCTGTCTGGGTACAGGGTCCTTTGGCGGCGTTGGTATGTACCGCATGAGCGGAAACATCCAGCAAGAAGAAGCAAACGAGATCGTTGGCACGGCGCTGGATAGCGGCATCAATCTTTTTGATACCGCTGAAATTTACTCGGACGGCGTGGCGGAAGAAATCCTTGGAAAGGCCTTGGAAGCACGCAGAAAAGAAGCTGTCATTCTGACCAAAGTGGCCCCTAAGAAACCGGATGGAAACGGTGGCGGCGGCTATACCTATGATCACATCATCAAGGTCTGTGAAGGATGCTTAAAGCGTCTGCGCACCGATTATATTGATATTTTTGAACTGCACATTTTTGATCCGATCGTCCCGATGGAAGAATCACTTAGAGCACTGGACGATCTGGTGAAACAAGGGAAAGTCCGCGCCATCGGCTGCTCCAACTTTAGCGGGTGGCAGATGATGAAAGGGCTTGCCATATCGGATGCGAACAATTATGCACGCTTTTCCTCACTGGAGGCAAAGTACTCCATGATCGTGCGCGACCTGGAAAATGAACTGATCCCTTGCGCCGTTGATCAGAATGTAAGCATTTTTGCCTACAGTCCGCTGAACGGCGGATTCCTAAGCGGCAAATATGACCGTGACAAACCATGGCCGCAGGACGCCCGGTTCCCATCCAAAGAAGCGGCCGGTCCTTGGGCCGTCGATTACAACGTATTGTATGACATTGTGGATGCAATGAAGAAGATCGCGGATGAGCGCGGTGTTTCCGTTTCGGATGTGGCGCTGAACTATCTGCTGCAGAAGCCGGCAGTGACATCGCTGATCATCGGCGTCCGCAAGATCGAACAGTTGAAAGCAAACCTGACAGCCAGCGGCTGGGATCTGAGTGCAGAAGAAATGAAGATCTTAGATGGCGTCAGCAGACCGGCAGACCTTTATCCTTATGTGGATCAGAAGATGGGGTTTGTTGTAAGTAATGAATGAAAGGAGTAAACGCTATGAAAATCTACAGCCCGTGGGCAGAAATCGACAATGAAGGAGCCATCGCTCTGAACCCGCGTCTTGACACCCTGGAGGGAAAGACTATCGGTCTGTATGCCCATTTCAAAGGACATTCCCCAATCATGCTGCAGGTCGTTGCAGACCTTTTGCAGGAACGTTATCCGACTGCAAAATTCAAAAGCATCCAGCTGAAAATAGATACGGCAGAGGCCGTCAATATTCCGGAGTTCGATGCAGAACTTAAGGAGTGGTTAAAGGATGTCGACGGTGTTATTACCGCGTACGGCGACATGGGCTCCTGCTGCATGTTCCATGCATACAACACCGCTTACGTAGAGCGGCTTGGGAAACCTTGCGTCATGATCTGTCATGAAGAGCTTCTGGCAGCAGGTAAGAAGGGTGCTTCCTGCAGACAGTGCCCGAACCTTCGCTTTGTAACAACGTGGCTGCCGGATATGAGCTGGTTCCCTGTCATCGATGACAAAGTCATCAACGGGATGATGAAGCCGGCATTCTCTGCATGCCTGGATCAGATCATCGACGGACTGACCAAACCGCTGACCGAAGAAGAAAAGACACCGGTCATCCGCAGCAATGCAGAAGCAGAGCCGTTTGAAGTAGACTCGATTGACGGCATCAGTGACCTGTTCTATAAACGCGGCTGGACATGCGGCGCACCGATCGTCGCACCTACGGAAGCAGCTGTAGAGAACATGCTGCGCGGCACGGATCTTCCACGCGACTATGTGGTCGCAGAGATCCCGCCGATGAACGGAAAAGCAACGGTAGAAAAGATCGCAGTTAACGCCGTAATGGCTGGCTGCCTGCCGACTTATATGCCGGTATTGATCGCTGCCGTCCGTGCGATGACAGACAAGAAGATCCATCTGGAAGGCTGGACCTGCTCTCGCGCAAGCTGGTTCCCGCTGATCACCGTCAGCGGCAAAGTGGCAAAACAGATTGGCGTGGATTCCGGTCTGGCTTCTTATAAAAAAGCATCGACCACAATAGCACGTGCATTTACCTATATCATTATGAATATTTCCGGCGTGCGTCCGGGCATGGAGGATCTGAGCGAGCCGAACCATGAATCCCGTCAGGGCGTCTGCATCGGTGAGAATGAAGAATTGAACCCATGGAAGCCGCTGCATGTCCGCTTTGGTGTGGATGAGAATGATTCCGCAGTCACCGTTATGTGGCCGGAAGAGAGAGCAGAGGGACACGGTGCCGATCCGAAAGAAGCTTTTGAGACGATGTTCCGCATCAATTACTCCGGCTATGACAAAGGCGCGGCTTTCGTGATGACACCGGGCTTTGCAAAGGTGCTCTATGACGCAGGCCTGACCACACAGGACATGGTCATGGATTATGTAAAAGAATACTGCCGCCAGCCTTCATCGCAGGTCGCTTATCGTTGGCTGACCGGCAGCAACCATCTGCCGGAGGGTGTTGTCCTTCCATTCGATACACAGAACGGCAGCATCCGCAAGTTCTGGTCGACCGACCATATGCTCATTGTCGTTGTCGGCGAAACGCAGGGAGGCACCTGCATCACATTTGCAGGAGGCGGAGAACACGGTGGCCCTGCATGCTGCAAGATCGACCTGCCGGCAAACTGGGATGAGCTTCTTGCAGAGTATGATGACATCAAGCCAACCTATCACATCTATTGATAAAGGAGTGATGATATGACAGCAGAAGAACGTATTCAAATATTAAAAAACGCGATCCGCATTGAGCCGGGATTCTGCATCGAGCGTGCACGGCTCTATACCCAGTCGCATAAAGAGACAACCAATCTGCCGCCGGTACTTCGCCGGGCAAAGGCGATGGAAAAGATCATGACAGAACGCTCCGCCATCATTTTTGATCAGGAGCTGCTTGTCGGCAATCCAACTTCCAAACGTGTGGCAGCGCCGATCCTGCCGGAGGTTGCATGGAAATGGTACATCGATAACGAGAGTTCGTTCGGCCCTCCGGGCGAGCATATCGATGTAGAAAGCGACCTCACGGATGAGGAGAAAAAAGAGTTCCGTGACATCCTCGCCTACTGGGACGGCAAGTGTCTGCGTGACCAGTGGATCGCTGTAGTTCCGCAGGAATACTGGGAGATGGAAAACTTTGCGTGGATGCAGAGCAGCGGCAACCCGAGTGCCGGTTATTACTTTGCGCACTGCATTCCGGATTATGAAAAGGTATTGAAAAAAGGCATCCTCGGAATTATTGAGGAAGTGGATGCGCGCCTGGCAGAACTGGACCCGATGGAGCTTTCCAACATGGAAGCTATCACGTTCTTAAAGGCGATGAAGATCAGCCTGGCATCCGTGATCGTCTGGGCGGAGCATCTGTCCGATGAAGCTGCACGGCAGGCAGCAGAATGCACAGATGCGCAGCGGAAAGCGGAACTGGAAAAGATCGCTGCAATCTGCAAAAAGGTTCCGGCAAATCCGGCAGAAACTTTTTATGAAGCACTGCAGTCGACCTGGATCACCTATATCGCTATCATGCAGGAAAGCTGGGGCCCGGGCGTCGGCTTTGGCCGCATGGATCAGTACCTGTATCCATATTATAAAAAAGACATCGACAGTGGCGAGATCACGCAAGACGGCGTGAAAGAGCTGATCGCGATGTTGTATCTGAAACTCAACGAATTAGTCAATCCGTTCCCGGTTGGCAAGAGCACCGCGGGAACGCTGTCCGGCATAACCTTAGGCGGCGAATCCAGAGACGGCACGCAGGCAACGGAAGAGCTGGCGATGCTGTTCCTGGAGGCAGAGGATATGGTAGCAATGATCGAGGACCTTGTCGTCCGCATCCATCATTCCTGCTCCGATGCTTTCCTGTATCGTGCCTGCCAGCTGGCGACATCGGTCCGCGGCAAGATCAAATTCCTCTGCGACGAAACGGTTTACAAACAGCAGATGAACATGGGCAGGACTTATGAGATGGCCCGCGAGTATGCGGCAACCGGCTGCTTCATCCACACCATCCCGGGCAAATCGCATGATCCGGGAACGGATGCGCAGAACCTGCCGATGATGCTGGAGCTGGCTTTAAATAACGGTAGGACGCGTCTCTTTGGCAAGAAGATCGGCGCAGAGACCGGCGACCCACGCAACTTCCAGACTTATGAGGAACTGTGGGAGGCATACAAGACGCAGGTCGCAACGGTTGTTCCGCAGTGTCTGATCGGCGTCAGCTATTATGAGAAACTTTGGGCAACGCAGCTTCCTTCACCGTTTATGTCAACCTTGTTTGACGGCTGCATCGAGCGCGGGCGCGATGTCGTAGACGGCGGAACGGCTCCGTATTCATCTGTTGGTCTGTGGGTGACAGGAACCGTCAACGTTGGCGATTCCCTTGCTGCAGTGAAGAAGGTCGTTTTCGATGATAAGAAGATCACCATGGCTCAGCTGATCGACGCGCTGGATAAAAACTTTGAAGGTGCAGAGGACATTCTGTTCCTGCTGAAGAAAGCGCCTAAGTTCGGCAACGACATCGACTACGTGGACAACATTGTGAACGATGTCATCTGCAACCTGGCGGATGAGCTGGAGAAGATCAAAGGCCATGCAGGACGTAAGTTCATGATGGCAGCAGCTACGATTGGTTACAACCAGGCATTTGGATTCTTCCTCGGCGCAAGCCCGGATGGAAGAAGAGCACACGAGGCACTTGGCGAAGGCGGTATCTCGCCGCATCAGGGCCGTAACGTCAGCGGTGCTACGGCAACCACACGCTCGGTCGCAAAACTGAACTTAGTGCGCAGCGCAGGAGGCAATGTGCTGAACATGAAATTCGATCCGAGCAGCGTCGATACCCCTGCCAAGATGATGAACTTTGTAAACTTCCTCCGCACCTTTGCCTCAACTGGCGGCGATGTGATCCAATTCAATATGGTCAGCAATGAGATGCTGCTCGACGCTCAGAAACATCCGGAGAAGTACAGAGACCTGCTGGTCCGCGTTGCAACCTACAGCGCATACTTTGTCGAGATGGATCCGATGGCGCAGCAGGAGATCATCGACCGGACATCCTTTGGAGGATTCTAAGGATAGGAAATATTGATAGTT
>JAFWCK010000055.1 GCA_017536965.1 Lachnospiraceae bacterium | reverse complement strand
TTTAAAGGAGTATGGTCCGGCAATAGGAATCAGGGAACCATTGGTGAAATACCGGATGGTAACAGGCAGTAAATCAAATAACAAGAAAAAGGCAGCATCTGATCATTACCACAGTCTCAGGATAATTGGACTCGGTCCTTTGCGAGCAGCTGTTTCTATGATCAGTTATGCATATAACGGAATCAAAAAGTATTCCTGACGGAGAAACATGAAACAACTTACTATCGCAGTCCCGGCTTATAACTCAGAAATGTTTTTACATATTTGTCTGGATTCCATGGCAGGTGCAGATGACCGTCTTGAGGTCATTGTCATTAATGACGGCTCTAAAGATAAAACTTTGGAGGTAGCCAATTCTTATGCAGAGAAGTATCCGGATCAGATCCGGGTGATCGATAAGGAAAATGGCGGGCATGGGTCCGGGATCAATGCTGCATTAGAGGTTGCAACCGGGCGGTTTTATAAAGTGGTGGATTCTGACGACTGGGTGGAGACCAGAAACCTGAAAGCCATTCTGGATGCGCTGGAAAAAAGTGATGCAGATGCCGTAGTAACCGGCTATCGTTCTGTGAACATAGGCAGCGGAAATATGATCAGCTATCCGGTTGAACTGCCGGAAGGGAAAACTACACCCGAGACTTCCGCATATGGTGCAGAGTTGACGATGGAAGAGTTTTCGCAGATTTTTGACCAGATGGCAACCTCCTATTCCTTCCATGGACTTTGCTATCGGACGGATTTCTTCCGAAGCATGGATTTTCGTATGTCTGAAAAAGTCTTTTTTGAAGATCAGGAATATGCAGTTCTTCATTTCTTAAAGGTCCAGAAGGTTCTTTTGCTGCCATATTATTTATATAATTATCAGATTGGCAGTGCCGGACAGAGCGTTGATTTTTCCAATCAGGCGAAAAGGGCGAATGACCTGAAACGGGTCTATACCAAAATGATGGATTATTATCATTTCAACAAGCCCCAGGAAGACTACCGAATCAGATTTTTTGTTAAGAGGCTGTCTATTTCTCTGGTCAGTTATTATGCCGTTGTTTTGGTGAAATCCACGGACAAAAGAAATGGCCGAAAAGAGGCGGAAGGGCTTCGCACATATGTAATGCAGCTGGAACCAAGCATTCAGCAATACGCGGAAAAACGGTACCGTCTTATGAGAGTTGCCAGCCTCGTTCCATTTGCGGGAAATCTGTATTACAGACTATTTGATTCTAAGACTTATACGAAGTTTAAAAAGACATGGAATAAATAAGTTTCACAGAAAATTCATTGACTTTGTTTCCATGTCTTATTATCATTATTTTTACTGTGGAAAGGTGTGAGCAGATACTCAGACCATCATAAAAAGGGATCTGCTTTTAGATAATAATGGCTAACGAAAGAACAATTAAAAATTATGAACTTCCGATAGAGAATGAAAACCATGCTGATCCGTCGGAGACTCCGGTTGCATCTGCCATGCAGCAGACGGAACCAATCGAACTGCCGGTTGAAGAAGTCGAACAACAGGAAGAAACCGTAGTTGGGGAAAGCTGGGAAGACGAGACAGAAGATTCCATCGATTCTGAAGAGTATGATGATGAGATGGAGGAATCGGCTGTTTCTGAGGACTGGGAAGATGATTCTGAGGACTGGGAAGATGATTCTGAAGAGTGGGAAGATGATTCTGAAGAGTGGGAAGATGATTCTGAAGAGTGGGAAGATGATTCTGAAGAGTGGGAGGACGATGAAGAACCGGTGACAGCTCCTGCTCGTCAAGTAAGAAGACCAGCTCAGAAGCCTCAAAAAGGAAGAACCAGACAAAAAAAGAATAATAAGAAAAAACATATCGTGATTCCGATCATCAGTGGGATCATTCTACTATTCCTGGTCATTATGGTCATAATTGGCCTTAGTGAAATGAATGGTTTTAAATCCCATGCCAAGAAGATGAAGGCGGATCTGAAGTCGGTTGTGTACTGCATCAAGGATGATGATTTTTCCGGCGCGTCAGAGGCAATGGATGAAGTGGATAACGAAAGACTATATCTTCGTGAAAAAATCAATGATCCATTTTGGTCGTTAGTTGCTAAATTCCCGTTTTTAAAAGGTGATATTAAGGCGGTCAATGAACTGCTGGATATAGTGGATGATGCCTGCAATCTGATCGTACATCCATTTATTGTGCAGGCAAAGGGGCATCTTCTTTCTGATCTAAAAACAGATGGCGGCTTCAATGTCAGTCTGATCAATTCCTACTTAGAATTTGCAGAAACGATTGTTCCGGTTGTAGACGAGATGGCGGTCCGAATCAATTCCATAGAATTTGGACCTATTTCGAAAGGAGCAGTTGGAGACTATACAGATAAATTGGGGTCCCTGATTGAGACTTACGAGCATTTCAAAAAATATATTCCTCTTGTAGAAGCTTTTTGTGGACACGGAGAAGATAAGTTTTACATTATGCTGGCACAGAACTCGGCAGAGATCCGTGCATCTGGAGGGTTCCCGGGATCTATGGGTACTGTCCGTATCGAGGATGGTGTATTAGATATCGGTGATTTTGTCAGTGTCTACGATCTTCTCCCAATGGGTCAGGCATTTGATTCCGGAATAACGGATCAGGAGATCCAGCTGTTTGGCTATATGTATGCGGGAGAATCGCACGATGCATGCTTTAATCCGCACTTTGCCCGCGTTGGTGAGATTACAAAAGCCTCTTACGAAGAATACAATCCTGAGTATGTGGATGGCATTATTTCTCTTACGCCGGCGGTTATTCAGGATATCCTGAACTTCCTGAATGCTACTATTTCTTTGGAAGATGGATCTGTTTTGGATGGAACGAATGCGACACGAATTATTCAGAGAGAACTGTATATTATTTATCAGGGCGTGGAAGGATATGCTTTTGTAAATAATGATTATGTTGACTCCATGTTTGCGGAAACTGCAAAACAGGCAATGGATGTTCTGGTCGGTAATTTTAAACTGGAAAAATTGCCGGATTATGTAAAGCTCTTTGAACATGGTTTCCAAAATCGAACCATCATGCTCTGGCTGGCAGATCCAAAAGAAGAAAAACTGGTAGAAGCTGTTGGTGCTTCCGGAAATCTGAATAGTGATGAAAACAACCCGAAAGCAGGTATTTATTTCAGTGTCTGCGACCCTTCGAAGCTGGGTATGTTTGTTGAAATCCTTCCGGAATTAAGCGAGCCGACTGTTCTGCCGGACGGTTCCAGAGAGTATACCATGAAGGTCACCCTGAATAATTATCTGAACGAATATATGGACAAATATTTCATTAACTCATGGTTCGTTTTAGGCGGATACGGGGGAAACATCCAGAGTTATGTCTATTTCTTTGCACCTGCAGGCGGAACGGTCAGTGATTTTGAAATCGAACCTTGGATGTGGCAGGATGTCATGCTGGATGAATATGAAGGGCTGGAACTGGGTTATATGTTGAATCTTTTCCTGTATCCGGATGAACCGGTTACTGTTACTTATAAGATCACAACGGCTCCGGGTGTGGAGACCCCGCTGACGATCGATATGACACCAACGTTGCAGGACTATAGGTAAAGCTATGGAAAAGGGAATTGAACTTTTTGTTCCCGGACGTCTCTGCCTGCTGGGAGAACACAGCGACTGGGCCGGAAAATACAGAAATACCAATGAAAAAATTGAAAAAGGCTATGCGATTGTAACGGGTATTGAAGAAGGTATTCATGCCTTTGCCTATCCGGATGAACGTCTGATCATAGAATATACGACAGACACCGATCTGGTCTTCTCCTGTGACATGAAAGCAGATGCCTTGCAAAAGGTCGCAGAAGAAGGCGGCTTTTTTTGCTATATAGCTGGAACGGCCTTTGCTATTAAAGAGCGTTATAACGTGGGCGGCGTCAGAATCGTGATCGATCACGTTACTCTGCCAATGAAAAAAGGCCTCTCATCCAGTGCGGCTATCTGTGTACTGGTCACCCGCGCATTTAATCAAATATATCACCTGCATCTGAATACCAGAGGTGAGATGAATCTGGCTTATGAAGGCGAAATCGCTACTCCTTCCCGCTGCGGCAAACTGGACCAGGCCTGCGCATATGGCAAGAAACCGGTGCTGATGACTTTTGACGGTGACCGTATTACAGTTAAAAATATAGAGGTTGGCGCAGATCTTTTCTTTGTATTCGCGGATCTAAAGGCAGGAAAGGATACGATCAAGATTCTGGCGGATCTAAACCGCTGTTATCCTTTTGCTCAGAATGAAATAGAGCAGAACGTTCAGGAATATCTGGGAAGGATCAACAAAGAGAACATTGAAAAAGGCCTTGAACTGATCCGGCAGGGAAATGCAGAAGGTCTTGGACGCTTGATGAGCCGAACGCAGGAATTGTTTGATGAATACCTGACCCCGGCTTGCCCGTCTGAATTGACAGCACCTATTTTGCATCAGACACTGCAGGACCCACATGTAAAAAGCCTGATCTATGGAGCAAAAGGCGTGGGGTCCGGTGGAGACGGTGCGGTACAGTTCCTGGTCAAAGATACAGAAGCACAGGCAGAACTGAAGAAGTATCTGGAAGAAGATCTTAGGATGACCGCCTATACATTAACGCTGAATCAGACTAAGCCGATCACTAAGGCAGTCATTCCGGCGGCGGGTAATGGCGTACGGATGTTCCCAATCTCCAAGCTCCTTCGCAAGGCCTTTCTCCCGATCATAGATAAAGACGGCATCATTAAACCGGCAATCATGGTCCTTCTGGAAGAACTGGATGATGCAGGCATTGAACGGATTGCTATTGTAATCGACAGGGAAGACCGGAAAGACTATGAGAACTTCTTTGAGAAGGAACTAAGCAATGAAATAGCACAGAAATTGTCACCATCCCTTTTAGAATATGAATCTAAGATCCAGCGTATTGGCAGAAAGATTGAGTATATCTATCAGGACGAAAAGCTGGGATTGGGACACGCGGTTTCGCTCTGCGAAGAGTTTGCAGATGGTGACCCGGTGCTGCTGGTTTTGGGCGATCAGCTTTATAAAACAACAAGTTATTTAAGCTGCACCAGACAGCTTTTAGACAGCTATTCAAAAGACAGCAAATTGATGATATCAGTCATTCCGGTGCCTATCGGGGAGGTTTCCCGGTATGGCATTTTGACCGGAAAGATTGAGAACCATGATGATTTCTTTGTGGTTGACCGGATGGTAGAAAAACCAGAAGCCTCCTATGCGGAGGAATACCTGTTTACTAATGTCGGCAGTGAGAAAAAATATTTTGCTGTATTTGGAGAATATATTCTGACACCTGCTGTTTTCCGCCAATTGAAGGAAAACATTGTGGCCGGGATCCGCGAAAAAGGCGAATATCAATTAACGGGAGCCTTAGATAAGGTTCGTCAAAAAGAAGGCATGGTTGCGTTCCTGACAGATGGGGAAATGCTGGATATCGGGGATGTAACTGCTTATCAGAAGGCACTGCTTAAAAAGATGGATTAAGCAGATATATTAGTTCAGTTCGTCGCAGGCTTTCTGCAGCCGTTCGTAGAAGAGACCAACATGGTAACCATCCATCAGGCCATGATGTGTCTGGCTGGACAGCGGCATCCAAATCTTTCCGTCTCTTTCAAAATACTTACCAAAACTCATTTTCGGAGCATTATCCACCCCATTGTGAATGATGGTCCGGATGAACCCGGTATATTCAACCCATGGAACACTGGTGTAGTTGATGATATCCAGCTTGTGACGGACTCGTCCCTGCATATCTTCCTGTGTGGCAGTCTCTTGGTTTTCATGAGTTTTCTTACAAAAATCCACAATATCTGAGCAAGGCCAAGGACCTTCCCCAATGACGAAGAGCTCTTCACCTTTTTTAATATGGTTGACAGTTGGCCGGGTGTGATCAATCACAAACGGCTTCCCGTCGATAAAGCGATAGCGGTAATTCTCAATGGAATCAACCGTCTGATTACAGAGATAGACCATGACAAGGTTGAATGAAATGCCGTGTTTATGTGCAAAAGCAAGAGGTTTTGTCACTTCCACATTCGCCGTGATAACGATGTATGGAAAGTCTGTTCCCAGGTAATTGTAGAAGAGTCGTTTTCTCTTCCAACTGTCGATATCGATCCATTGAATACTGTTCGTTTCTGCATCATAAAAGCTGATGTCGCTTTCCCCGTATTCTTTTGCAAAGAGATCTTCCATCACTAAAACTCCTCTTAATTATTTATCCGGATTAACGGCACAATACGCCAATACTCGTTGATAGTCTTCTATCGTATCGACTTCAGACCAGAAGCATCCATTGACATCGACAGTATGAATGTCTTCCTCACCAACATAAGAGTAGAGAACATTTTCCCACCAGAGGTCATAGTTCCCGTTTTCAATAAGCTCCCACAGACGGTCATGGAATTTCTTTATCCACTGATTCTTTAATACGGCAATCCCGACATATTCGCAGTTTCGCTCATCGCGAAGCAGTTCTTTTCCAAACTTTTGAAGAACATGATCTTTACTTAAAAAGAAGTAATCACCTTCATCTGCTCTGGAATAATCGGAAAGGAAAAAATTATCATATGGAGCAGCAAAAGCAAGATCCAACATTTCCTGTGTATAATAGACATCTGCATTTGCGATAAAGAGCTCTTGTGTGTTAAATTCGCTGGCCGCATACCAGAGACTTCCAATACTGTTTGTGACTCTGTAAAAAGGATTGTAATAAACAGTTACAGAATAGTCTTTGATAGCGTCTTCTATTATTTTATGTTGAAAACCGGTAATGATGACGATTTCCATGCCGTTTCTCTTCAGTAAGTCGAGAGTATGCAGCAACAGCGGCTTTCCATTCAAGTCTACAAGGCTTTTTGGCATCTGACCAATATCCTTGACGATGCGGCTCCCAACACCCGCTGCTAGTAAAATGGCTTTCATTTCTGTAGTTCCTTTCCAAGTAAATCAACCAATATATCAAAATCTTCTAACGTTAGATTTCCCATATGTCCTACGCGCAGCTGTAAATCTTTCCAGTCTCCACCGGATGGTGTCAGGAATATTTCATAATTCTCTTTTAAACGATCATAAACTGCAGTGGCATTTTTATCTGGAAACAAAATAGGAGTGCAGCAGTTGGACAACGGAATGTCCGGTATCTGCAGCGGAAGGGCGGAAACCTTTTCGCGGAAATATTTCGCCCGTTGTGCATGCAGGGCAATCTCTTCTGCTACCCCTTTTTCTGAGATGGAAGCAAGCCGCTGGTGCAGTGCCAGCATTGTCCCAATTGCAGAGGTAAATGGGGGCTGTCCCCGTTTCTGATTCTCCAGATAGGAATGAAAATTGAAATAATAAGTTGATGCATTCTGCTCGGCGCGTAGTTGTGCTTTTTTTGACAAAGCAACTAGAGCTGCTCCAGGGGAAAGCGAAAGGGCTTTCTGACTGGCAGTAAAAAGAACATCTATTCCCTGCTGCTCCATGTTGATCGGATCAGCCAAATAAGCACTGACAGCATCCACAATAAACAACAAATCATTTTCACGGCAGAATGCTCCTAAGAAATCAAGATCGTATTTCTGCCCGGTACTGGTATCACAGGCATTTACTAAAAGAGCAGTATAACTTTTCTTTGCATATGACTGAAACGCTTTTTGTGAAAACGCTTCTTGAAATGCGATATCATATGTATCATATGGAATCTTATAGAGTTCACAGATTTCTGCAAACCGCTTTCCAAAACTCCCGCCATTAATAATAAGGGCCTTATCATTTTGCGTCAGCGTATTTGCCACTGCTGCATCCATTGCACCAGTCCCGCTGCAAGTCAAGGCGGCAAAGCCGGTCCCTTCCGGCGCGTATACGGACCGCAGGAACCATTCCTCACAATCTTTCATAAGGGCACCAAATTCTTGAGTACGGAAATATGGGAGCTGCTTTCCTTCGATTTTTAATGTTTCCGGGTACATTTGCACCGGACCTACGGTAAATAGTTTCATGCGTTTTCGACCTGTTCTCCGTTTTTAAAAAGTGTTCCCTTTAACAGGGAAAGAAAGTATTTCAGACAGTCGCTCTTAAAGAATATAAGCAGCAGAATGCCATTGATCAGAATAAAACAAATCACAGCATCTGTCACCAGTAAAAGGAGCCCTTCTGCAGAAATCAGCTTGTTAAGTAAAGAAACAGCAAAAGCGGAAAAAGCGCTTACTCCAAGGAAAACACCTAAATACCCGGCTGTTTCCAGAATGTAATATCTGAAACTGCGTAAGAACAACTTTTTGTAAACAAATTTCGGATAACTAAAGCTCCAAAGTGCAAGAGAACTGACGATCGTTCCCATAAATACACCTGCCAGTCCGAAAATCTTCAATAATATTATTGATGCGATCAGATTGATTGCGGACTCTGCTAATGGAACAAATCGGTTTTCATAGAAGATTCCTGCTGCATCCTGAAAAGCGTTATAAGATCCCCTCATCAGCATCTGGAAGAACTGCAGGGACAAAGTGATCACAACCGCATAAGACAGGATATACTGGCTTCCAAACCACCAGCTGATAAACGGCTGGATCAGGATCAGAAGAGAAGTCGAGGCAAATGTAGCAATCCAGAAGTTCATAAACCGGATCCTGCGGAAGACCTGGAAGATATGTTCCTTATTCTCATCAACCAGCATATTGCCGACACTTGGCGTTAAAGCTGCAAGTGCTGGATTGAACAGTTTTGTCAGTGCGTCAATTACCAGGTAGTAGTTGCTGTACAGACCGGCAGTTGAGAGGGAAAAGAAGATAGAAATCAGGATATTATCTGTTCCTCCGACAACAAAAGTGCCGATTTTATGGAAAACAAGTGCGCCAGTTTTTTTCTTAATATCGGCCCGGATCTCTCTGCCCAGAGGCTGGACATTTCTCTCTCTCAGGAAAGAATACTGTCTGTTTGCAAGCATAGTGATCACTATATTTTCCAGGACGCGGAATACAAGCTTAGTTAAAAGATACAAATAGTAATTATGCGTAAAGTAGAGCATCAGCAGCTGACCAGTATTCATACCGATCAGATACAGCATATGAATGATGCTGATATAAAAGTTCTTTTGATCTGCATAGAGGATAGCTCGTTTATAGCTAAGCAGATAAGAGAGTACAACATCGGCCAGGAAAAACAGATAGATCCATGTGATATTTACGTTCGCTTCCGTTGGTTTGGCAATATAAGGAAGAAGCGGGATCATGCAGGCACCGATTACTGCAATAACTATGGCAATAATATGAAAAGCTTTTCGGTAAAAACGCATCAGGGAGCGAATCGTCTCCTGATCATTTTCCTTTAGTGGCTTATACAGATTGAATATGACTGCCTCACCGATCCCAAGGTCAGCAATGGCGAGCATGGCAATAACGTTTGTAAAAAGGCCATTCAATCCGGCATACTCCAGCCCCAGAATCTGAATGAACAGTTTCTGGGCGATAAGCCCGATTAAAATTGCCGTGATGCTTGCAAAGATTGTAAAGAGAAAATTTCGGGCAGACTTTTGCGTTCGGCTCTTCTCCCCAATCTGTACAGACTCCTCCAGTTGCCGTTTTCGCTGTTCTTCTGCCAATCCGATAAGAT
>JAFWCK010000054.1 GCA_017536965.1 Lachnospiraceae bacterium | reverse complement strand
TGGGCTATGATCACATCCGATTCGTGAAAATCCTCATTCCGTGTCATGATCACATTGACCCGGTTTGGAAGCGGTTTTACTCCCGGAAGGCTTTCCAGTGTTTTTCTTCCCATGATCACCACTTGATCAGTTGTGGTCAGACGGAAAAATCTCTGGTCATCCGGAATGTTGGTCAACAGCTTTCCTGCTTTTCCAATCGCCCAGTTTTTATCGACTGCAACAATCGCTCTGATCATATTGTTTTCTCCTATCACATGGATTTTATAGATACTTCTGCATCAACGTGGGATCCCGAGACCGGCCGAAATGCGAATTATTTTAGCGAGCTGTGCGGCCGGATCGGTGCCAGTCGAGGACTGTTTGAGCGAAGCGAGTTCCGCAGACGGCACCGTGTTTATCCGGGGGTGCAGCGAGGTTAGATAATTCGCGCTTGAGGAAGGTGTCGGGGTCACACGTCGGTGCAATAGCATTCATACGATAGGAGAATAAATATGATCAGAGCGATTGTTGCAGTCGATAAAAACTGGGCGATTGGAAAAGCAGGAAAGCTGTTGACCAACATCCCGGACGACCAGAGGTTTTTCCGTCTGACCACAACCGATCAGGTGGTGATCATGGGAAGAAAAACCCTGGAAAGCCTTCCGGGAGGAAAACCGCTTCCAAACCGGGTCAATGTGATCATGACACGGAATGAGGATTTTCACGAATCGGATGTGATCATAGCCCACAGTGTGGAGGAAGCGCTGGAAGCTGCAAAAAAAGAAGATGCCGACATTTACATTGCCGGAGGAAAAGAGATCTATGAGCAGATGCTCCCATATTGCGATGAAGCATATGTGACATATATCGATTATTCCTACCAGGCGGATACCTATTTTCCGAATCTGGATAAAATGGCAGAGTGGGTATTAACGTCGGAATCCGAAGAACAGACACATTTTGATATTGTTTACTATTACAGACAATACGTACGCAGAAAAGATTTCAGAGAGTAGAGAGGAACAAAAAATGATCGGAGACAAAAAAGTACTTTATAGTGCAATGCAGGCCACAGGAGGCCTTCATATCGGCAATTATTTCGGAGCACTGCACAATTGGGTCAATTTAAGCGATGAATATGAATGCTTTTTTGCAGTAGCAGATCTGCATGCCCTGACCATCCGTCGGGAACCGGCAGAGCTTCGCAAAAGTGCAAGAGACGTTCTTATGATGTATATGGCAGCAGGACTGGATCCGGAAAAGAACTGCCTGTACTATCAGTCTTCTGTTCCGGCACATGCAGAACTGGCGTGGATCATGGGATGCTTTACTTATCTGGGAGAACTGAACCGGATGACACAGTTTAAAGATAAAAGTGCAAAGCATGCAGATAATATTAACGCTGGTCTTCTCACTTACCCGGTCCTGATGGCCTGTGACATTCTCCTTTACCAGGCAGATGCGGTTCCGGTAGGCGATGATCAGAGACAGCATCTGGAATTGACCAGAGATATCGCAGAACGTTTTAACGGTATTTACGGGGATGTGTTTACGATTCCGGAAGCCTATATTGGAAAAACCGGTGCCAGGATCATGTCTCTGGCAGACCCGTCAAAGAAGATGAGCAAGTCAGATGAGAATCAGAACAGCGTTGTCTATGTTCTGGATGATAAAGACACGATCATCCGGAAATTCAAACGGGCGATCACAGACTCTGATACCAGCATTGTGTATAGGGAAGATAAACCTGGCATTATGAATCTGATGGATATCTACAGCGTTGCATCCGGTAAGAGCATCGAAGAGATCGAGCGTGAGTTTGATCAGAAAGGTTACGGAGAATTCAAGCTGGCTGTCGGAGAAACGGTTGCAGATGTTCTGGCGCCGATCAGAGAGCGGTTTGAACAATTGTCTAAAGATAAAGCATACGTGGACAGCATCATTAAGAATAACGGAGAGAAGGCCGCTTATTTCGCAGAGAAAACGCTACGCAAAGTACAGAAGAAGATCGGCCTTCCAGAACGGATCAGATAACAAGGATTATTTATGGCAAAAAAAGAAAAAACAGATAACTATAATGCGGATTCGATAACCATACTGGAAGGCCTTGAGGCCGTCAGACGCCGGCCGGGCATGTACATCGGCAGTGTTTCCACAAAGGGACTGAATCACCTGATCTATGAGATCGTGGACAACGCCGTCGATGAACATCTGGCAGGGTACTGCACCGAGATCTCGGTGACCTTGAATGAAGACGGCTCAGTTACCATCATCGATAACGGCCGAGGTATTCCGGTAGGGATCAATAAGAAAACGGGACTGCCGGCCGTGGAGGTGGTTTATACCATGCTCCACGCAGGTGGAAAATTTGGTGACGGAAACTACAAGATCTCCGGTGGCCTTCATGGTGTCGGAGCATCTGTTGTCAATGCCCTTAGTGAGTGGCTGGAAGTGACGGTCAAAAAAGACGGCATCGTCTATTATCAGCGCTTTGAACGCGGGAAAAAGACTTGTAACCTGACAGAAAAAGGTACCTGCCGGAAGAGTGATACAGGAACCATGGTTCAGTTCATGCCGGATAAAGAGATTTTTGAGAAAACCTATTTCCGCGCTGACGCCATCAAATCGCGTCTGCATGAGACCGCATACCTGAATCCGGAATTGACACTGATCTTCCAAAACAAGCGATTTAATGAAACGGAAGAGGTCGTATTCTTTGAGCCGCGCGGACTGGTCGCTTATATTGATGAACTGAATACCGGCAAAGAAGCTGTCGCTCCAGTGGTGTATTTCAAAGGCAAAGAAGAGGGAATTGAACTGGAAGTCGCTTTCCAGTTCACCAATGATTTTCAGGAAAACATTCTTGGATTCTGCAACAACATTTATACGCAGGAAGGCGGAACCCATCTTACCGGATTCAAAGCCCGTTTTACCCAGCTGATCAATACCTATGCAAGGGAACTGGGCGTTCTGAAAGAAAAGGATGAAAACTTTACCGGTGCCGATGCCCGCAATGGCATGACGGCAATCGTGGCGATCAAACACCCGGATCCGAGATTTGAGGGACAGACAAAAACCAAGCTGGACAATCCAGATGCACAGAAAGTAACAAGCGATATTACCGGTGAAGAACTGGAACGTTATTTTGATAAAAACCTGGAAAACCTGAAAGCTACGATCGCCTGCGCGGAAAAGAGCGCAAAGATCCGAAAAGCACAGGAAAAAACCAAGACGAATATGCTTTCCAAGACCAAATTCGTGATGGAGGGAAACGGAAAGCTTGCTAACTGCGAGAGCAGGAACCCGGAAGAGTGCGAAGTCTTTATCGTCGAGAGTGATTCCGCAGGAGGCAGTGCAAAGACAGCGCGCAACAGACGGACACAGGCCATCCTTCCGATCCGCGGAAAGATCTTAAATGTGGAAAAGGCATCCATTGATAAGGTGCTTGCGAATGCGGAAATCAAGACGATGATCCAGGCATTCGGATGTGGTTTTTCTGAAGGCTACGGAAATGATTTTGATATCAGCAAACTGCGCTACAACAAGATCATCATTATGACAGATGCCGATGTAGACGGTGCGCATATTGCAACCCTGCTGCTGACCTTCTTCTACCGGTTCATGCCGGAGCTGATCCAGGCGGGTCATGTCTATCTGGCAACGCCGCCGCTTTATAAAGCCATCCCGAAAAAGGGAGAAGAAGAGTATCTGTATGATGACCTTGCCCTGGAGAAATACCGCAATACGCATAAGAATGACTTTATTCTGCAGCGTTACAAAGGTCTGGGAGAGATGGATGCAGAGCAGCTTTGGGAGACAACACTGGATCCGGAACACCGCGTCTTAAAGAAAGTCGAGATCGACGATGCGCGTCTCGCCTCAGAAGTAACTGAGATGCTCATGGGTAACGACGTGGCTCCGCGCAAACAATTTATTCACGACAATGCTTATCTGGCAGAGTTGGACGTTTGATTGTAGGGAGCATTTCCTTTCCTTTTGCCGCTGCGCTCCGGAGAATCAGTAATCGGAGTGCGCATATGTAGCGCCAACGGAGATTACTGATTTCCGGCCATAGCAGGCGGCACAGGAAATGCGACATTAGAATAAAAAGTGAGAGAATAATATGCCTGAAAGAATTATTAGCAGTGAATATTCCGACGTGATGCAGAAATCGTATATTGATTATGCGATGAGTGTCATCTGCGCACGTGCGGTACCAGATGTCAGGGACGGTCTGAAACCGGTTCAGCGAAGAGTCCTTTACGCGATGAGTCAGTTGGGACTTCGCTCAGACAGACCGCACAGGAAATCCGCCCGTATCGTCGGAGATGCCATGGGTAAATATCACCCGCATGGTGATTCTTCCATCTATGAGACTCTGGTCGTTATGGAACAGGATTTCAAAAAAGGCATGCCGTTAGTCGACGGCCATGGCAACTTTGGATCGATCGAAGGGGATGGCGCGGCAGCCATGCGTTATACAGAAGCCAGACTGCAGAAGTTTACCCAGGACGTTTACCTTGCAGATCTGGATAAAAACGTTGTGGATTTCGTACCGAACTTTGATGAGACAGAAAGAGAACCAGAAGTGCTTCCTGTCCGTATTCCAAATATCCTGATCAACGGGGCAGAGGGCATTGCAGTTGGTATGACGACAAACATCCCGACCCATAACCTGAATGAAGTTGTCGATGCCATGATCGCATACATGAAAAAGCCTTCCATCAAGACGGAAGAACTTATGGAATATATGCCGGGTCCGGATTTTCCGACCGGAGGCATCGTGATCAACCAGTCAGAACTGAAAGAGATTTATGAAAGCGGAAGCGGCAAGATCAAGCTTCGCGGCAAAGTGGAACTGGAACAGGGAAGAAGAAAAAGCGACAGAGACAAACTGGTCATTACGGAGATTCCTTATACCATGATCGGTGCAAACATCGGCAAATTTATCCTGGATGTCTGTGATCTGGTGGAAAGTAAAAAGACAACGGATATTGTTGATGTTTCTAACGAATCATCCAAAGAAGGAATCCGGATCGTACTGGAATTAAAAAAAGGAGCAGATCCGGTCAAGATCGAGAATATGCTCTATAAAAAGACCAAACTGGAAGA
>JAFWCK010000053.1 GCA_017536965.1 Lachnospiraceae bacterium | reverse complement strand
CCGGACATTGTTCTCCCAAAATATAAAACCTGTGTTTTTGTAAATGGGTGTTTCTGGCATAAGCATGAAAATTGTAAGTATTTTACATGGCCTAAAAACAACGCTGAGTTTTGGCGAACTAAAATTGAAAAAAATGTTTCAAGAGATTCTTGTAATTATGATACTTTAAAGGCTCAGGGCTGGCGGATTATTGTTATATGGGAATGTCAGCTGAAAAAGACTGCTAGGGATCAAACACTAAATTATTTGATAAGAGAGTTAAATTCAGTTGAAGCAGTAAAGGCTAGTGCTCAGTAGGTGTTAGGAGAAAAAACAATGGAAAAAGTTTTGCGTTTTACATATGACAACCAGACAATAGATCACTTAGGTGTAAAGTTGTATTCAACAATCCCTCCGATGCTTGCTGAATTAATCTCAAATGCTTGGGATGCAGATGCACACAATGTATACATATCATTAGAAAATGGTTCTGATAAAAGAATAACGGTCAAAGACGATGGAACAGGCATGTCATTTGACGATTTGAATGAGAAGTTTCTCAAAATAGGGAGAAATAGACGTTTAGACCTTGACGAGGACAAGACATTAGAAGGCAGGCTTGTGCTTGGTAAAAAGGGGCTTGGAAAACTATCTATGTTTGGTATAGGGAAACAGATAATGATTACCTCTGTAAAAGATGGATTTGAAACAAGCTTCTTAATGGACTATGACAAGATTCGGGCTAATACAGGTAGTTATGAACCTGAAATAATATGTGCAGAGAAGAAAACCTCTGATGCCAATGGGACAACAATAGTAATCGACCGAATCAATAGAAAATCGGATTTTGATTTAGCTGGAATTGAACAAGGAATCAGAGATCGGTTTCATATTTTTTCACCGGATTTTGTCGTTCATATTGGGGATGAGATTGTTATAGATAATTGTAAGATATCGGAAGAAAGCTATCAGTTTTCATGGCATTTTCCAGATGATTATATTGCTGATTTTGAGAAACATGCCGATTTGCTTGCATTTGCAAAAGAACGCAATGTGACAGGATCATTATATACTGCTTATACTCCTTTAAAAAGTTCGGTTCAGGGAATCGTTTTGTTTTCAAGAAATAAACTCGTACAGGAAAATAAAACATTTGATAAGAGAGGAAATGATAATTTCTTCCTTTACATGACAGGTTCTTTTGATGTGGATTTTATTGATAACGATAAAAGTATAGACAACTGCTCTACCGACAGAAAGTCCTTGGCGTGGGACAACTATAATAATGATGATCTTGATAAGTTGAAATCCCTCTTAGAGGAGGTTGTCAGCATAACCCAAACAAAATGGCGTAAGCAACGAAAAGAAAAAAAGAAAGAGAATTTGAAAACGCGAGGTGAGGATATTGATAAATGGTTAGAGTCACTGACTCCAGCTGAAAAGCCATTAGCAAAAAAACTTGTCGATGCCATAATCGAGAATGATGATATCAAAGAAGAGCAAGCAGAAGAGTTCATAGAAAATATACGCGAT
This sequence comes from Lachnospiraceae bacterium, assembly GCA_017536965.1. Taxonomy (GTDB): domain Bacteria; phylum Bacillota; class Clostridia; order Lachnospirales; family Lachnospiraceae; genus RGIG5612. The sequence continues at coordinate 56,698 of JAFWCK010000053.1, read as the reverse complement.
ATGTATGGGTTTAAAAGTTTTCAGGATTTTACTGCTGAATTATCTGAAATGGATAAACTTGATGATGACACTGCTATCAAGCTATTAACTGATTGGCAAATAATAGAATCCAAAGAATATGCCCGAGTTGCAATAGGAAGGCTGGAAACAATTAATCAATTTGAGAAGTTTATTAAGGAAGATGCCTCTGAGACAAAAGTGATTCAGAAATTTTTGGAGGAATTCCCGTGGCTTCTGGATCCTAGAATGTCAAAGTTCGATAGAGAGGTGACATATTCAAAGATATTAAAAGAAAACTTCCCTGATGAAGAATTGCCAGAACATGATAGAAGAATGGATTTTTTGTGTACAAATGATGGAGGACTAATCCGTATTATCGAATTGAAAAGACCGTCAATTAAAATTACAAGCGTACAGTTGAATCAGATAGCTCAGTATGTAGAGTTTATTAAGAATCATTATCCAGGAAATGCTCAACAAGTTCAAGGATATCTTATTTCTGATAAGATGACCTATGATCCGGGGGTTCAGTTACAGATTGAGGCATTAGAGTCTAAAGGTATTTATGTCAAGTCTTACTCCGATCTGCTTGCTGAGGCCAGAAGGTACAATAAACAGTTTTATGATGTTGCAGAGAATATAGAATTGAAAAAATTGGGAGAAGACAATCTAAGATAAAGAATCAGACCAGAAGAATAACAGTTGTGATTTGAACCTTGAAGACTGATGTGGAAAAAGACTATGGACAACGATGCAAAACTCCGCCCGCTCTATCTGGGCAAAATATTATATGAGCGTACCGATGAAGAAACCTTCCTCACAACAAATGAACTGATCCGGATGCTCAAGGAGGAATACGGCATAAGCTCACACAGGCAGACGATTGCGACTGAGATCGAGCTTTTGAAGGATTTTGGCATGGACATCAAATGTGTCCGTGGCAGACAGAATAGATATTATCTCGTCTCTCGCGAATTTGACCTTGCAGAACTGAAACTCATCATCGACGCCGTTGATGCATGCAAATTCATTTCAAGAAGGGAAAGCAAGAAGCTGTCCGCCAAGCTCATCAAACTAGCCGGGAACGGTCATGCAGAAGATTTGAAACGTAACGGTAGCGTCGAAGGACGGGTCCGGACAACAAATGAGAAGACTTGTCTTATCATTGATGCTGTTAATACCGCAATCAATACTAAGAAAAGAATTGCCTTCCGTTATTACACCTATGACGCTAAGAAAAAGAAGATCCTGAAGCATGACGGAATGCCGTATGTGCTCAGCCCTTATGAACTAATCTGGGACGGCGATCGGTATTATATCCTTGGCTGGTCTGACTGGCACGATGCGTTGCGCACATTTCGCGTAGATAGGATATCGGATGTTCCGATGATTCTTGACGTGAAATCTGTGAAGAAACCTTCTGATTTCAACAGCGCAAGATTTGTCGGAACAAATTACAGGATGTTTGCCGGAGAGACCAAGGACGTTACTTTGCTTTGCGATAATGATACTATGGATTCCATGGTGGATCGTTTCGGAGAGAAAGTGAAGACGGAGCTGGTAGATGAAGATCATTTCCGCCTGAAGGCAGAGGTTGCTGATAGTCATGTCTTCTATGCATGGATTTTTGGGTTTGGCAAAAAGGTGAAGATTGAAGGCCCAGAGGATATGAAGGCAGCTTACCGAAAGATGTTGAAAGATGCGCAAGTATAAAAATCTGTTGAATTAATAGACTGGATAAAACCGGGGAAGAAACACGGAAGATGAACACGCTGACAATTAAGGCAAGACACATAGGTCTCAATGGCACTATTTGTCAAGTTAATACGGTCATTGATTGTAGCCAAATAAAGATATCTTCAAAAAAAGACGAACTAACAGTCGTAATAATAACTAGGAAGAAAAAACCTGCTGCGTTGAGTTTGTTTTTTGATATTTTTTCATTGGTGTTTATCTATCTTGGAGCTTTCCCGTTAATCAAGTCAGTAACTTTCAATAATACAGATATAGATACATCGTTGTGGATTGACAAATATAAAACTCGTTATGACCTTTTTAGAAAAAGTTTATTTATTTCCAACCTTAATAACGCAACCGTTAATCAGTATGTACTTGATGAATATAGAAGAAAACAAATATTGGCTATCTACTCGTTACAGTATTTGACATCTGAGGCATACACACATATGGTTTCCGACCATCGGATTACACTTCTTCTCCACGTTATTGATGGTATTTGCGAAATTAATAACAAAGAAGAGGATTTGCTGCTAACAGAAATTATTAAAAAATACAGAATACCAAAAAGCAAAAAGCAGTTAGGATCGTATATATCAAAAGTGTATATGGTTTCGAAAGAGTGCTTTTTCTATTACCATCGAAAATACAACAGCACTATTCTACCTTTGCTGAAAGTCAATCAGTATAGTTTTTTGCAAATAATTGCAGACACGAGAAATTGGAACTCTCACTTCCTTCGGGACAAAAAGCCGAATCGACTGAAAAGAGGAAATGAAATCGTAATTTATATTGAACTTATCCAATACATGATACGGTTAAAAGTGGCAAAGGACATAGGAGTGGACGTGCTTGAGGAAAATATTAAGGAATATTATTACATCATTCACGATTGGATTCTTAAAGTGCTATATGATAAAGATGATGATTTAAAATCAAACACATATATTTCTTCAAAACAGTGGGACGATTTTATAAAACAAATAAAACCGTATTCCGATAATTCGACAATAATTGAATCCATATAATTTTACATGTGTATTTAGCTGAATTAATAGTTTCAATACAGAAGTTAAAAACAAGGCAATATGTCGAACACAACCGTCACCATGAAGAAAGTTTTCCCGTTATGAGCCAAACCCCTTGCATTCGAAAAATGTAAGGGGTATATTATTGTCACTGAACGGGAACACAATTCCCGTTTAGAAAAAAATCGGAGGATACACCAATGAGAACAAAAAATCAGGCGCTGATGGATGACATCCGGAAGTATATTGCAGTCTACTACCAGGAACATCTGGTAAGCCCCGGAATCGTAGAGATCGCAAAACACGTCGGATCATCCAAATCAAATGTCCAGAGATATCTGCTCTATATGAATGAGATGGGCATGCTGGAATACAGCAGAGGCGTCCGGAATCCGGAATCTTTGAGCAAGTGTGACGGCACATTCTCTGCTCATCCGATCACAGGTGATATCCACTGCGGCGACCCACGGTCGCAGGAAGAACTGATCGATGAGTATGTGGTCCTCCCCGACTCCATTTTCGGCAAGGGTGATAAATATATCCTCAGATGCAAGGGCGATTCCATGGAGGATGCCGGCATCTCAGAAGGAGACCTGGTGATCATCAGGATAACTCCGGATGCTGAGAAAGGCGACATCGTGGTTGCGCTCGACGACGAAGGCCAGAACACCCTGAAGCGTTATGAAGGTTATGACAGCAAGAAAGGCGTACACATCCTGGGTTATATGAACCAGTCTTCCTATCCGGACAGGAAGATCGAGGTGAAGGAACTCATCGTCCAAGGAGTTGCGGGCCACGTCATAAAGAAGCTCTGATAACACATATTTGATTACAGGAAGGAGATATTTCTCATGAATAAAGTGATACTTATGGGGAGACTGACAAAGGATCCTGTTTACAGGCAACCGCCGGATGACTCGTCGGTCTCAATGGCCAGATATACCCTGGCAGTAGACAGAAGAACGTCCAGAAACGGCGAACAGACTGCAGACTTCATCTCCTGTGTAACATTCGGTAAAAACGCTGATTTTGCAGAGAAATACCTCAAACAGGGAACGAAAGTCGCTGTAACAGGGAGGATACAGACAGGCAGCTACACAGACCGCAACGGCAATAAAGTTTACACTACCGATGTTGTGGTCGAAGATCACGAATTTGCAGAAAGCAAAGCCGGTTGAAGAGCTCCTTCGGATTTCACTCACCGTACTGCAGTCTACTATGCATCGGATCCTGCTCTGCCGGAAGCATACACATACCTGGCCGAGTTTGACGTTCTGAATGATGCTTATACATATGCTGCAGATCTACATAGGAAACATGGGTATAAAGACCTCTACCTCATCCTGGTGGATGTGATGAGAAAACGGGAAGCGGCGCCCGATGAAGAGGCGGTAAATCTCGCTTTCACCCCGGAAGGGTCTGTACTGGATGCGGATGAGTGTTTCCGAAGTAAAACACGGAAGGAAAAGGTTACAACATGAATAATCTTAGAACAGGAGACAAAGTGTTCCTACTGGAGAATAACAGAATAGTGAAACAGGGGACGGTCATGGACTGCTTTGGCGGGATCTATACCATCAGGATGCAGGGAGGCGGTGTCTGCAAGGTAAAAAGCCACCGGTTGTTCCGGACCTCTGAAGAGGCGATCGGATCCAGACAAAGGAGGAAACAGCCCACATTCAGGATGTCGGGCACCATGTACACGTAACAGGAGTGAGGAAGGATGTCATATGATTTAGGGGTACATAAACTCTACTGCCCCAACTGCAGCAGTATGATTTATGGATATGGAAATGACGATGGGATTATAAAGTTCTCCTGCGCCAGATGCGGATATTCCAGAGCGTCCAAAAAGGCAGGAAGAAACAGGCTCAAAACAGATGAGTTCTTCCCAAGGGGCGGCTCGTTCTATGGTGAAGAAAGGGATTATATCCCGGAGGAGGATGATCTGTTCTGACATAAAATGACAATTGAATGAAGGCGGGCGGCGCTGGCGGCATGGCAGTCCATTAAATGGAAGCGCAAGACCATGACCATACCGGCTGACCCGTGCGGCAGGAAACCATAAGAACCCTCCCGCGAAGTGTTGGATGGTTGAATCCAGACGTACATGAGAGGCCACCAACGAATCGTAGCATCAGAGTAAGCGTATAAAACTCTGACGGCGAAATTCGTTGGTGGCTTTTTATATTGTCCGAGAAGACGTAAAACTAAGCACATTTACAACAGAATCCGGAATCTCAGCACGTGATGAGAGACAAGGGATTTACATATGTACTTTCGGCTGAAAACCGCTCTATTTGGCGTTTAGAGCGCTCAGAACCAGAAATGTGATGTGTATATCTCTTATCTCCATGCGCGCTTTTTCTATGCCTGGAATAGGACTCCCTTGTCGTGCCGGAAAACACGAGAAAGGAGTTCGTTATGAGGTATGAGTATTACAAAGCATGTGTTGAAGCAGGAATGCCAGAGGAAAAGATCAAGGAGCTTGAAAGATTCTTTGATGCAGAAAAGAAGAAACTCAATAATAAAAAGAAACGAAAAGAACAACTTAGCATACTTGCATTGTCCATAGACGCAGAGACAGGAGTCTATGCTGAAGATGAAACGATTAGTTTTGAAACAGAGATGCTTTATAAGGAAGAAATCAGAATAATTCACGACATTATCAATAGTTTCGGACCAAGCGATCGAGAATTCCTTTATGACTATTTCTATAAAGCGGAGGAAAACATATCTGAATTGGCCAGGATGCATAATGTCACGCGTCGAGTGGCAGAAATCCGTATCAAATGGCTAATCAAGGAAATGAAAGAGAAATACTTCAAGAAAAACCCAACAGGGGAAACAGAGATTTTCAAGAGATAGAGGCGTTCAAAAAAGGATCTGTTTTTGTGAACATCCGAAACCTTGCAAAAGAGCAATGATTAATATATCATTTTTGCATAAAAAATTATAATAACCCTTTTGTGAACAGTAAAAAAAGAATAGGAGACAATATGGAAAAAATAAAGCTAAATGATTTATTGCAATTAACTCAATCACAAATTGAAAAAACAAAGTTTCGATTTATGATTCCAAGCAAAGATATTAACTTTGGTCCTAATTCAGATGCAGAAGATATAACGAAGCAGGATGAAATAAATCTAAAACACTTAGTTCATAATCGAGCAAAATCTATTTCTTTCAAAAAAGATGTTATTGCTATAGGATTTATTCAGATTAGAAAAGACTTTTGGCTTATGACAGGAATGGTTAGTATTATAAAAGATAATGGCTATGGGCGCTCTGCATCTGCGGAGTATCTATCCAAAAAATTTAATTATCGGTTGGTGGTCAGATTTCACAAATACTTTCAAAATGGGATTAAGCGTGCAAAGGACATAATTGATGATCTCGAAGTTATTGAAGTTTGGGATTCGGAAAAGAGCCTGTCGGAAAAGAGCTTTCCAGGATATAAAGATGTGCGAGTTGGATTTGATGAATTAAAGAAAAAACTGGAATTGTCTGACGAGTGGAGGGTTGCTTTAAGATCACGCAAGGGTATTTATCTTATATCGGATAAAAGCACTGGGAAACTATATGTTGGGTCCGCGTATGGTACTGAAGGAATTTTGGGGAGATGGGAAACATATGTTAAGAGTGGATACGATCGCCATGAAGTTGAAAATGGTAAATATCCCAATACGGAATTTAAAAAACTCATAGATAGAGAAGGAATGACTTATATTAAAAAGAACTTCCAATATACGCTTTTAGAAACATTTACAGATGATGTTTCTACTGAATTTATCATTTCAAGAGAATCCTGGTGGAAAGAGGTATTGTTAAGTAGACGATTTGGGTATAATAGTAATTGACATGCACAACTATAGAGAACTGAATAATTGTTTTTATTAATAATTTATTAGAGTTGGTAATAATATGCACAAATACACAAAGGTATTTTTGAAATATTGTAAAGAAAGGTTTGATTTTGAAAACACGAGCGAAGTAGATTACGGATATCAGTCTATGGCTATTTGCATTATAGATTGTGTGTATTCTCTCCAAGCCAGGTATTATAGTTCGACAATTCCGGTGGTTGAACGTTATGCACAACACTATTTGAATAATAATATACTTTCATCCAGTGATGGAGTGTCAGCATTAATAAAACATATTACTGATACAGGAGGACCAGATCAATTTGCAAAAAAAATTTTGAAAAACAAACAAAGAAGTGGAGGGGTTCTAAAGGCGGAAATATGCTTGAATCTCGCTAGGTATCTTTCTTTCCTGCATATTGAAACTGTAGAAGATTTTAGAAAATTTGAAGAACCGAAGCTATTAGAGATTGTCATTAGAGCGGTTAAAGGGATTGGTAATGCTGGAACGAATTATCTTTTTATGCTTGCTGGTGATCCTGATAGGTGTAAACCAGATACGCATATTCATCATTGCGTTAGAGATGCATGCGGGGAAGACATTAATGATGAAGGTTGCCAAGTATTATTTACTGAAGTTGTGAAAGAATTAAAAAAAGAGTATCCAGATATGACCGTTGCCAAATTAGACAGAATAATATGGAAAGAATATCAAAGTAAAAAAAAAAATTGTACAGTCTAGAATGGGACAATACTGGTACTTCAGAAATAGTATTATTGTGTAATAAGATATATGATGTTGCCGTCAAGCTGAATGATAAATGAAAACGGATTGCTCTTAACCATTGAAATGGACTTCTGCAAATAATCAGAAATAAGGAGGATGACAAAAAATGGATCAGGAAGAAACTATTAAAGATTTTTATGGAAGACCTCTGGCATATCTGTATACAAAGCCAAATGGAGACCAGTACATTAAAGACACAGCATTGCGGACATTAGGCTTTTACTACAAAGACAAAAACTCAACGACAGATTTTTATGGAAGACCAGTTGGAACAGGCAATCTGCTTACAACGCTGATAGGAAGATAATTAAGAAAAGAACATCTAACAAAATGGAGGCAGAATCACAGGATTCAGCCTCCATTTCCTTTGCAGGGCATATTATTGATTTTTATTTGGATACCCTTATCAACTCTTCCCACACTTTCACCATCGCAAAGGTATCAAGTTCACAATACTTCAGCAGATTACGACGTGTCCGTTCTCTTTCTTCCGGTTCCATGAACTCGATTGACGGGAAGATGTTCATTGCTTCACTGCCATTGTGTATGCCTTCCAGATTATGGTAGTCAAGAGCCGGGTCATCCGGAAAGATGGCCGGAAGGACGCTCTTGATGGAGAAGGAGCCTCCCATTGCTTTGTTGTAGTAATAACCACCCCGGAAAGGAACAATCAGATCAAGGATGTTATCCCGGATGTTCAGCAGATGTTCCGACAGATCAGGGAAGGCTTCTGCCAGTTCCTTGATGCGCGAACATTCAAAATCTTTATTATATGCGGTAACGCAGACATTCATCGGAATATCCTTACAAAGCTGTTCGGCAAGAGATCTTCGCGGATCCGGACCGGATTCTGCCAGAAACTCCTTGTGCTTCAGTTCACCGCCTTCTTCCTCAATATAATGAAGAGAGTACTGGAACGTGATCTGCTGGTATGGCTTTGTCCCGATATATTTCGGGATCACCGGCATCATCGTCTCAAAATCCAGGAAGTAGAGCGGATAGGATAATGTATCCAGAAATTCCCGGATTGCTTCCTTATCTACGTAGGTACCTTTATCCTGAAGGTAATACTCCATCTGTCGGATCTGTTTTTCGTTTTTGATCTTTGGCTCGCAGATCAGATCTTCATAAGCAACCAGGCCCTTCCGATAATACTCGATCTTTTTCTTGAACGCTAAGCGGTACAAGTCGAAAACAGACGGAGATGGAACATCCTTAGCACAGTAATTCCAGAAAGCACATTTATATGGGTCATTGCAGCTAGGGGAAAGGTCGATATCCGGTTCCTCCGGATTATTCAGGATCTTCTCTGCGATCGCCAGGTTATATTCGATCCGTCCGGTCTCGTTAGCCACTTCTTCAGAGACATCAGTGATCTTAAACAGTTCATCCAGCTTCAGGGTCCCGTCAAAAATGTATTCGTTATTCAACACGACCAGATAGGTGCCTGTCACATTGACCCCGCAGTGTTCCAGCACATATTTCTGGTAAGCAACATCTGCATGATAGATAGGTTTTTCATCTTTCGTAGAACTCTTTACTTCATAGATCGTCCAGCCATCGCCATCCTTTTTCAGGATGTCGACCGCACAATAAAGGCCGTTATAGTCAAAAGAAGCTTCGCAGATGATAGGAGTGCCTTTTGCCATCTCTTCTTTTGTGTTCCGGATCATCTGCGCCAGATCGATCCGGTCGTTGTTATAAGCGGTCACTTCCACATAATCACCAAACAGCCCCATAGCAAGGTCACCGACTTCGTTGCCGGCATCCATCCTTGCCTGCGTTGCTTCATCGATCACCAGTTCTTCCGGTTTATATTTGCGCATCCATGCGATCTTTGGGCACTGCCAGAGACCGCAGTATTTTGATTTGGATAAGTTGACCATGAATCCCTCTCTTTCATGAACTCTCTTTTTATTAAAGTAACAGACCTCGTAATTATATGCAAGGAAGCGTATCGAAAATGGGACATGGCGAAATGTAAAATACGGGCAAAAAAAATAAAATGCAAGGAGGCAAATATGAACGCATTTGACAAAATCATCGGGTATGAAACTATCAAAACTGAACTTCTTCAGATCTGCGACATGATCCACAATAGGAAGATCTATGATGATCTTGGAGCAAAACTTCCACAGGGCATCCTGCTTTATGGAAATCCCGGTCTTGGGAAAACACTGATGGCAAAGTGCTTTATTGAAGAGAGCGGGCTCCAGGCATTTACCGTCCGGAGAAACAAAGGTAGCGATGATTTCATCGGAGAGATCACGGACACTTTTGCGAGTGCTAAGGAACATGCACCATCCATCGTTTTTTTGGACGACATGGACAAATTTGCAAATGAAGATGACAGCCATAAAAATGCGGAGGAATATGTTGCGGTACAGTCCGGGATCGATGAGATCAAAAACTACGATGTGTTTGTGATCGCTACCGTTAACGAAAAAAGGAGCCTTCCGGATTCGCTTACCCGCGCAGGCCGGTTTGACAGAAGGTATGAGCTCGATTGCCCGACAGGAAAAGATGCTGCCGATATCATTGCTCATTATCTTGAAGATAAGAAGGTATCGGATTCTGTAAACATGGAAGACTTGACTAAAATGATCAGCTACAGTTCCTGCGCCGAACTGGAAACGATCCTGAACGAAGCAGCGATCAAAGCCGCATACGCAAGAAAAGAGACCGTAGAAATGGAGGACCTTGTGCAGGCTGTTTTGGGAATGCAGTATGACTGTCCGGATAATTATAGCAAGACATTGGCAGAAAAGCTGAAAAAAACAGCATTGCACGAAGCGGGACATCTTGTTGTAAGTGAGGTACTTGCATCCGGAAGCGTAGGCCTTGCTTCGCTCCGTACGACCGGAAGGGATAAAACAGGAGGTTTCATCCACAGGTGCAAAGAGCTTTCCAGAGATTCAGACCATGTTTTAGTCTGTCTTGCTGGCAAGGCCGCTGTTGAACTTTATTATGCGGAAGAATGTGCGGATGGCTGTGAAAGTGATATCAACCGCGCTATCAGATATATCAGACATGACTTATCTGTTACCGCGTCACGCGGTTTCGGCTTAGCCGATGTTGCTACAAGGTATGATGATATTTCTGAAGTCATGAATTCCCGCAGTGAAGCTGTGGTACAGGCAGAACTTGAGAGATGTATTATGAAAACAAAAGACATACTTCTCAAGAACCGTACATTCTTGGAAAAGGCGGCTGAAGCGCTGATGGAGAAAGAGACACTGCTGTATTCTGATATCTGTGAAATAAGGAAGGGTGTGGATATTATCTACATGCAGTATTAAAGAGTAAATGTCCCAAAAACGGTACAGTACCCTGTTTATAATTACAAACGTAATAAGCATATTGTATAATGACAACAAAGCAGGAGGTACCAAATATGTATGAACAAATAAGAAAACAATTAAATAAAAAAAATCATAAACCTGACAAAGCATATTCAGAGGATATGTTGAACAAAAGCCTGGATGACCTTAGCATCCTTAAAGAACATATGGGAACGCTTGGTGGCAGGAATCTTGCGCCCTTTATCGGTGCGGTTGCCTCTACCTTGGTGGATCTAATCTTAACTGCCTGTGAACTGGCAACTAATCTAATCTGCTGGGATCACGCCTCTCCGGATGGAACCTATCCGTTTTCTTCAATAAAAGATCTTGCCAGCATAAAAAAAGGATGTGGCTTGGATGTTCCTGTCATGGCCAGGGTGCATGCAAAAGGGCTCATAGATATTAAAAGACTCTGTGATAATAGTGAAGTGATCGATCCGAACTGGATCGCCGACTTGTTCCAGTTAGCGGAAGGGTTTCTGAAAGAAATGTTCCCGTTAGCCGGAGAGAGCGCCGATCTCATTTCAAGAGCGATCAAGATCTTTGCTTCCTTTGGCAAGATGTTCCGTGAAACTGATTTCAGAGATGTGCCGCCGCGCAGACTGGGATTAATCGTTCTTCCAAAAAGCGAAGAGGACTATACCGACGAAGAACTGGACGAGATATTCAAGAGACGGAGCAAAAAAAGCGCAAAGCATATCGTCCCGGTCTATATCATGGAGATCATGATAAAGCATTCCAGTGAAGACGATCGCTTAGGCGCGACAGATGTCATTAAATATCTGTGGAAAGAATATGGTATTGAAATGGAGCGCAAAGCGATCAGTGATACCTTAAAGCAGCTCCAGGAAGCTGATTTTCTCTGCGAGAGCGCGGATCTGCGAAGCAAATACTGGTATGATCCAGCAATTATCGCAAGAAAGCGGGAAGATCCGTTCTTTGAAAACTGATGATAGTAATTCTAGAAAGACCTGTCAATGACAGGTCTTTTTTATGTGTCAAAAAGAGGACATCTGCAAATGTATGATAAAAACAAAGAAGGATTAGAAACGGAAAAAGAAAAGGAGAACGGATATGAGTTATTTGCCTACACCGCGCATGGAGCAATCGGAGAATGCTAAAAATTATGAAAAAGCGAATAAACTGTTTTCAGTCGACGGCATTCCGGAAAACAGGTGCAAAGCAATAGAATTGTTTTTGGAAACTGCGGTCAATGGTTATGTCCCTGCTATGGATGAGATGGCCAGGATCTGCCATAACGATCTGGATGGTATGAAAACGCAGGACCGCGCACAGGAGTATTTCTGGTTTGAGCAGATATTAAAAGGCTTAAATGGTAAACGGCTTCTTTATCATGCGCAGAACATGATGGAAGGCTCCTATGACCGCTTCTTCTCAGAACATGAGATCAACAGGGTGCTCGCTCTTTCGGCAGCTCTTGGGAATGATGAGGCAAAAGAGTATCTGGCATTTTACTACGCCAATAAAAAAGATGATACGGAATCCTTAAAAAAATCCCTGTACTGGTTTTACAGCATGGAAGAAAAAACTGAAAGAGATCTGAAACATCTGGAGGAAGTGGAAAAAACGCTCCGAGAAAAGATGTGCTGAGCGCAATCAAAGCGGTAAAAGGCCGGTCTACCACGTCTGCAGGCCGGTTTTTTATGTCCCATTTCCAGTACATCGCAAAACCTATAATGAGGGCACAAAAACAAAAAGCTAGTATTCAGGAGGTAAAGAGATGAATAAAAACCCTGTTTTTTATGACGCAGACCAACTGGAAGAAATCGAGCAGTTTATTGAAAAACAATGGAGAACAGGAGACAACGTGTCTATCTGTCACGAAATTGAATCTGTTTATATCCACACTGATGTATATGTAATGGCTGATGAGGAAGAGACAGTTCTTGTAACGTGTGGCGTTGGAGCCAGGGAAATGAATTCTCCCCTCCCGGAATATGGCCACTGTGAATTCATACTGTTTGCATCCGCTGATCTGCAAGAAAATGCTGCAGAATCTACAAAACTTCTGACTGCATGTACAGAACTCACTAAAGTAAGCAAATATTCTTTCCGGGAAGATACCTGGATTGGTCCCGGCCATACGATCAACGCTTCCGATGACTTCCGGGAAACATTCGGCTATCCCTACTTCCTGTTCCTGGAATACCCGGTCTGCGCAAAAGTGAGCGGCATCGGCGAAGTCCGTTACCTGATCGCGATTCCGGTCTATGAGGATGAGGTCGAAGAGATGACGAAAAGACGCGAATACGCTACCTTCCTGAAGGCGTACTTTGATTACTTTGAGGATCCGGAATACGAGAGAGACATCTTCCGGATTGACGGGAGCCGTCCGCATTTTATTGATTGAGACTGACAGAAGGTTATTAAGGGAAGAACAGGAACAATGGGAAAGAAGAACGTTTCAAATTCCGAAATATCAAAAAAGAAGGAAGTATTGAATTCTTTCTATGAAACGATCAAACAGGCGGGGGAAGTGCTTTCCACAGAGGAACTGGATGTTGCAATTGAGGCACTGAAACTTACCGGCCTTGAGATCAAACAGAAAGAAGAAAGACGCCGCAGGGAAGAGGAAGCAAAACTAGCGGAAGAAAGACGGCAGGAGGAACTGCGTCGGAGAGAAGAGGCAATGCAGTTACTGGAAGAAAAGAGACAGCAGCATGTTGCGGAGGTGACGGCCATGGACCTTCCGATGGATTGGGTCAATTCGTATGACGCAGATGAAAGAACGGAGACAAAAGCTGACAGTGTAGCGGATGGACTTATGATGTCTTTGGATTTGCTGGGAATGGTAGATATCGAATTCATTGCTTCCGTGACCGGAGAAGAGTATAAGACCGTGATCAACAAATTAAAAGGATCCATTTATCAAAACCCGCTGTTCTGGGAAGAATGCTTTTATAAAGGATGGGAAACTGCGGATGAGTATCTTTCCGGAAACCTGATGCATAAATATCAGATTGCCAAAGATGCGAATGCGGAATATGCGGGATACTTTGAAGCAAATATCAAAGCCTTGGAGGAACTGATAGTTCCCGAGATCAGTGTGAATGATATTTATGTAACGCTTGGATCCCCATGGGTTCCGACCGATGTCATTGATGAGTTTATTTTACATCTGATTGGAGAAGACCCTGTTAACGGAACTTACAGCCCGGAAATGCAGGAGTATTTTGGAGAAGAATATGCAGTGCGCCACGACGAGATCACGGGTATCTGGGAGATCCCGAATAAAACGCGCTTCCGGAAAAGTAAACATCATGGGTTATATGAAGAGTTGAACTATTCTGTTTTCGGCACCCAGCGGATGGACATGCTGTATCTTCTGGAAAACATTCTGAATATGAAAACTATCTCAGTATCTGATGCCAGAGACGTCGCGGGAAAGGTACGTGTCATTAACAAAACCGAAACAGTGAAGCTACTGGAAAAGCAGGAAAAAATGATCAGTGAATTCCGCTCGTGGGTCTGGACGGATCCGTCCCGTAAATCCAGGCTTCAGAGCGCTTACTGCAGAAAATACGGAAACATCCGACAGAGAAAGTTTGACGGTTCTTTTCTTGAGTTCCCGGGGATGAATAAGGATATCGAACTGTATCCGTATCAGAAAGACGCAGTAGCAAGAATCCTGTTTTCACCCAATACTCTCCTGGCACATGAAGTAGGGGCGGGAAAAACTTATGTAATGATCGCAGCCGGGATGGAGCTGAAACGGCTGGGCAAATCAGAAAAGAACCTTTATGTCGTTCCGAATAATATTCTGGGTCAGTGGAGAGATCTCTTCCATCAGATGTATCCGCAGGCAAGCGTCTTTGTAGTGGATAATAATAATTTCAATGCTAAAAAAAGGAACGAGACACTGCGGCGGATCATAGATGAGAAACATGATGCGATACTCATGACCTACAGCTGTTTTGATATGCTTTCGCTTTCTAAAAAATACTATCAGGAGATGTATGCGAGACATCTGGAACTGCTGGAGCAAGCCACAAAAGCTTTCTATTCTCAAAACAAGCTGAGCAAAAAGAAAGCGGCCATTGTCAAAACGCTGGATATGCTGCAGCAGGAATCAACAAAACATGTTTGCGATATCGCTTTTGATGATCTGGGAATCAATACGTTGTTCGTGGACGAGGCACATAATTATAAGAACGTCGGTGTTGAGAGCGGGATCACCAGGGTTCTTGGTGCAGGTGGAAGATGCTCGGATAAAGCAAAAGGAATGATGGATAAAGTCCACTGTGTCCAGCGGAACAATAACGGAGGAAGAGTCATTTTTGCAACCGGAACCCCGATAACCAATTCAATCACGGATATTTTTGTAATGCAGAAATACCTGCAGGAAGGAGAACTGGAATTCCTTGGTATCCAGAACTTTGATTCGTGGGCAGGAATGTTCGCGGAAAAGAGGACAGATTTTGAAATCGATGTAGATACGAACAGTTACCACCTGACGACCAGGTTTTCGAAATTCTGTAATATCCCGGAACTGACGAGCATTCTTTCGTCGATTGCAGATTACCATCATGTAGATAAGCGGGCAGGTCTTCCGAAATTCGAAGGTTATGAGGATTCCCTCAGAGAAGGTTCAGAAGATTTTAAAGAATACCTCATGGATATCTCCAACCGGGCAGATGATGTGCGCCAAAAACGGGTCAAGTGTTTTGAAGACAATCTTCTGAAGATCACATCAGACGGGAGAAAAGCGGCTCTGGATATGAGACTGATCGATTTGGCGTATGGTCTGGACCCGGATTCTAAAGTGATGCGGTGTGCAGAAAACATTTTGGAGGTATATGAAGAAACGAGAGAAATGAAAGGCGTTCAGATCGTCTTCTGTGACAGCTCAACTCCGAAGCGGAGTTTTAATCTTTACAGAGAACTCAAAAAGATCCTGACAGCTATGGGGATTCCACAAAGACAGATTGCCTTCATTCATGATGCAGTGACAGAAAAGGATCGGGAAGAACTTTTTCAGGAACTTCGTGCGGGAAGTATTTCTGTGGTCGTCGGGTCGACGTTTAAAATCGGACACGGAGTCAATATCCAGGAAAAACTCTCTGCCCTTCATCATCTTGATGTTCCCTGGAGACCGGCAGATATGGTGCAAAGGGAAGGACGTATCCTCAGGCAGGGTAATCTGAATCCGTCTGTTCGGATCTTCCGCTATATCACAAAGGCCAGCTTCGACGCATATTCCTGGCAGCTTCTGGAAAACAAACAAAGATTTATCAGCCAGATTCTCTCCGGACATACAACGGAACGGGAAGGCAATGATGTGGATGAGTCTGTGCTGAATTATGCAGAAGTGAAAGCACTTGCCGTTGGAAATCCACTGATCAAAAAAAGAGTGGAAATCTCGAATGAGCTGGATAAATATCGGATCCTTCAGAGGGACTATATGGAAGACAGGAGCAACAAAACACAGGAACTCCAGATGATCCCGCAGAAGATTCAGCAGCAAAAGATGTTGATCGAACTGTGCAAACGGGACATAAACGAATGCGCTGAAGATAAGACTGAGTATGAGGAGATTCCTTATCTGAAACAGAAGGAGATCCGGGAAACAATCTACCTGGCCGCCAGAACAAAGATTAACCTTCCATTTGAAACGAATGTTATCGAATATCATGGCTTTCAGGTAAGCGTTCCGGCATATATGGTTCCCCGAAAGCCAACAGGAAAAACTGAAGGCCAAACAAAAAACACGCTGATCCCATATGTATATCTGAAAAGAAATGGCACATACCGGATGGAGATTGAGTCAGAGTCAGGAATTACTAAAAGGCTTAATAATTTCTTTAACCGGCGAAAGGTAATGCACAGAGATAAAAAAACAAAAAATATCAACAGTATTGAATATCTTCCAAGCGGACTGGAAATGAAACTGGAAGAGTATCAGGACTCTCTGTCTGACCTGAAGACCAGAGAAAAAGTCCTGAAGGAAGAACTCAAAAAACAGGTTGGATACGAAAAACAGATTCAGACGCTGCAGGAAGCTTTGGATAAGATTGATGAAGAACTGGGGGTAAAAATCGCATGAATAATAGTTTAGATAGTACAAACTTAACAATCCCGAACTTGCCGGTTATGAGCATTGGCAGGCTGGTGGAATTATTGGGACAGTCCTATTGCCATATTCTTCAAGGTGGAGCATCCCCTGAGGTTTTTCCATCCGTTATGTTATGGGGACCACCTGGAGTCGGAAAATCTCAGGCTATCCGTCAGATAGCCAAAAAGATCGAAAAAGAAACAAAAAAACAGGTCTGCGTGACGGATGTCCGGCTGCTCCTGTTCAATCCAATCGATCTCAGAGGTATTCCGACCGCGAATGAAGACAAAACGCTGGCAGTATGGTTGAAGCCAAAGATCTTTCAGATGGATGAATCTGAAAAAACGGTCAACATCCTGTTTCTGGATGAGATTTCTGCTGCGCCGCAGTCCGTACAGGCAGCTGCTTATCAGATCACACTGGATCGCGTTGTGGGGGAACACAGGCTGCCGGATAACTGTTTTGTGATAGCAGCCGGGAACCGGGTCACGGATAAATCCGTTGCCTATAAAATGCCGAAAGCTCTTGCAAACCGGCTTCTGCATATTGAGGTGGAGGGCGGATTTGAATCTTGGAAAAAATGGGCAAAAGACAATGGTATTCATGATCTGGTAACAGGTTATTTGGCAACAAGACATGATCAGCTTTTTGGGTTTGACCCGGGAAGTGATGATCTGGCATTTGCCACCCCCCGTTCCTGGGAAATGGTAAGCAATCTTTTAAATAATGTGAATGAGGATCCGGAACAGATATATCCGCTGATCGAAGGATTGATCGGATGCGGACAGGCAATGGAGTTCCGTTCCTGGTGTTCTTTTCACAGGGATCTGCCGGATGTAGAACAGATCTTCTCAGGAAAAGTCAGGAACGTTCCGAGAGAGGTGGATTCCCTGTATGCACTAGTAGCGTCTATGACCGCCTATGCAAAGGAGCACAAGGATGATATCTGGGGCATCGAAAATTCCATTCAGTATGCCCGAAGGATGCCCGCAGATTACAGTATGCTGCTGATGAAGAACTATATGACTTTTGGTAAGTATTTTAAAGATCTTTTGGTACATCTACCAGCCTATCTGGACTGGGCAGGAGAAAAAGGAAGTGTTCTGAATGGTATTGGCTGATCAGGAAACAAAACAAATAATAAGGAAACTTCAATTGGCTCGTCTCCAACTATTTCAGACACAGCCATTTTATGGATTGCTGCTGATGCATGTTAAGTTTTCTTTGGACCTTATGTGTGACACTGTTTACACAGATGGAGAGCGGATCGCGTTTAATCCGGAGTATCTGAAAGATATTTCCGCATCTGATCTGGAGTTTGTTCTGATGCATGAGATCCTGCATATCGTGTTACAGCACTGCTTTCGCAAACGAGAGGATTGGGATCAGGAAAAATATGATAAGGCATGTGATATCGTAGTGAACTCAAACATTCTGTACTCTCATTATATGGATCAATCCAGCATTGTGACACAGAAGCAGGGAGAAGCTGAACATAAAGCCCCGGATGATAAGGAAGGGTATCTCTATACAGCAGAGGAAGTATATATGATGCTGAAGAAGAAAGAAGGGAACAATCAGAGCACCTCTGGTTCAAAGCAAAGCAATGAAAAGATGGAGAAAGACGATCCAACTAAATCCGATAACGGAGGGCCGGAGGGGCACCTTGATGACCACAGCAGATGGCAGGACGGAAAAAATGGAAGGGAACAGGGCAAGTGGTGGAATAAAAAGGCTATGGATGCCGCAAAAGTAATAGAGGAAATGCAAGACAAATCTGTTTCCGACTGCGGGACAATGCCCCTAGGAGTCATCCGGACGCTTGAAGAACTGAAAAAGCCACAGTTAGACTGGAGGACTATCCTGAATGATTTTATACAGGAAGAGGACAATGACTATTCCTTTTCTCCTCCGGACCGAAGATACGGAGACAGCCCTTTCTTTCTCCCTGATTTCAGTGAGAAAAACGATAAAACAGAAAATATCCTTTTCATGATCGATACTTCCAAGTCAATGAGCCGGAAAATGATTACCGAGGCCATGACAGAGATACAGGGAGCCATCGATCAGTTTGGAGGGAAACTGAAGGGCTGGCTGGGATTCTTTGATTCCGGTGTCATAGAACCTAAGCCGTTTGAGTCAGAAGATGAATTACAAATGATCAAGGCCGCAGGGGGTGGAGGAACTTCCTTTCACGCCATTTTTGACTATCTGAAACAGAATCCCGGTCAGATCGATCCGGTTTCCATTGTCATACTGACAGATGGTGCTGCAGCTTTTCCGGAAGAATATGAAGCGAATGGCGTCCCCGTGTTATGGATCATCAACAATGAGGAATATACGCCGCCGTGGGGAAAGGTAGCAAGAATGAAAGAAGAAGTAGATGTACCGTTTATGGTACATTCGCAGGATTATACTCAGATCAGATGAAGAACAAAACATTAGACACATAATAAGCAGGAGAGGCGTATGAATACATCAACACTGGACGCGATCAAACAATCAGCAAGACAATCAGAAGCTTATCTGACAGAAGAAGACATTGCTAAAGCAATTGAGGAACTCAAACGATTGTCCGGAAAAAAAGGCATACAACAGACCCTTGATCCTAAAAAGAATAAAGACGAAAGGAATAAGGAATCCTTGTGCAGGTTGCTTATCCGGAAAGACTGCCACTTAAACCTGAAAAATACAAGACTTCTGACAAAAGAGGAATTCTGGCGTTATCAGAGGTGGATCCCGCAGTTATGTCATGGATGGTTTTTGAATGAACCGTCAGATGCAAGCAGCATATATGTCGGCGCCATAAATAAGAGTGGGAAGCCTCATGCAAGATTTGTGAATAAAGAATGCGGAGTCCGGCCGGTCATAGAATTCCAAATGGTTGGAGATGAAAAGATTAATCCTGGAGACAAAATGTGTATTGGTGAGACTGTATTTACGGTAATCGATAAGAATCTGATTATTGCAGATGCCTGTATCATGCAGAGTGTTTTTGATTATGAGGGCAATGTTTATAGCGGTTCTGAAGTAGAAAAGGCAGTAGAGCTTTGGTTCGAACGTTTGAAAAACGGAGTTTGAGGAAAAGGACTGCTGAAAGCGAGGATCAAATAATGAAATCCAATAATGTATCCAGAATGAAAGAATTGATCGCCAGGATCAGGGAAGCCGACCTGGCATATTTCCAAAGTGATTCACCGATCATGACAGACCGGGAATATGATGCTTTGATGGAGGAATTGCAGAATCTGGAAGAAACAACGGGAATCAGTTTTTCCAATTCTCCTTTAAAAAAAGTGGCCGGGGAGATCAGCCGGGAATTAAAACAGGTCCGGCATACGAAACCGATGAGGTCCATAAAAAAGACTAAAAATATTCTGGATGTCAAGGAGTTCTCAAAAGAAAGGGAAATAATTCTGTCATGGAAACTGGACGGACTGACTCTGGTGCTTCGATATGAAAACGGGCTTCTTAAACAGGCAATTACCAGGGGACGGGATGGGATCGTCGGAGAGGATGTAACACATACTGTGCGACTTTTCCGCAATGTTCCGGAAAAAATCTCCTGTAAAAAAGATCTGGAAGTAAGGGGGGAAGGCGTTATTTCCTGGAAGGATTTTGAACTCCTGACAAAAAATGATCTTAATCAGACACATCCGAGGAATCTGGCTGCGGGTACTGTAAGAACTGTCAAGGCGGATTGGGGAAAATGCTCTCATCTTGATTTTTTTGCTTTTGAAAGCATTCAGGACGATGAAAACCATGTAACAAAAGAGGAACAACTGGATTATCTGTCAGGTCTCGGGTTTTCTGTTGTACCACATAAGGTCCTTTCAAAATACCATGAGGATGCTTCCCTGAATTTTGCTATTCGTGAATTCGATCCGGAAGCATTTGACTATCCGGCAGATGGTCTGGTGGTAGAGTACAACGACCTTGCTTATGGAAAATCTTTGGGAGCGACCCGACATCATGAAAATAATAAAATCGCCCTGAAGTGGGAAGATGCACTATATCCTACAGTGTTCCGGGGAGTGGAATTGGTTACGACGAGAACCGGTCTGGTTAGTCTTGTTGCAATATTTGATCCTGTCATGATTGAAGGAACAACCGTGAAACGGGCCAGCATCCATAACCTCAGTGCATTTGAGGAACTTCGACTGGGCATTGGAGACACACTAAGCGTTTATAAAGCAAATATGATTATTCCGCAAATTGCGGAAAACCTTACACAAAGCGGCACTTTTGTTCTCCCGACAAAGTGCCCGTCGTGCGGGGAAAAACTGACGGTGAAATATAGTTCCGGAGGTATCAAGAATCTTTACTGCCATAACGAAGGATGTATATCCAGAAACGCACAGAAAATAGCGAGATTATGTGATAAAGAGGCTTTGAACATTAAAGGCATTTCTGCTGTTACGCTGGAAACACTGATGACTTTCGGATGGGTGAGGAATTACAGAGATTTGTATCATCTGGAGGATTACAGAGATGAAATCGCAGGGGCTCAGGGATTCGGAATCGCAAAATATAATGAGCTGAAGGAAGCAATTGAAGCGAGCCGTAAGAGTTCTTTGGACAGATTCCTTGTCGGCATCAGCATTCCATTAATGGGACCACAGGCGGCAAAGATCATTGCCCAGTATTTCTATGGATCGTGGGACCAGTTTGAAGAAGCTATCCGGAAGCACTTCTCTTTTTCTCACATAGAAGGTATTTCTGCAGCACTGGAGCAGAGCATCTATAAATGGTATGAGGATAAGAATGAAGAAATGTTGTGGAGACCTCTTTTAACAGAGCTCTCTTTCAGCGAACGACCGTCCTTTGATCCCGCCCGCGATACAGGTTTTTATGATGTGAATGTTGTTGTCACTGGAACAATTAGTGGAATGACAAGGGAGCAGATTACAGAAGTATTGACTTTAATGGGTGCGGTAGTGAGCAATACCGTATCCAAGAAGACAGATATCCTTATTGTTGGATCCATGCCGGGAGGAAATAAACTTGGCAAAGCCATGGAGCTGGGAACAAAGATCATTACGGAGAGCGAATTTGCAAAAACGTTGCAGGCGATATCTTGAAGCAAAAGAGAAAATCATGGAGAAAAAAGATGGATTATAGAGAGTACTGCGAATCAGTAAGGGATGTTGCCCCTTTACGGGATAAAGAACTATATTTTGATGCCATCATGTGGCCGCACCGGGCGCGCCTTCCGCTTCGTCTGATTTCGATTGGTGATAAAGACTTATCTGTCGTGAAAGTGCCGGAAAGGATAAAAAATAAATATGGCAATATCGTTCCGGTAGTTGGTATTTCCGGAAGTGCTTTTGCGGGGAACGAAAAGATTACTGACATCCTTCTGCCTTCCTGCATAGAGAACCTTCCGGCAGGAGCTTTTGCCGGATGCAGGAACCTGAAAAACATCACGATCCCGAAGAACATCCCGGTCATATTGGAAAAAACATTTGAGGAGTGCGTAGGTCTTGAAAATGTTTTCTATGAGGGAACGATAGAGGAATGGAGAAAACTAAAGATCGTTCATGAAAAGCATGAGATCGAGTTTGGGAATTGTATTCCGGGGACACCGGTCCATCAGGTGCTGTCCGAACGTCTGGTGCATATCCCCGGTAATGATGCGCTGTTTTCTGCCACGATCCATTTCCGGTGTGAGCTTGAGAAAACGGAGCAGCCTTTATCTTTCCGGATCAAGATGGGAAATAAAGATGTTACAGATCTGTTTCTGACAGTTTAAGAAAGGAAAACCAATGAATATATTAAGGTTTATTAACTCAAAAGATATCAGAGAACATTTAAAAAAACTGGACTATCAGTTCAACTCACTTGAGACGGCCTGGCTGATCTATCAGTGCAGGGAAGCGACGATCGAAGAAAAACACAAGGCCTGGGAAGAACTGATCGGGACCATGCCGGACTGCGAAATAACGAAGCGTTTCAATACAGCGCCGCAACCGAGTCTCCATGATTTCCTGAAGAAATTCATGGAACTGGAAGACAGATTCATCACGCAGTTCCTGGAGGATAACCATGGGGATACCTATGCGGATGATAAGCCATATGTGTATCAGTTTGAGTTCCTGTATCCGGATGGTTCCAAAATGGAATGGCATACTCCTTTTTCCAAAGTATCTGAATACAAAAATCTGCTGGATCCGCAGGAGCCTGTAAAAGCCATCCAGTGCAGAAAATACAGGATCGACCGCGTTGATTATATGATGGACTATGCGCTCTTTACTCCTGAACTGAAGTTTCTCAGGATCGAGCCGATCAGAATAAAAGATAAAAAGGAAAATGAAATATTCAATGATGTATTTGAAGGACTGTGGTTTGAGTTCCCGACGCCGTTCAAAAAAGGGGACATTGTCTGGAATCCGGATATGCCAAGCTCCGAGAATCTTTGCGCCGGACCGCTTGTCTTGACGGGAGTGTGTCTGGAAGACATTACACGCGAAAATACCAGAGAAAACATCCGGAGGAATGGGGATATAACCGATATGCGTTATGCAGGGTATTTCTTCTCTGAGGACAGTGATATTTTCGGCGGCGGCATATACGGCGAAGGGGCATGGACGTATATGGATCTGGAGTATTACGAAAAAGAACTCACCGGAGCAGCCAGAGTACTGACAGCGCTTTCTGCCTACCTGAAAGGGGAGATCGATGAGGGCTTATATGCGAGAGCCTATCACCAGATCCTCATGGAAGAATATGCAAAAAGATGTATGCCAAGAGATTACTGGAGCGAAGGACTGCGACTGGCAGGACTGGAACCGGACAGATCATGAACTCGCTGATGTACCAAAAACGGGACATAGGAAAAACTATAATGAGTTCATGAAACAAGTCAAATTCCCACTACTATGTCAGGAGGTGCATTATGAATTACCCAAAACCGGCCTTTATGATCGAGGATGAATTACCAAGCTTATCACCGGTACAGACCATGGTAAAAATGTTCGAGCATACCGATAAAGAAGGATATCTGAGCATCCCGGAATGGCCATATGATGACAAAGACTATGACGAGCCGGATATGTATTATCTCTGCAAAATGAACTGGAGTCAGGAGGATCTGAAGAATGTGATCGAAGACTTCCGGAAGCTGGAAGAACGCATTAAAACGATCAAAGATGAGGATCCGCTGCAAAGCATCATCCTGGAAAACCGTGACCTGGTGCCGTTTTCAGATATGCAACTGGAAATCCCGGACCTGATGGTCCTGAAAGAAGCGAAAAGACCGGCGACTTACAATGTTGCCATCCGTGCCATGAGACTGTGCATGCTGTACGCCATGGATGCCCCGGATATCATCACAAATAATGAAGCCCAGTTGCTGGCACAGGCACTGGTCATCAATCATTTTGCTGAAAGCATTCAGCCGTTTAACTGTTATGACGCAGCTGCAGTTGAATGTATGAAGGAGATCATCCATAACGTGGATCAGGATGCTCCCCTGGTGGGGATATTCTGGTATGACACAGAAAAAGAGGAACTGTTCGGCGTGCATAATTCCTTTGCAGGCAATAATCCTAAGTACCGGTCCTATGCTCCGGAGATCTTTCATATTGACGTTACAACAGATAGCCGGACACACAGATCCATCTGGGAAAAAGAATCAAAAAAAGGAAAGGATAAGAGGTTTGCAGGCGAGTATGAGAACACCCCGAGAGGGCGTGTTATCAAGCTTTTTACGTCTCCTTTTAAGCCTCAGAACGGAACGGGGTATGCCGTATTTTCCGGGGAGTGGATAAAGGACCATCCTTCCGCTAAAACAGAGATACTGCGGGAATTCCAGCTCCCTGAAGACACAGCATTTTATGACACCGGTGATGAATTGGAACTGATCGAAGCAGATCTTACCTGGAATGAGATCGGATACTGTGACACCCTGGTCCGGGCCATTTTCGGACCGGCGAACTATGTGATCGATTATTCCGGAGAACTGTTAGACCAGATAGAGGAAAACGTAAGCAGTCTTCCAAAGGAAGAAAAGGATGTTATAGAGAAACTCTTCAGAACCGGGGAATCGTTGGAATTATTTGCGGCGACAGAGGGCATTGATCCGGAGGAGGCCGAGGTGAGAAAAAGTACTGCGCTGAGGAAACTTAGACATCCAAGAAACTCCGGAAAGCTGAAACCGTTTGTGCATTATATTGAGGAAAGATGAGGGATTGTCGCGATATGGGAACGAGGATCATCGTTGCAGGCGGAAGGAGTTTTCAGGATTACGACCTGTTGAAAGAATCATTAGATAAGATCGTGCCGCAGTATGAAAATGTGGAGATTGTATCCGGCCATGCAAACGGTGCGGCTATACTGGGAGAGCAATATGCTCAAGAGCACGGCCTTCCTTGCAGTGTTTTTCCTGCGGAGTGGTCGAAATATGGAAAGCGCGCAGGTTTTATCAGAAACTCACAAATGCTGGAGTATGCTGCCAAAGAAAAGCCTCTGGTAGTTGCATTCTGGAATGGAAACAGCACCGGAACCAAAGACACACTTTATAAAGCGGAACAGATGGGGATCACGCGCTATGTCTTTGGCTATAACGAGAAGGATATCCTGAATGAAAAACGGCCGGTGAAGATTTGGCTGGATGATATCCGGCCCGCTCCGGAGGGATATTATCACTGCCACAGCGTCAACGAAGCAAAGGCTGCCATCCGGCGGTGTGAATTAAACGGGGTGAGGTCGTACATTGCAGAGATCAACTGCGACCACGACCTGGGGGATTTTGCAAAAGATGGCGGCGACGGGATCTGCCTCATAGACTGGCTGAGAGAAAGAGAGGCTTATTATTATGAGATCGTGATTCATACAATGAATCCGGTCGGAAGAAAGAACATGCAGAAAGCTTTGGATCGATACAAGGAAGAGGAGTGGAAAGATTTTGAAAAAATAGCGGATGCAGCTAATGATGAAGCTTATTTTACCGCGTGCGCTCTTCAGATTGCCGCTTCTTATTTTCAGGAACAGTTATACAGCGATGAAGGCGCAGATGCGCTAGAGTGGCTGAAAAACAGGGGTCTTACGGATGAGTCCATAAAGAGATTTAACCTGGGTTATTCCGGCAAAACAAAGGACGGGCTGCACCGGTATCTGACGGAAGCAGGATTCGGGGAAGAGGAAGACATTACGAAAACCATCCTTTCCTACTACCGGAAGATGACAGCACATAACTATTTTTTAAACCGCATCATGTTTCCAATCATAGAATGGGGGGAAGTCGATTCTTTTTGCGGCCGCGCGCTGGACAATGACGGACCAGTGTTCCTGTATGCCCCGGAGAATGTCCATTTTAATAAATTTAGTAAAAAATATACTATTTATGGTCTGTACCTGGCAAAAGAAAGCGGAAAAACAGAACTGATCCTCTGTGAGGGCTATCTGGACGTGATCCTTCTCCATCAGGAAGGCTTTGTGAACGCGGTAAGCACTCCGTGGTCGTCTCTGACAAAAGAGCAGGCAGCTGTTTTAAAACAATATGCTGACAGCGTGATCCTTTCTTATGATTCGGATGAGGCCGGGAAGAGGGGCGCATCCCGGGCTGCCGGGCTGTTAAAGGAAGCAGGGCTGACGGTGAAAAAACTGGATGTATCTCCGTATCGGGATCCTTATGAATTGTTGCGCAAGGAAGGAAAAAAGGGATACGTCCGCCGGCTGGAAGAGACGGAAACACTTTAAGACTGCCAGAGCGGGGAATGGGACAAAAATGGTACATAGACAAATTTATAATATGACTGTAAAGAATAAAACAGAGTAAAAAGGAGGTCACAAATGAACCTGTACCGTTTTATCAATTCCAAAGACGTAAGAATACATCTTGAACAGATGGGGTATGAATTCAATTCACTGGAAGCAGCCTGGCTGATCTATCAGTGCCGCACCGCGTCCATCGAAGAAAAGCACAAAGCCTGGGAAGAACTGATCGCAACCATGCCGGACTGCCGCGTCGAAGAGCGCGACTATTTCGTCAGGCGTGACAGCCTGCATGAATTCTTAAAAGACTATATGTTCCTTGAGAAGAAACTGCTGAAAGCCTTTTATCAGGATGATGACTCGTCCGTGTATACAGTTCACTTCTTTTGCCCACGAACCGATAAATTCGAAGATCTTTGGGAAACAAACCGTAACCGGATGTTTGGAACCTATCCGAAATGTTTAGAATATGCAGCACGTTTTTCTGAGGACTGCAGTAACGTGGTGATCCGGAAGCATAGACTAAACGACACCGATTATCTTGAGCTTACGATGCTCCCGGATCAGACAGAGATGTCGATCAGTGTCAGCACGAGCCAGCTGAACATCATGCAGCCCGGCGGTCTTTTATGCGAAAAAGAATTTGATCTCCTTTACCGCAGCTTTACAGGTCTTTGCTTTTTCTTTCCGACCCCGTTTGAAAAAGGAGATATCCTCTGGGACCTGGTGCCATGACCGGCTGTCAGCGCGGTCCGCGTGTTTTTCTCAGCACTTATCTGGAAACAGAACCGGAAGAAGAAAGAGAAAAGATCCTTGAGCGAGGCGATATCGATTATATGGGTGTGCATGGGTATCATATCGATCCGGAGATCGGGTTTACGGATATGGAGGCCGTCGAAACGACCGGAAATGCGCTCTTTAGTTCCATGAATTACATGAACCTGGAATACTTTCCGTTTGAACTGAAGAATCAATATCGGATCCTGAAAGCGGTCAGCAGTTATGTGAAAGGAGAGATCGGGCTGCCTCTATTTGCGCAGGCCTATCATCAGATCCTGAATGAGGAGGCGGTTTCAGCAAATCTCGAGCTATTGGGGTTGGATTATGAAGACGAGCTGCCCCTGGCAGGTCTTGGAAGATAACAAGGAGCATATAAATGGAATATAAAACGGAAACTGACCCGGAGGCTTTTAGAAAAATACAGGAAGGCCATAACATTTATCAGCAGATCTTTCTTCGAGACCTTGCCTACTATTTCGGGAACAAAGCGCTGGTTGACTTTCTGAAAACTGACGCTGACTCTTTGAAGGAAATCTATAGTCTGCGCACCTGCCTTTGGCACCGGCGTGAGCTCATAAAGAAAAAGGACTGCGAGGGTATTGTCCCGGTTTCAATCGGCAATTCGGATTTTGATCCGGATGAGTTTATAACGTACGAGCAGAAAACCGGATCCATCGAAGAATATTTGCTGTACCGCAGGCTTTATGATGAGCATTACGGCTGCCTTCTTGATCTCTATAAGCCATGGGAGAATGAAGACGAGTTCTGCATCATAAAACCGCCAGAAGACATCCCTGAACTCTTAAGGGTCTGTAACTATGATGACCAGGGAAACCAGCGCGGTCCTTTTATTAATCGTGTGCTGAATGAGGATCTGAAAGTGCTTCTCGTCAGGACCAGGACCACAGTCAGGCTCCTGGAATACTATTACATCCAAGATAACAATATGATCTGCGTGACAGTTCCATCTGAGGAGAATGCAGCTGATTATTCTGCAGCCGAGACTTATGCGACTTCCAGAAATCTTACTTTAATAAACCGGACAAAGGATTTTGTGCTTCGGGAGGATGCTTTTCTGGAAGCATTAACGGCACAGTACGAGATGGGGAAGGACAACTGTAAATGGTAGGGATGTATCTGCTGGCAGCAAGCACGAAACCGGATGCTGTGGGCCAGATCGCACATGCGTATATCTGGCTTTTTATATTTACCGTTTTTATTGCTCCGGCGATAAAACTTGTAATAGAAATTTGCCGGATCGTGAAAGAAAGCGGAGTTACCAGAAGGAAGAACAACATACCGATCCGCTATCAGGAATCTT
Source organism: Lachnospiraceae bacterium (assembly GCA_017536965.1). Lineage (GTDB taxonomy): Bacteria > Bacillota > Clostridia > Lachnospirales > Lachnospiraceae > RGIG5612. Next base: position 28,051 of record JAFWCK010000053.1, on the reverse strand, counting down.
TTACACCGGAGGAGGAATCTCTTATACGGAGTGCGTACGATAAGCTTTGTAAAGACAAACTGGGAAAAGAGAGCCTGACGGAAGAAGAAAAGGAGGTGCTTAGAAAGAACGGAATCAATGTGTAACTACTGTAGTAAGAGGTGTTTAAAAAACAAAAAGTTTGAAAGGAGATAAAAATGCAGTTTTATGTGATTTTTAATGATGGTGGCAAAGTTCTGGTCCAGGCCAGCGATAAGTATGAAGCAATTGAGAAAGCCAAAGAACAATGCTGGACCAATAAAACTGGGGTAAAAGAAGTCACTGATAATATGGGAAAACCAGTTTAAAGACACAGTCGTATTCTGAGAGGTAAATCCAATTTATTCAAAGCAAAATGATACTGTGACGAGCCTCGGTTCAGATAAACGACAGAGTTGTTTGTTTACAAAAAAGATACTAAATATTTAGTATCTTTTTTGGTCAGTATTACTAATCATTTATATAATCTTTTATACTGCTGTAAACCAAGCTCCACGAGTAATCGTAGTAAATTCGTAGTAAAACGTCTGTTTTTTGTGTTTTTAGGAATCGTGGAAGTATGATGAATAAAGGAAACTTTTTCGATTCTGGGTTTGCACCTTTCCAGGGGAGCCCCTTCGGCCAGCTTGGGTACTTCTCCGAATTACGAACAGTCAATACTTTACACGATTTTCCCTGTAAAAGCAAGGACTTTCGTGCGATTTATTACCACAGATATTCAAGAATGCAGACGAAGTGCAAGTTGATTGTTACGGGGTGAAATGATACACTTTATCTATCAATTAATACATACTGGGGGGAATCGACAATGTACGTTATTGATGCTGCAAAGAGACTGACCAGTTTCTTGGATCTGACATTAAATATTCAGGCTGTTAAGTTCATAGAGGATCCGGCAGATGTTCCGGAAAGTGCTTTGATCGCGAGAGAAGCATTCGGTCATCTTTCTTTGTGCCAGGCATTTGCACTGGTTAAGCGTCAAGGGAAAACACTTTATACTGATAAATCCTCAGAATGGTGCTGGGCACCTGTCGTCGGACTGGGATATGCTGAGACGGGACCGGAAACCGATTGCTTCCTGGAGATCAGCCGCAGGATGGGAATCCAGGATACAGAAAAAGCAGACCGTTTTTTTGAAGATTTTCCGCGCCTTCCGGTCGGGAAATATCAGGGTGTTCTTTTAGCACCTGCCAAGTCTGCGGAATTTGAACCGGATGTACTGCTTATCAACTGCAATAACAATTTCCAGCTCAGAACTCTGCTTGCGGCAATCAAATATAAAACGGGGAAACGTCTGGAAGTACATCTGGATCCGGTAGACTCCTGTATGTACACATTAGTGGATGCGATGATCAAGAAAGACTATACGGTTGCCATCCCTGATCCTGGTGAACAGGAGAGGGCACTCAGTGACAGAAACGAAATGATCATGGCTGTCCCGATTGAAAAGCTTCCGGACCTGCTTGAAGGTCTGGATTATCTGGAAAAATGGCACATGGCATATCATGATTTCCATGCAGAAATGATGTTTGATTTTGCACGCCCGCCATTCTATAACACAGTTTTTGAATCATGGGGTATGGGCCAGGGCAAAGACTGGACCTCACACCAGTAAAACTATAAATCCGTTATTTTAGGAAGGAGTTAATCAAATGTATCAATTTAAGCCAGTTAGTGAACGGATTCTTCGTATGCGCAACAGGATCCGTGATCGTGTACTTATTTATGATTCTGAACGTATGCGTATTCTGACAGACAGCACCATGCGAAATGAGCATGTGATACCTGCTATTCGGAGACCGCTCTTTTTCCGTGACTTATGTGAACAGATGACAATTTTAATTGACGATGATGAGATCATCGTCGGCAATAAGGGACCGCATTTATTCAGCAGCGTATCTTATCCGGAATGGAGCGGAACCGACTGGGTCATCGAGGCGGTAGATAAAGGAGAATGGACCATGCGGGATGACGGTCTTTATCATAATCCGGACACGGATGATATCCGCTACTGCATCACACCGGAGGATTATGAGTACATGAAATCTGTGCAGGATTACTGGCTCTTCCGGAAAAACGGCACGATGATCGATGCATGGCAGCCAGAGTGTTTTGAAGAACTCCGTGATCTGGATATCAGTAACTACAAGCTGCATGGACAGAGCATCTTCGGATTGCCAGCAGGACATCTGATCGCTGGTTATGCAAAGATCATTAATACAGGATATAAAGCCCTCTATGAACAGGCACAGAGCTGGATCGATGAGCATAAGAACCGCCTGTTCGGCGAGGATATGAACAAATACATTTTCTACAAGGCAGCAGCTATTACCTGTGAAGGTGCGATGACGCTGGTACGCCGTTATGGCGAAAAATGCAGCGAACTGGCTGCAGCATGCACGGATGAAAAACGGAAAGCTGAGCTCGAAAAAATGGCAGAAGCACTGCTGTGGCTCTCTGAGAATCCAGCAAGAAACTTCCGTGAGGCTGTTCAGGGAATCATGATGTATCAGGTCATGATCCAGATCTACGACCGCACACCAAGTCCTTCTATCGGACGGTTTGATCAGTACACATGGCCATTCCTGAAGAAAGACCTGGAAGAAGGAACTATCACAATGGAAGAGGCACAGGAACTGGTGGATGCTTTCTTCCTGAAACTGAACTGCTTCTATTCCGGCGCACCAATCCTCATCAAAGATACGATCGGAGTTGGTAATACTTATCAGAATGTAACGATCTCCGGAATGGATGCGGATGGAAATGATGCAACCAACCCGGTCTCTTTCATGGTATTTGAAACGATCGGACGTTTGAAACTTCATGACCCAACGGTTATCTTCCGTACAAGCCCAAATACGCCAAAGGAAATCTGGGACTGTGCAGTGGCTACCAGTCAGCTGGTTGGTGGTCTTCCGCTTTATTATAACGATGAAATCGTTATTCCGGCACTGCTGAAAGAAGGCTATGAACTGAAAGATGCACGGAATTATGGCTGCATCGGATGTCAGGAAATCGTTGGATGTGGAACCGATTATCCAGCTCCGAATGGATTGTATCCGCCTCATGCCACGATCTGGTGGGGCAGTATTATGGATATGGCAATCAATAATGGTATTAACCCTCTGAACGGAGTGCAGTCTTCCCTTCATACCGGGTACCTGTATGAAATGAATTCCATTGAGGAAGTCCGTGAGGCTGTGCGTAAGATGGGACAGCATATCATGGATATGTATATCACTGTACAGAACTATGCAGAAAATCTTGCCATGTTTTTTGCTCCGGAAAGTGTGCTTTCCCTGTCTATTGAGGGATGTATGGAAAATGGCAAAGACTGTACACAGGGCGGTGCAAAGTACAACTCATTTGGAGGCACTGCTACCGGTCTTGCAACCGTTGCAGATTCCCTTACCACGATCAAGTATATGTGCTTCGATGAAAAACTTTGCACGACAAAAGAGCTGTATGATGCTGTGATGGCAAACTGGGAAGGCTACGAGAAACTGCGTCAGATGATCTTAGACCGCGTGCCGCACTTTGGCAACAACGATCCATATGCAGATATGGAATTCAAATGGTGCTGTGATACCTATTATGAGATCTGCAAGACGTTGTCCACCAGCCGCTGCTCCCTGTATAAAGCAGGTTTATACGGTTCTTCGGATCATGTTAATCAGGGCAAGCAGACCTGGGGGACACCAGATGGACGTAAATTCCCTGAACCGCTTGCAGATGCAGCATCTCCTGCACAGGGTCGTGATAAGAATGGACCGCTGGCTGTTTTCTGCAGTTCTGCCTGCTATGACCAGACAAACTTCCTGGGTGGAATCGCACTGAATATGCGAATGCATCCATCTGTACTGAGCAACGACAGTGGACGGGATAAACTGATCAGTGCAACGCAGGGCTACTTTGATAATGGTGGTATGGAGATTCAGTATAATGTAGTAGACAGCGATACACTGCGTCATGCGCAGGAAAACCCGGAAGAGTATCGTGACCTGGTTGTCCGTATCGCGGGCTATTCAGCTTATTTCGTTGAACTTGGCCGTGACCTGCAGAACGATATTATTTCCCGTAACGAATACAAACTGTAACAATAAAAGAGAAAGGGATTGTGACAAACTTTATGGAAATCAGCGGAATGGTATATGATATACAGCCGTTTTCTGTACAGGACGGACCAGGTATCCGGACGACAGTCTTTTTAAAAGGCTGTCCGCTGCGTTGCCCATGGTGTCACAGCCCGGAGTCTCAGGAATTCTTTCCGCAGTTGAGCTGGATCTCCATGCGGTGTGTCGGGACAAAAATATGTGAAAGCAGCTGCATCAAAGCCTGCCCGAAAAACGCTGTAGAACTGGGAGAAACAAGCATTGACAGCAGGTCAGGTGAGTCGATCCAGCTTGTGCATGTGAAAAGGGATCTTTGTGATAACTGCGGAGAATGTACCAAGGAATGCTATCCGCATGCGTTATTCATTTGCGGTACTAGTTACACTGTTGAGGAAATCATGAAAAAAGTGCGTCCGGATCGCAGCTTCTTTGCACGGTCCGGAGGTGGTGTGACTATTTCCGGCGGAGAAGCGCTCTCCCAGATTGAGTTCACGCTGGCCCTGTTAAAGCAGCTAAAGGCAGAAGAATTCAATACTGCATTGGATACCACCGGCTTTGCCGCCTGGAAGACGGTAGAAATGACATTGCCATATACGGACCTTTATCTTTATGATATCAAGCATATGGACAGTGAACGTCACAAACAGACCGTAGGCGTGCCGAATGAACCGATATTAGATAATGCCAGAAACATAGCGGCTGCAGGAGGCAAGCTTCAGATTCGTATCCCGGTAATCCCGCTTTTTAACGACGATATGGAGAATCTGAAACGCACGGCGGAGTTTTGTGCGGAACTTGGAAGTGCAGTGACATCGGTGCAGCTTTTGCCGTATCATAATCTCGGCGTTTCAAAACATCTGCGGATCAGTGATACACCTGTAGCTGAAGCGACGCCGCCGTCTGAAGCAAAAATGGAAGAGATCAAAGAATTGTTTGAAGGATTTGGACTCCCTGCAATGATTCACTAAATCTGCCTGAGTAAGAAAGAGGAACAATATCAAACCGGTCTATGCATGGCGCATGGACCGGTTTTTTATCCTAGTGCAACATCCAATGCCATCATGAGACTGAAGCCGATGGCAAAGAACATGACGCCGATATTCGAATGAGTGCCAGTGGACATTTCAGGGATCAGTTCTTCTACGACTACGTAAAGCATGGCTCCCGCGGCAAACGTCAGAAGATATGGCATGGCAGGGACAACAAGACTTGCAATCAGAATAGTCAGTCCTCCAAAAAGCGGCTCCACGGCACCGGAGAGAACGCCCAGCCAGAAGGATTGTGTTTTGCTTTTTCCTTCCGTAAAAAGCGGCATTGAGATGATCGCTCCTTCCGGAAAATTCTGGATTGCGATACCCAGTGCCAGGGCAAGCGCACCACCTGCTGTAATATTTGCTGACTCAGATAACAATCCAGCGTAGACTACACCCACAGCCATGCCTTCCGGGATGTTATGCAGTGTAACGGCGAGGACCATCATAATGGTACGGCTCAGATGGTTTTTCGGGCCCTCGGCCTGTTCTGCCTGATCGATATTTCTATGCAGATGAGGTATCACATGATCCAGTAAAAGAAGAAAAAGGATGCCCAGCCAAAAACCGATAAAAGCAGGAAGGAAGGCCCATCGTCCTTTTGCGGCTGACTGCTCTATGGCCGGAACGATCAGACTCCAGATGGAAGCAGCGACCATGACACCTGCCGCAAACCCAGTCAGGGCACGCTGTACACCATTCTTTAATTCTTTTTTCAGAAAGAAGACACAGGCAGATCCGGCAGCAGTGCCTATAAAAGGAATTAGCAGACCAAATAAAACTGTCTTCATTTCCCGCCAAACAATCCTTTCTTGATGTATTGTTCTGAATTCACTTCCAGACAAGTGTAGCCTGTTTCATCAATCGCAGCTTTCAGCTGGATTGCATCTACAGGATCTTCTGTCAGAAAGGAAGCCTCTTTTTTTCTTCTGGAGGCCTCGACCTTTTTTGCAGAAGGGATAACCTTCCGGATGGCGTTACAGATATGTGCTTCGCACATTCCACACATCATTCCTTCGATTTTCATAGATGTCTTGATCATTTTAGTCTCCCATTCTATTTAACTCAGTTGATAAATAATCATATTTATAAAACTCTGTTGATATTGTAGCATAAGTTTATCAAAATAGTTAGCATAATCTAACTTTTAAAAAAAACAGTATGTCTTGAAGATATCGTTGATAATAGTGTATGATGCAGACAGGGATAAACGAAAATGAATCAAGAAATGCAGAATAGTAAACGAATCGCCTATATAGATGCGCTAAAAGGGTTTGCCATCCTTTGTGTTGTGCTTGGACACATCGCAAGCGGAAGTTTGTGGGATCCTTTTACGCAGACAACTTACTTTTTCCTTTATAACATTATTTATTCATTTCATATGCCCTTGTTTATTCTACTGAGTGGGGAAACTTTTTACCGAGCATATTGCAGCAGTAAGTATGTAAATGGTCAAAAAAAAAGGATAGGACTGCAGATTGCCAGATTATCGATCCTTTATTTTCTGTGGTCGCTGATCCTTGGTTTGTCCCGGTTGCTTTTTGCGGAAGCCGTCAATACTCCTGCAGCGTGGACAGATATTATTCTGATTCCGGTTAAATCAATCCAGCTTTTATGGTATATATTTGTCCTCATCATTTTTTATCTTTTTTTCGGAATCTTTCAGCTGGAGCGGGCAAATATGTGGGTCATGCTTTCGGTGACATTTCTCTTTAATCTCGGCAGCTACTTTCTTCCTCCCAAATATTATTTTGACGTAAAACACGTGTTTTACAATTCATTCTTCTTCTTTTTAGGCATTGTATTGGCTAAAAGATGGCAAAAGGAGATTTCCCTGAAAGAACACAAAATTGTTCGACGAGTGCTTCTACTGCTCAGTGCCGTTTCTCTTATTTTGTGTATTGTATTCTGGACGCCTGCCAGATATTTGAATGATCGCTTTTTGGTAAACTGGTTTGTGGCAGGCAGTTTTTCTCTAAGCTTTTATTTTCTTTTCAAAGAAGTCAGGTGGCTGGGAAATAGCAGCTTTCTGGGCTACCTGGGAAAACACAGCCTCGAGATATATCTGATCCATACCTTTGTGCTTTCTGCGATCCGATATCTACTGACGAAGAACGGTATTGCTTTCCCGGTTGTTTTTATTATCATTGGACTTCCTTGTGGAGTGATCATTCCGCTTCTGATTTCCTTTGTGCTGCGAAAGCTCCGACTGTATAATATTTTCTTCAACCAATTGAAACTATTTCCGCATGTAAATAAAAAGTGAAAAACGTTTTTTCTTGGGCTTATGGTATAATAATAAAGAAACGTTCATAGTGTGAAGTGTTATTTATCATGGAGGTGTTAAAAATGAAAAAGAAAATGCTTGCTATCATTGCTGTATTGTGTGTAGTAGTTTTGGCACTTGCTGCTTGTGGCGGTGGAAACGCAGGCGGCGGTGGCAATTCCGGTGGAGGCGGTAAGGCAGAAACATATGATACTGGTGTATTTACAGTTTCTGTTCCTTCCGGATGGAAGGTATTTCCACAGACAGATATGTTCGGTGAAAAAGATGAACAAGGCAATTATCCGGTAGATCCTGAAACGATCTTCCTGGCAAAAGGGGCTTCCAGTGAAATGGATGCATACGGAAAAGCGAATATCCGTATTTACTGGTACACTCCGGAAACTACTGTGATGGAACTCAGATCTATCTATGATGATGTGACAGATCTTGAAGGAGTCACGATTAATGGCATAGAGTGCACAGGATTTAGAGGGACTTCCCTTGGATATACGTATGAAATTATTCATTACAAAACAGATAACGCACAATATGACTTTAATATCCTTGTCGCAGTAGACGGCAAAGAAACAGGTGTCACCTGGGAAGATCCGGATATCAAAACAATCATGGAGAGCTTAGCAACAAAATAGTTTTTTGCAGAATAGATCCCGCAGAAATGAACCTCTGCGGGATCTTACATTTTTGAGTTATGAGAAATCACGAAGTATCCCAAATACAGCCTTTGCTGGATGAGAAAGGCAACCTGAGAGAGCCAGGCTGGTCCCGCTCCCTGGTGCAGCAGTATGACCGTACGAAGATCAAAGCATCCAAGTTCCGTATCAAAGAATGGGATTATTATCTGGTACTGAGTCAGCATTTTGCAGGGGCTTTTACTATCTCCGATGACGGCTATATCGGACTGCAGTCCGTATCACTTTTGCTGTTTGATGAAACCCCGTGGGAACATACAGAAACCGTTTTGAATGCATTCCCGATGGGAAAATTGAAGCTGCCGTCAGATTCCTCCAAAGGAAATACCATTTACGAAGATAAACGTCTAAAAATGCGGTTTACACTAGAAGAAGGAAAACGTCATATCACCTGTCATTTTGATCAGTTCTGTGATGGGAAACCATTTGACTGCGATATCCAATTGGAACAGCCCCAGATGGACGCTATGGTCATTGCAACCCCGTGGGATAAGGATAAGCATTTTTACTACAACCAGAAGATCAACTGCATGCGGGCATCCGGTTATATGGAATTTGACGGCAAACGATATACTTTTGATCCATCGACGGATTTCGGGACCCTGGATTGGGGACGCGGTGTCTGGACATACGATAATACCTGGTACTGGGGATCTGGAAATTGTGACTTGGACGGAAATGCATTTGGATTCAATATTGGCTACGGATTTGGCAATACAAAGGCTGCTACGGAAAATGTGCTGTTCTATAACGGGAAAGTGCATAAACTGGATGATATTACATTTCATATCCCGCAGAGCGGATATATGGATCCATGGACTTTCACTTCTTCTGATGGGCGCTTTGAAATGGATTTTGTACCGGTTCTGGACAGGGCTGCAAATCTTGATTTTAAAATTCTGATTTCTGATCAGCATCAGGTCTTCGGAAAAATGAGCGGGACAGCGATTCTGGATGACGGAACCAAGATCACGATCCGCGATGTTATGTGTTTTGCGGAAAAAGTACATAACAGGTATTAAGAAAACACAAAAAACTAGTTGCTTATTTTGGTGGAATCTGTTATTTTGATTCCACTGAAATAAGCAGTTCTTTTATTTCAGTTCTAGATTATCTTTTTTCATTTGCCATCTCGGCAAACAAAACTCATTTTTAAGCACATTGAAAAAAGAATACGCAGCACCCGGCTACATTTAAAGATACTTCCGTCCAGTCACAGTCCGTGCTATAGAAACCTGACGGCCAGAGAATAGTCCCAGGCAATGAGGGCGGTCCGGAGAGATCCTCGGGAAGGTGAAATACCTATGTTGTGCTTTTGGCACAGGCTGGTGTGTTCCCCAGATCAGGGGTGAGGGCATCAAATATGATCAGTAATGATATGAGCCTTATGAAAGGCTTTTTTCATATGCAAAAAAGGAGGTATATATGGATTTATTGAGACAGAAAAGAAAAATAAACAGAAAAAAACTTCTGGTGGCCATTGCTGCTATCAGTGGCGTAATGATGCTTTGTGCGCCGATGGCTGTTATGGCGAACAGTGAAGTCTCATATGGAGAAGGAAACGTTCAGGTGGAAACCTTTGATGAGCAGGATACGGTATCCAAAGCTTTCTGCATTTTCAAAGCTAAAAAGAATGAAGATGGAACTCTTTCTGATTTTGCCTGGCCGTCGGATGAAATGCGAAACACTGTGGTTGGAGTGATCAGGCAGTTTACGTCATCATATTCATCTTTAGATGCGCAGGACGCGGCTGATTATATTTCAGCGGCTGTGAGAAATGTATCCGGAGAATTAATAACAGATCAGAATACTATTTTACAGGCGAATGAGCTTTTGAATAAGCTCGCTGCGGCTGCAGATGATGTCGATGGTGCTGTTGTTGTTTCAAAGGGACAGACTGTGACCCTGCCGGAAGGATACTGGCTGTTGGTCACTGCAAATGATTCCATTGACATGGACGAGAGTGGTACGTCGCCGATTTTTACCATCATTGGCGGAGGGTCTGTGACTGTTACAGAAAAGAGATCCGTTCCGTCCATTGACAAACAGATCCTGAACGATGCAGATGGCGCTGTGTGGCAATATGGAGCCGATGCACAGCGGGGACAGGATATCCGGCATCAGATCACAGGAACGGTCGCTATGAATATTCAAACATACGATCTGTATTACTACGGGTTTGAAGATGTTATGAGCAGAGGAATTGATTATAATCTTGGCTCTTATAAGGTGACCATAGATGGGAAGGACGTCTCTTCATCCTTCCGGGAAGCGTTAACGCAGCAGGTAGATGGCACAAGGAAGCTGGAAGTTATCTGTGAGGACCTTTATGCAATCCCAAATGTCCATCTGAATGCTGACAGCAAGATCATTTTGACCTACTCGGTCAAATTAAATGATGACTGCGTAATTGGCGCATCCGGAAACCCAAACGAGGCATGTATTTTCTACAGTTCTAATCCAAACACCAGAGAGATTGGAAAAACACATACAGTTAAAGACTATTTATATGCATTTGCGCTGCATCTGGAAAAGAAAGATCGAGATACCAATGTTTCACTTCCCGGTGCCCGTTTTATGATCATGGCATCTACTCCGGATGATGCTTCTTCAGAGGGGTTGTTTGTGCAGCAGGATGGCAGACTGGGAACGGCTCCCTATGAATTCCGGACAGGCAAGGATGGAAGCTTTGAAGTCGCAGGTCTGGATGCAGGAAGCTATCTTCTGAAAGAAGTACAGGCACCGGATATGTATCAAATAAAGAACGAGGATACGATTGTCACAATCCGGGCAGATTATGGGGAAGATGGATCGCTTCAGACCTTGACGAATGTAGTTTCTGGCAATACAGATGCTGCAGCAGGAATAGACAGTAAAAATGATTATCTGGTCAATGGTGATGCAGATAGTGCTGCTATTGCGGCAAGGTGCCTGGTGAATGTTACAGTGGGAAATATCAAAAAAGTGCAGATGCCGCTTTCAGGAGAACCAGGTCTTGCGTTGATTATTGCATTAGGTTTAGGCATAACAGCCATCTCTGCGGCAGGCATCATTTTCAGGGGAAAAAAGAAGGAGAGTAAAAAATGAATAGAGGCAGAATCAGAAAAACAGTCATCTCTCTGATGGCTGTTTTGTTTTTGGTCGTATCGGCGTCAGAGACAGTGTTTGCATATGATGCGAAAAGAATGGAAACATATCCTTTTTCAGAGAAAGATTTTTCTTCCTGCAGGCTGCTGGTGGAAGCAGAAGATGCATCGGTTTTTCCAGAAGGAGCGCCGATACTTTCATCTTATAATGATACCTTTTTATTACAGTACCCGGATCAGGAAAGCGCAAAGAAAGCCTACTTGTACTATATGAAACAGGCAGATGCAGTAGATGTAGATTCAGTTATTTGTATCTGTGATGAAGAAGATAAAGCTGATTTGGAGGAAATGTTGATGACAGAAGAAGATAATCCATTGGCCGAATTAGTAGAGGCGGTATCAGTATCACCTTTTGAGAAATACGATGTTGCATTGATCGATACGGGGGCTAATGAAGAACATGTCAGAGAAACAGTTTCCCTGATCGGTGATGACCCTGCTGATCATAATGGGCATGGGACAAGAATGGCGCGTTTTATGGCAGAGGAGAATGAAGAGGTATCCATTCTTTCTATTAAGGCAATTGGAGATGACGGAAGAGGCGCTGTATCTTCTATTTATGCAGCCATTGAATATGCGATCTCACAAAAGATTGGGATCATTTCCCTTTCTGCAAGCGCAGCGGCAGCAGATAACCTGATCTTGAAAGAGGCTGTGAAAAGAGCAACGGATCAGGGAATTGTATTTGTTGGCGCAGCTGGAAATCAGGGAGGTTATGCAAACCAGTATGTTCCAGGCTGTATTGAAACAGCTACCATTATAGGCGCCTGCAATCAGGAGGGAAAGCGAATTCCTTCCTCCAATTACGGGCCGACCGTTGATTATTATGTTACAGCTATGAGTACTTCGGAAGCAGCAGCCCGGTTCAGCGGACTGATTTCTTTATGGGGAATCAATGCAGTCAATGAACATTTGAATCAGGGAAAAGTTTTTACTGACAATATTACTCAGTCTCAGGACGATGCAGAAGAATATTATTATACGCTCATGGGAAGTGGATTTACGGTATCTGCTGTATCACAGCAGTTTTGTTCTGTTCAGGGGATTGGTGACGATGATGTTCTCTACTACACATATACTAACGGAGTGTGGACAGCGGCATACTGCATCGATCATGGGAAAGGGAATCCGAACAATGATTCCTATGCCTATAACCAGACTACAAATAATATCCTCGGATATATCATGCGGAATGGTTATCCGAACAACCAATGGGGTTTGTCCTGGCAAGAAGCACAGTATCTGACACAGGCAGCTGTGTTTGGCTCACTGGGTGTAGATTTTTATTCCGTTTCTGACGGCATGCATTCACCGTATTGGATCTGGAATCATATTTGGGGTGATGGAAGCTGGCAGGAAGGAAGCTATATAGGAAACATGGGCGACTTCCAGTATGCAGTGAACCTTCTTAACAATGCAAGACGCAATGCTTCTTCCGAGGATGCCAAATACGTAAATTATTGGAGTCCATCTAATTCTTATCTGCAACGGATGATCACTCCGGCAAGAGCAATAACATCTTTGAAAGTCATAAAGACGACTGCGGCGACAGGCAGCTGTAAAGATCAGCTGAAAGGAAATGCTATGTACTCAGAAGATTTCCAAGGAGCAAAATTCAGCGTGCGGATCTATGATAGTTTTGCCCAAAGCTGGGGAGAAGTTACGACATATGAAACCGGAGCAGATGGAACGTTTATCGTCAATGGACTGAATGTCGGTGATAGGATCAGGGTAGAGGAAATACTGGCGCCAAAAGGGTATCTGATCCAATCGGAAAACCAGGAAATTACTCTGGCTGATTCTGATAATACTGTCACTTTTCAGGATGCCCCTGCCTTTGATCCCGGAGTGCCAGTCTTGAAAAAGGTGAAATACCATGATCAGGTGTTTGTACAAGATACACCTCTCAAGGGCGCTGTTTTCAAGGTGCAATACTATGATAATGATTCCTGCAGTGGAGATGCAAAAAGGATCTGGTATTTTCAAACAGGAGACGACGGAACGTTTTCTTACTCTGTGGACAATCTTGCGCAGGAATATGAAAACAGTGATTTGTTTGTAGATACTCAAAATCAACCGAAACTACCGCTGGGAAGCGTTTTATTTACGGAAATCAAAAGCCCGGCAGGGTATCTGCTTTCGGATCATTCACTGAAAGCGAAAATAACGCAGCCAGATTCAGGAGCAGGTGCAGAGTTTTCCTGGATCACAGAAAGCAGAGGAATGATCGAGGTTCATTCGGACCATACCGCGATGATCGGAAATACCGAGATTTCATTGGCTGTAAGAAAGATTGATGCCTCGACACGGAAAAACCTGAAAAATGCGAAACTGCAGATATTGGATGGAGAATCAGTAAAAACAGAGTGGCTGAGCGAAGATAAGGAAACGGTTATTCGCGATATCTTCGAGCTGGGAAAGACCTATATACTCAGAGAAATAGAAGCTCCTGAAAGTTATCTGGAAGCAGAGGACATATCGTTCTGTTTTAATGAACAGGGAGAACTGGAACTGCTGACAGAGAATGCAGAAGGTTATATTTCTGCAGATGGGATAGGCGGCATCATCATGAAAGATGACAAAATGCTCGTCCTTCCGATGACGGGCTCTGTCAGTCTGTTACTGACCATTATCGCAGGGTCTCTGCTGCTTTTTGGGAGTGCGGCAATGATACTTAGGAAAAAGAAAAGATTCTTTTCTATTTTTATTTGCATTCTATCGTCCTTTATGATAACAATTCCGACTTTAGCGGCAGGAAGTATGGTCATTGAATCCGGTAATCATCCGGAACACCGTTATACCGCTTATCAATTATTAAACGGAACCCTGTTAGGTGAAGATGAACTCTGGAACATTCAAATTGCTGAGGATATTCCTATGACATTTTGGGATAAATTGGAGTCAGATCCTTTGCAGCGTTCTTCTGTTGAAGTTGCAGAATGGTTGGCAGAGAATATTCGAAATGATGCTGATGGAGCTTTTGCAGTACGACTTGCAAGAGCCCTCATGCAGGAGCCATCCATTTTGCCGGATGCAGACTTTGCTTCTAATGAAACAGTTACACTTCCAGATGGCTACTATCTGATCATTTCAGATGATGCGCAGCCAATGATTCTGATGGTAGGGAAAGATAAAACCGTAACGCTTCACGAAAAATCGTCTGTCCCGACTCTGCGGAAAGAGATCGGAGAAGTGCAGGCGGATGGACAGGTCTGTTTTGGAAAGGAAGCAGACTCTGGAATAGGAAAAAGAATCCCATACCGCCTTTATGGCACACTTCCATCTAATTACAATGCCTATGAAACTTATTACTATTGCTTTTGCGATCAGTATGAAGCGGGACTGCAAATAGATCTTTCATCTGTTTCTGTGACACTGCTTGATGCAGAAGGACAGGAAAAAGTTGATCTTACAGAAGGTGCGGATATTGACCTGACCGATCAATTGCTGACAGTTGCGTTTCCGGATCTGAAAACTGTTTATCCGCGTTATACAGAGGCGGATATGCTTCTTGTTCAATATGATGCGTTTCTTACGAAAGAAGCGAGTATAGGTGCAGATTCGAATGATAATGACGCCTGGATCGAGTATACGCGTAGTCCAACTTGCGAAGCGCACGGGAAAAGCGTTCCGGACAGATGCCGCCTGTACACGTGGCAGATACAATTGGTGAAAACAGGGGCAGAAACCGGAAACCTTTTGGCAAATGCTGCATTCTCTATCAAAGAAGAAGGCGGCCTGTATCTGAATCCGGATGGAACCAGAACAGATAAAATGACAGAGAGGTCCCTTTGGAAAACAAATAAAAACGGAACGGTAAAGCTGACATTCCTGGATTCCGGAAAATATCTGATCACGGAAGAACAAGCACCGGGTGGTTACATGACAATAGAACCGTTTATGGTTGAAATCTGTGCTGATTATAAGGACCCGGACTCCATTGTCCTTTCTGCAGAAGGAAAAGGGGTACAGTCTGTAGAAGCAAAAACAGGAAACGTTAAAGTACTGGCTGCAGATCATTTGATTCCACCAGTTCCAAAAACCGGAGATAAGAACTGGTTGACATTTTACCTGATGCTTCTGGGAGGAAGCATTTTTTTATTGGTTATCGTTTTTGCTGCCCACAGGTTAAGGAAGGGCAATAAAAAATGAAAAAGAGAATTCTTGCAGCTGTCTTAGGCATGGCAGCAGGAGTTGCCATTCTTTTCATTCCCTTTTTGATGGACCGCCGTCAGGCTTACCAAAATGCGTTGGCAATCAGCGCTATGACTTCCCGATACGACCGGTATGATGAGAACCGGAATATTCTGGATGAGCAGCTGAGCCAGGCAAGTGTTTATAACAAGTGGCTCGCGGGAGAGGCAGAAAAGGATGGAATCCGTGCTTATGAAGAGCAGTTGTCTTTTGATGGAAATGGCGTGATGGGATATCTCTGGATCCCTTCGATTGACTTGAAGATCCTGTTGTATCACGGAACTACAGATGAGACGCTTGCGGCTGGAGCAGGGCATTTGGAACATACGTCTCTTCCAGTCGGAGGCATCTCTTCTCATTGTGTTGTGACCGCACATTCCGGCATGCGGGCATCACGGGCATTTGATGATATCCGGCTGCTCAGGAAGGGAGATCTTTTTGCAGCATGTGTATATGGGAAGCAATATGTTTACGAAGTGGAACGGACAGAAGTGGTACTTCCTGAAGAAACAACATCGCTGCAGATCGTAAAAGGAGAAGATCGGATGACGCTGGTCACCTGTACACCATACGGTATAAACGACCATCGTCTTCTGGTTCATGGATTACGCAGTGAAAGAAAAATGCCGGAATCAATAGAAGGCAAAGAAGGAGGCCCGGGAAACCCAAGGCCTCCTTCTTTCAGGGTTGATCTGCGCAGCATTCCACTGTTTTGTTCAGGACTCATTGTTCTGATTGTTTTGACTTATATAGTGATCAATTTAAGAAAGAAAAGGAGGAAAAAGAATCGATGTCATATGAAGAAATCGTAATGGAGAAATATATGGATTATTGCGTGGCAAGAACACATCTGGTTTTACGTGTATCCGATCATGATTTTCGGAAAAATCATCTGAAAAGGATCCCGCACAGAAGAGCAGCAGATCTTGCCGTAACTTGTCACTTCATGGAAGTGGATGAAACTGGCAGAATGGGATTTACTGTTGTAGATCAGGGACTGATGGAATGGATGGAAATATCCGAAGATCAGTTGTTTTCAGATGCATTTACTTTTGGTCCAAGAAACCTTCCTCCGGTGATCCGTCCACTGGAAGCAATGGTAGAAGGAATCCTGGAAGGGGAAACAAAGAAAAAAGAAGAATTGTCATTTGATAAACAGCTGGATGCTTTTGATATCCGAAAGGAAGCAGCTGTTTTGACAAACAGCACAGGTATTTTTGGCGCGGCGTCCCTTTTCTATCCTTTTATTCTGGAGATGATCGGTGAACGGATGGGCGGAAACTATTATATTCTCCCATCTTCTGTTCACGAGACGATACTGATTCCGGATAATGAGGATTACCTTCTATCGGAACTGGAGGAGATGGTTTGGGAGATCAACCGCACGGAATTAATGGAAGAAGACTGGCTGTCAGATTCTGTTTATTACTATGACAGGACCAGAAACATTTTTGCCAGGGCTGCTTCTGTGAAAAGAAATTGACCTTTCCTGCCCATTCGGATAATATGTGAACAGATTTGTTAGTAATACAACATAGGTGTCAGGGAGGGCTATTATGTATTGTACTAATTGTGGAAATAAAATCCCGGATGGAGCAAAATTCTGTGTCAATTGCGGAACCCCGGTCATGCCGGACGAGCCTGCAGCAGCAAAGCCTGTTGTACAGCAGCAGACACAGTAGATCTACCAGCAGCCGGCACACGCTGTCAGAAGTTCAGTCGCATCTAATCAGGTTTATCAGCAGCCTTACACCACAGCATACGCAGCACCTGCCAATAAGAAAGTGACTTCCAAATGGCCGGCATCGACTGGAATTATGGGCATTCTCTACTTTATATTCACGGTAGTCAGCCTTGTTCCATATCTTCTCTATTATGTGGAAGTCATTGATTATCCATCGGCATTTTTAAACGTCTACCGTATCATCCATATTCTGCTGGTGATCGCAGTGCCGGTCCTATTCTTTGTTCACACGAAAAAGGCAGCATTTGTGACAGCCATTCCGATGTTTATTATGCTTGTCATGGATCTGATCAGCTTTTTAGGAAATATGCGTTATTCCTATTCCTCAATTGTTTTTAGGGATCTGTCTATGCTGGTTACGACATTCGTTCTGGTTGCTTTATATGTGATCCAGATGTTTGTGCGTTCCCGAAGCGCTGCTATGCCGGTCGTTTACCTGATCCTTGCGATCCTTTATCTTGTTGTTTCCTGTATTTTCCGTCTGCTTGGGATTAGAGATATTAATTACGATACTTACATCTATTTTGGCATTGGAAGCCTTATTTCCTGGTTTGCGGAGATTTTTGCGCATATCGCTTATATCATTGCTATGTTCTCCTCGCGCAAAAGATAAACAACATGTCCCGAAAACAAAAATGGATCTTGACCATAAGCATGATCGCACTGCCAATCACACTTATAATAATTGTTGTGGATTGGCTTACCCGCTATGCCTATGACCGCAAAAGCCCAAAACTCCCTAAATTTCTGATCGATATCGTAATGGGGAATCAGAAGGCTAATGAAGGGAAAAAAAGAGCGACGAAAAAGCTGGCGGAAGATCTGAAGGAAAAAGCCCGGACAAAGGTTCAGATCGTCAGTTATGACGGAGAAATCCTGACAGGCCATTATTATCCATGTACCAATGCTGAACGAATTATGATCGCCTGCCATGGATGGCGATCCGGATGGAATTATGATTACCGGACGATTGCGCCGTTCCTGCATGAACAAAATACGGCTGTTCTTATGATTGAACTTAGGGCACATGGAGAAAGCGGCGGGAGATATCTGTATTATGGGAAGAAGGAGCGGTTTGATATTGCCAGATGGACCCATTATGCTGCAGAACATCTTGCACCGGGAATTCCAGTCTATGTGATGGGAATGTCTGTCGGTGCTCTGTGTACGCTAATGTCGGCGACTGCAGGCCTGCATAAAGCTACAAAAGGGCTGATCGCAGACAGCGGCTGTGCAAGCGCAAGGGCGTTTGGCATGAGCGTGATCGATAATCTGCATGTAAATCCGAGAATCCTTTATCCACTCATTCGTCTGGATGCGCGCCTAAGACTTGGGATGGATGATAATGCTTATACAGCAACAGATGCATTAAAGAATAATCAGAGGCCAATCTTATTTATTCACGGTACCAAAGATGTAGTGGCAGATATCCGTTCCATGGAAAAACTGTATGAGAACTGTAAGTCACCAAAATTTAAGTTGATTGTAGATGGGGCAGGGCATATGCAAAGCTGTTTTGTTGATCCCTGCAGCTATCAGAACGCGCTGCTGGAATTTTTCCGGTTTTGCGAATCAACCTGAGTTATCATTCCTTTCGCTCCCGTACCTGCGGGAGCCCTTTTTCATCCAGATAAAAGACGTTATCTTCATCCGGATCATGAAAGTCGTACCAGATCTGTGCAAAGAACGGGATATGTTTTGCCAGATCATCATATTCCCATGTATCTTTCGGACTGCAGCATTCCGGACACCAATGACCGGCTTTCAGAACGGTATATGGGGAACTTTCAAATACATGTCCGTTGTGACATTGCCAGGTGAGCTTTGTTCTCAAGTCTCCAGGCACCATAGTAGAGGACAGCATTTTACCCCCACGGAAAGCAGCAGCGTCTTTCATATCTTCTATGTTCAGATTGTTATCCGGCTTTGTTTCATCGTAACCGTGTGAAAGATCCAGAGATGGGTCGTGCGTTTTCATTTGTTCGTAATCCGGATGCTCGCAGATCAGGTCTGTCTTGTCCCATGTTTTTGGGATCTGATTGTATTTTTCGATGCCGCCATAGGCAGCGGCTATTTTCGCAGTGATGTTATTTTTAACCCAATAATCCGGGGAATTACTGTTCTTTAACAGCGGTTTGATGACCAGAGATTTTAGAAGTGAGGAAGGCATCAAACGTCCGAGACGGTAGATCCAGTGTTTACGGATAAACCATTTCCAAAAGTCGCTGCATCCTTCTGTACGGAAATGGAAGAGGTCTTCCAGGATGTGGCTGTCGCTGAACCAGAAACAATGGAAATTGATCTGATTGTGCCAGCGTGGTTCAAAAATCTTTTTTGCACTGCCGCCTATTAGCCGAAAACCGTCGTCATAGGTCTCAAAACCAGTCTGCCTGCAGGACGGTCCACCGCCGATATTATAGACTTTGTTCCAAAAGCCGTTTTTTTCATCACCTTCGGCAATAATCTTATCCAGCAGGATGGAGGTATCTTTTGCAGTGACCCATTCGATGAATACATTGACAGGTGTCTGAAACATCAATCCATCATGAATGTTATTCATCATCATATTATCGTAGAGAACTCCGGTTTCCCGCAGGATCACATATTTCTTTAATTCACTTTCTAAAATATAGCGTTCTGCACGAACTTTGCTGGCACCGTAAGCGTCAAATATGCTGGGCATAAGGGGATCGCCGATCCGTCCCCAGTAGTGAGGGAAAGAACGGTGACCGTACGTGGCGACCGTTGAGAAGAAGAGCAGTGCTGCCTGATTTCCATTCTGTATGATCGCATCGACCAGATTTACGGTTCCCTGAAAATTAGTCTTCCATGTCATTTTCTCATCGTGATCGGCCTTTGGAGGAATCACTGCTGCAAGATGAAGCACATAATCCGCATTCTGTACAAAGTCCTGGCAGCAGGAAGCATTTGTTACGTCTCCAAACACAACGGAGATCTGCTGCGGAAATTGTTTCTGCAAGCGGGATATGATCTTTCGATTCACTGGGGTATCCCTGAAAAGGAGTCGGCAGTGATTTTCTTTTCTTTCCAAAAGTTTTGGGACAATATTTTTTCCTACAGAACCGCTGGCACCGGTCACGGCAATAAGCATTAGCGTATCCTCCAAAAATAAATGGTGGAAGCATTATAGCATATTGCGGCTGTCCGCGCAGTAGTGTTGCATGGCAGCAGAACGCTTGCTATAATATGCGAAATTCAGGAGTAATAATGACAAATAAGGGGAAAAAGATATTTCATATTGTTATAACCATTGCGATCATGGCTTTCATTTTCATCCAGTCTGCATTAACTGCAGATTTATCTATGCACGAAAGTAATGTGATTGTTCAATGGCTTTCCTCTTTTTTACATGTCCAGCCTGAAATGCTTTCCTTTATCGTACGCAAATGCGCTCATTTTCTGGAGTATCTGATACTTGGAATCAGTATGTTTGTTTCTGCGTGTGACTTGTCCCGGTGGAAACGATGGAAAAATGCAATATTAGCGTTTTTTATCTGCGCAGCATACGCAGCTACTGATGAGATGCATCAGATGTTTGTGCAGGGAAGAAGCTGTGAGGTACGGGATATTCTGATTGATAGTCTGGGAGCTTTGCTGGGAATACTGATCGCATTTCTGATTTCTTTTCTCAGATCGAGGAAAAAACAAACAGAGGAATAGAAGTGAGCCTTTCTTATTATTCTCTCAATCAATATCTGCAGGATCAATTTGGGCGCAAAGTTTATAAAATTGCTCTCAATGGAGGTTTTACCTGTCCTAACAGAGACGGAACTATTGATACCAGAGGGTGTATTTTTTGTTCTGCCGGAGGGAGCGGAGACTTTGCGGGGAATCCTGAAAAGAGCATTCAAGAACAGATTGAAGATGGAAAACGCCTGGTTTCTTCAAAAATCCATGACGGAAAGTATATCGCTTATTTTCAGGCATATACGAATACATATGGACCAATCGAAAAATTGAAAACGCTTTACGAAGAGGCCATTCATCATCCGGATATTGTGGCGTTGTCAATTGCAACTCGTCCGGACTGTCTGCCGGAAGAGGTGCTGAATCTTTTGGAAAAATTGAATCGGATCAAACCAGTCTGGGTGGAACTGGGACTTCAGACCATTCATGAAAAAACAGCGCAGTATATCCGCAGGGGATATCCTCTTGCAAAATATGACGAGGCAGTCAGAAATTTGCGTGTGCGTGGTCTGGAAGTGATCACGCATGTGATCCTTGGACTTCCGGGAGAAAGTAAAGAGGATATGAAGGCGACAGTCGCTTATGTCTGCAGTCATCAGGCAACAGGTATTAAGCTTCAGCTGCTGCACGTTCTGGAAAGAACAGATCTGGCAGAAGAGTACAGAAGAGGAAAGATTTCTGTCATGTCAGAGGATGAATATGTGAACCTGCTTATGGAACTGCTTGCTGTGATCCCGAACGACATTGTCATTCACAGACTTACAGGTGACGGACGAAAAAAAGATTTGATTGCGCCTATGTGGAGCGGAAATAAGAAACAGGTTTTAAATCACATTCAGAAAGCACTAAAGGAAGCGGATTCCAGTATGTAAAAAAAGTGTATACAGAATCTGCCTGTATAGTATAATCAATACAAATAAAAAGGCGGCGGAAGAGATGAGTGAAGTTCAAATTGTGGAAGTGAATAATAAAAAACAACTTCGTAAATTTGTCAGCCTTCCAAATAAAATGTATAAGAATGTCCCGCAGTTTGTTCCTGCTTTTTACGGGGATGATATGAGCGACTGGGACAAATCTAAAAATCCTGCTTTCCAGTATTGTGAGGCCAGGGCTTTTTTGGCGTACAGGAATGGAAAAATCGTTGGTAGGATCGCAGGGATACTGAACCGCCAGGCAAATGAAAAATGGCACACGAATCGAATGCGTTTTTCTCAGGTCGATTTTATCGATGACCTGGAAGTGTCAAAAGCTCTTTTTGATACTGTGGAGAAGTGGGCTGTGGAAAAAGGCTGCACGGAACTGCAGGGACCGCTTGGCTTTTGTGATATGGACCGGGAGGGCATGCTCGTGGAGGGATATGACCGCCGGAATATGTTCATCACATATTATAATCAGCCTTATTATAATGAGCATCTTTCCCGTATGGGATTTCACAAAGATACGGATTGGGTAGAGTATAAGATCAATGTCCCAAGCGAACAGGACGAGATCTACCAAAAGATCCACCATCTTTCAGAGCTCGTTATGAAGAGAGGGCATTTCCATAAAGCAAATTTCACAAAACGGTCGCAGTACAAGCCGTATATTAAGGACTTTTTTGAACTGGTAAATGAGGCATACAAAGAACTGTACGGCGTCGTAACGTTAAACAAGGAACAGATCGATAAATATGCAGATAAGTTTATTCCGCTGATCAATCCGGACTATTGCTGTCTGGTCCTGGATGATAATGAAAAACTGGTTGGATTTGGAGTGTGCTGTCCTTCTGTGGCGGACGCGATGAAAAAGAACAAAGGAAAACTATTTCCATTTGGATGGATCCGCGTCTTACATGCACTGCACAAAAACAACGCGGTTGATCTGTTATTAATAGCTGTCCGGCCGGAACTGCGCAGTAAAGGTGTCAATGCGATCATCATTGACCATATTATGCAAAGCTGTATTAAAAATGGAATTGTCTACGCAGAAACCGGTCCGCAGTTGGAGACAAATACAAAGGTTTTAAGTCAGTGGAGAGAATTTGACACGGAAGCGCATAAACGCAGAAGATGCTACGTAAAAGAACTTTCACTGAGACATGCCTGATTTTGACCTGAAATTAACGATTGGGACCACCCATTCTTAGGAATGAGTGGTCCCAATTTTTTTCTGTTATTATGGACGTTTTTCAGGCAGATTCTGGTCTCAAACGTAAATTCGCGGTCAATTTGAGAGAGAAGTGTGTTTCCCGGAAGGAGGAGAGCAGGCGTGACAAGAGGCACAGTTGCCGCCACAGTGTTTGCAGTCTCCGCAGCTGATCGATTTACCCGCCTTTTTATCTTTCCGCAGTTTTAAGATGATTGCTATGACGATAGCAATTAGAACTACGCATATTACGATCGTTCCCCAGTTATCTGCCAAGAAGTCTGCCATGATCATAACCTCCTAATGAATACTTTTTTACACTCAAATCTTGCTGGAAAGCTTATTCGTGAACTTCGTTGCTTCTTTATATTTCTTGAAGAACAGCATGTAGATCATCAAAGCAAGCAGCAGGATTGAAACAATCAATCCAATGATATTCACGTTTCCGGTAAAGATTCCGCCAAACTGATAGATCATCAGCGCAATTGCGTAAGCAAACAGACATTGGTAGGCGAGAGCAAACCAGGTCCATTTATGGCTGTTCATTTCACGCTTGATAGCTCCAATTGCTGCAAAGCAAGGTGCGCAGAGCAGATTGAAGACCAGGAAGGAGAAACCAGAAAGACCGGTAAATACTGCCGCGATATTCTGGTAAACAGTTCCGTCTCCAGCTGCCCGGTACAGGATACCCATAGTACCAACAATATTTTCTTTAGCGACCAAACCGGTGATAGAAGCAACAGTTGCCTGCCAGGTTCCCCATCCAAGTGGAGCAAAGATCCATTTGATCGCATTACCAATGGTTGCAAGGATAGAGAAACCAATTTCTTCTTCTTCCAGCATACGGAATGTACCGTCTACAACACCGAAGAAAGAGAGGAACCATACTACGATCGTGGAAAGGAGAATGATCGTACCGGCCTTCTTAATAAAGGACCAGCCGCGCTCCCACATGGAACGAAGAACGTTTCCAACGGTTGGAAGATGGTAAGCTGGAAGTTCCATGACAAACGGTGCAGGATCTCCGGCAAACATTTTTGTTTTTTTCAGCATAACACCGGAAGCAATAATTGCTGCTATTCCGATAAAGTATGCACTTGTTGAGACCCATGGGCTTCCGCCGAAAATTGCTCCGGCAATCATAGCTATAAATGGTACTTTGGCTCCACAAGGAATAAAGGTTGTTGTCATGATCGTCATTCGGCGGTCACGTTCATTTTCAATTGTTCGGGAAGCCATGATTCCCGGGATACCACATCCGGTTCCGATCAGGATCGGAATAAAAGATTTTCCGGAAAGACCAAAGCGGCGGAAGATTCTGTCAAGAACGAAAGCGATACGAGCCATGTAGCCGCAGGACTCCAGGATAGCAAGCAGCAGGAAGAGTACCAGCATCTGCGGAACAAATCCTAAAACAGCGCCAACGCCCGCAACGATTCCGTCAAGCACAAGACCTTTGACCCAGTCAGCAGCATTCAGTTTATCTAACAGACCTTCAATTAAAACAGGAATGCCAGGGACCCAGACTCCATAAGTGGAAGTGTCCGGAGCACCGTAGCTTTCCTTGTAATCTGTAGCTAAGTAATTTGCAACAGCGTCTTCCAGATCTGCTTTTGTAGAATCTACATATTCCACTGCAAGTGTTTCTTCATCTTCCAGTTCGTATGTTAAAGAAGCGTCATCAGGAGTTGCTGCGATCAATTTTGTCAGAGCAGCGGATGCAGCGGCCTCATCAAACTCTTCCGATTCGATATCAATGGCGTCTGCCATATCTTCTGTGCCGTATTCTGCTATATAAGCATTAAGGATCACATCGGTGTCACCATAAGTTTCTTCTGCTTCTGCATACTTAGCGGAACCAATGCCGAAGAGATGCCAGCCATCTCCAAATAATCCATCGTTCGCCCAGTCTGTTGCAGCCGACCCTACAGCGACCATGGAAATCCAGTAGACCAGGAACATGACAACAATAAAGATTGGAAGGCCAAGCCAGCGGTTTGTCACGATCCGGTCAATTTTGTCAGATTTGGTTAGTTTTTCTTTGCTTTTTTTCTTGAAGCATGCCTTGATCACGTCTGCAATATAGACGTAACGATCATTTGTGATGATGCTTTCTGCATCGTCATCCAGTTCTTCTTCAGCTGCCTTAATATCTGCTTCAATGTGAGCTTTCACTTCTTCTGACAGGTTCAGCTGTTCCATGACTTTTTCGTCACGTTCAAAGATTTTTACGGCATACCATCTCTGCTGTTCTTCCGGGAAGTCATGAACGACAGCTTCTTCAATGTGAGCAATCGCATGCTCTACAGGACCGGAAAACTTATGAGTCGGAATTGTACGGGCGCCTTGGGCGGCTTTGATTGCTGCTTCAGCAGCCTCCATGACACCGTCACCTTTCAGGGCAGAGATTTCAACCGCTTTGCAGCCTATTTGACGAGAGAGCTCTTCGATATTAATCTTGTCGCCGCTCTTTTTTACGATGTCCATCATGTTGATCGCGAGCACGACTGGAATACCAAGTTCTGTCAGCTGTGTAGTCAGGTAAAGGTTTCTTTCCAGGTTTGTTCCATCAATAATGTTGAGGATTGCATCCGGACGTTCTTTGATCAGGTAGTTTCTGGCGACCACTTCCTCTAATGTATACGGGGAAAGAGAATAAATACCAGGAAGGTCAGTGATCGTAACGCCTTCATGTTTTTTTAATTTTCCTTCTTTTTTCTCGACAGTAACGCCCGGCCAGTTACCCACAAACTGGTTAGAACCGGTAAGGGCATTAAATAAAGTTGTTTTTCCGCTGTTCGGATTTCCCGCCAGCGCTATTTTAATATCCATAACTGTTATCCTTTCTTAGCACAATTAGCCACAGCTAACCATTGCTTTAAAAAATTATCTCTTTGGTTATTTTTTTACTTGCTGGTCAGGAAGCTCGACCTCGATCATCGCTGCATCTGCTTTCCGCAGGGAAAGTTCGTAGCCGCGAACGGTAACTTCCACCGGGTCTCCTAAAGGAGCTACTTTTCGAATATAGACATCAACGCCACGCGTGATTCCCATATCCATGATCCGACGTTTGACGGCACCTTCTCCATGCAGCTTTACGACTTTGACGGTGTCGCCGATTTTTGCATCTCTTAGAGTTTTCATTGTTGCTCACCTCCTGAAAAATGAATGGCTTGACAGCAAGATCAGATCATGATCCTGCGTGCCATTTCGTCATTGATCGCCACCCGTGATTCTTTCACTTTAACAATCAGGTTGCCGCCGATCGAACTGATGACACTGACACTTCCGCCTGCGACAAAGCCCAGGTTTTCCAGATGTTTTTTCACTTCCGGACTTCCTCCGATTTTTCGTATCGTGTACTCTTCATCTTTGTTGGCCAATGATAACGGCATCATTTTTCATCCCTTCTTATTGTTTGATATTAATTAGCCTACACTAACCGCATAACTCAAAAAAAGGTTAGCGTAATCTAACCATCGTCATTATAGTTACCCTATGCTAATCTGTCAAGATGTGGAACAGAACAAAATAGGTTTTTCTTGATAGACTTGCTAGAAAGGTATAATTGTGTTACTTTTTAAACGTAATCAATAGTTATGTATCAACAGGAGAAGGGTAATGGCTATAAAAGAATCAGGTGAAATGTATCTGGAAACGATACTTGTTTTATCCCAGAAAATGGAAATTGTCCGCGCAATTGATGTAGTAAAGGAATTAGGCTATTCCAAGCCATCTGTCAGCCGGGCAATGAGCATTTTAAAGAACGATGGTTTCATTAAAGTTTCGGACACCGGAGCTATCACATTGACGGCAAAGGGAAGGAAAATTGCCGAAACGATATACGAAAGACATAATGTGATCTCAGATCTGCTGGAGATGATTGGTGTCAGTAAAGATGTGGCAATTGAGGACGCCTGCAGAGTGGAGCATTATATCAGCGAAGAGACCTTTGATGCACTTCGGAAATTCCATAAGAAAAAAGAAAAAAAGTAGAACGCAATTAAAACGAAGCAAAAGAGGGATCTTTCGGATCCCTCTTTTTATTATCTGATAAAAATGAAAGAATATAAAAATAGCATCAACAAGGCGTTGATCCATTTGGCGGAACCATCGGAACTGCAAACGCAGGATATCCGGGCTTGTGAAAAAAATCTGCTGATGAAGTTCGCTTCCTGCAGACCTTTTTCAGAACACCTGATGAAATGGGATGATCCGAAGCTGAAAGATAAATACGATCATAATTTCTTTGCTTATGAATCACAACCATTGGAAGAAGAATTTCAGGCAGCTGTTTTGTATCAGAAAAAAGAAAAAGCTTCCTTTATAAAATTACAGGGATATGTTCCTTTGAAGAATCCGTTTGGATTAGAGGAGAACGTTTGCCTGACGATGCAGTTAATGCAGGGAACGGATGGATGGAAGATTAATCCAAATCTCACGTTTCAAATTCCTCGTCTAATAGAATTGAAAGAAATGGAACGAAGACATTACGGCCCTTTGTGGGGAGAAGATTTTGCTCTACGGAATGTGGAACGTCTTTATGAGATACTAAATTACCTTGGTGCTTATCGAAATGAGAAACTGATCGCCTCCTGCTATTATTTTTCTTCTGGCACCTATACTTGTATTGACGGATTGATTACGGCAGAAGAAGAACGGCACAAATATGCCGCAACATCTCTTTTAGCAGCAGTGGTCAGACGGGTCCCAGGGCATACTGTTTTCCTTCATGTAGATGCAAATGATACGCCAAAGGAAATGTATCTGAAAATGGGCTTTCAGATCGTAGACCGGAGTTATGAATATATGTCCGACAAAATTAATAAAATTTCCCGAAAAAACTTGAAAAAACTATATTGACAATAGGGAAAGCGGGTGGTATTATATCCAAGCTGTCCCACAAAAAACAGCAACAGAATGCCCTGGGAAAACCCCTGTGGCAAGAGGCACCATGATAACTGAACAGTATAGACCATCCCTGAAATTTCTTAAAAT
>JAFWCK010000052.1 GCA_017536965.1 Lachnospiraceae bacterium | reverse complement strand
GAAAGTTTGAGAACCCTGTGTTTTAGTCAGTAGCATATAAAAACAATTGGGTTTGACATCTTACGGCAAATATGATTAACTAAAGAAAGTTAGAATAAACTAACAAAGAGACTGAAAGCAAATCTATGAAATAAGCAGAAAGGCCCGTAAAGAAAACTTGAGAAAGATCCCGCACGAGCGGGACTTTCTTTGTTTATAAGGTTAGCTACTTCTAACAAAAAAACATTAACCGATACGAGGAGGCAAAGTATGAACAACAAATGGAACCGTAAAAATGCATTATGGATGCTGCTGTATGCAGTCCTGTACGCAGTTGTCACGGCAGTTGTCTGTGTGACAGGGTCGATCCACCCGATTTTCTTCGTTTGCTATCAGATCACGGCAGGACTGCTGCTGTCGCCGATTGTGATCCGCGCATTTCGAAGAGTGCAGGCCCCCGGAGCGGCTGTCTGCCTGTTTCTGGGAATATTGCTTCTGCTGCTCATCATAAGAGATGCAGTCATGTGGCATGTGGTGCCATTGATTGTTATTGCGGTTCTGGCAGAGGCTGTCAGGGGAGTGACAAACTACAGCCGGTTCGGAGACATTGCAGGTACGGTTCTGATGACCTTCTCCAGTTTTGGCTATTATGGCCAGATCTGGTTCAACCGAGCATATACCTATGAATGCGCAATAGAAGAGATGCCTGCCGGGTATGGAGATACTCTGATGTCGGTCAGCCCTGTATGGGCATTTCCTGCTGTAGTTATCATTGGTATTATCGTGTCGGTATGGATTGCAAATGTATCCATGAAGAAGCACAAGGACATTGAAAAAGCGGAGTATGCAGGATTCGATTGATTTCGGACCTGCTCTGTATTACTAAGGGAGAAAACATTATGGGACTTTTTAAGAATTATGTAAGCCAGACACGTAAACCGGAAGGCATACTGGGAAAAATGATGCTGCGTGGTATGAACTCCGGACATGCGAAGATGGCTGACTGGGGACTGAACCATTTGCAGAATATAGCCCCTGAGAATATCGTCGATCTTGGCTGTGGAGGAGGCCGAAATGCAGGCGAACTTTTGCGGAGATATCCGAAGGCACACGTCACAGCGGTCGATTATTCCCAACTCTCTGTGGAGAAGGCAAGGGAGTACAATCAGGAAATGATTGCAGCCGGAAGGTGCACTGTACAGCAGGGAGATGTATCCGCACTGGAGCTGCCTGAGGAAGGCTATGATCTGGCAACAGCTTTTGAGACGATCTATTTCTGGCCGGGTCTTTCTCAGTGTTTTTCTCAGGTGGCGAAAATATTGAAACCTGGCGGATATTTTATGATTTGTAACGAATCCGATGGGACGGACGCAGCCAGCCTGAAATTCGAAAAGATTATTGATGGAATGAAAGCTTATACTGTAGAAGATATCAGGGAAGCATTGGCAGAGGCCGGTTTTTCAAAAGTAAGGACGGACCATCATAAAAAGAAACCGTGGATCACAGTACTTGCAAGGAAATAATACTATGGTTGGCTGAAGGTCTTTGCAGGGCTGCTGGCAGGATACAAGAAACAACTATAAAGTGAAGGAAGATCATTACCACCGGTGGGGACACTGTTCCCTGCCGGCTTTTTATTACCATGATAAAGACCATGCAGCAGTACTGATTGCGGGAAAAACAAATTAAAAAATAGTGACTTTTTAATGGATTCGTCGTATATAAAAATAAAACACTTGAAAACACACTATTTTTATAAAAAACGGAGGTAAACTAATATGTTTAAAAAGGCAACAGCAGTTGCGATGACAGCAGTATTGGCACTGGCAATGTTCACGGTGGGATGCGGAGCAGGTGAAGAGTCTTCAATGACGATGGATATATCCAACGACAAGGCGGCCACCATTGAATTGAGCAATGCCAAAGAGGATGATTTTGTACAGGGCGGCTACATCAGTGTCGCCGAGGACGAAGGGATTGAGATTGTCAGTGATCTTAATGACGAAGGCAAAATCCTCATTGAGTTCATAGAAGTGGAGGAAGATCAGAGCATAGATGAGCTTCCGGATAGGGACAATGTAAAGTGCGAGATGATGATCTCCGGGAAGGCAACGGAGGGCGCTACGATCGACCTCGGTGAATATGACCTGAAAGTAACTGTTCAAGGCAAAGCCACCGGCATTGTCACTCTCAGTGTAAAACCTGCAGGCAGCATAACAGGTCTGGATGTCGTGGAGGATTCAGAAAATGCGGATACAGCGGCACCGGAAGAGACTGCTCTTGGCGGACACACTAATTGGACGCAGGCAGCGACAGCTGAGGAAGCCTGTGTGGGTGCAGGTCTTGATTCTCTGGCCGACCTGAACGGAACAAAGATAACACTGGGTGTTCTCGGAGAGATGGGTCAGATCACATATCGCTATATGGACGGAGTGGCACAGAC
The DNA here is from genome assembly GCA_017536965.1 of Lachnospiraceae bacterium. Lineage (GTDB taxonomy): Bacteria > Bacillota > Clostridia > Lachnospirales > Lachnospiraceae > RGIG5612. The sequence goes on along the minus strand of JAFWCK010000052.1, from coordinate 132 downwards.
CTTCTGCCCTGCAGCGGCAGTTGAAATGAGCGTGATCAAAGGCAGGATTCCATCCGGCACTGATGGAGATGTTTCTATGGACTCCACGCCATATAAGTACGAGTGGACACAGGATGTGGACGGACAGGAAGT
>JAFWCK010000051.1 GCA_017536965.1 Lachnospiraceae bacterium | reverse complement strand
CAAAGAACTCTTTGGAGATCATATCGGAGAAAACTCTGTTATCCAGGCACCATTAAGATGCATTCTGGCAGACCCGGTCCACATCGGAAAGAATGTGATGATCATGTATAACTGTCTGATGATGTCGAGAGGCGGGATCACCATCGAAGATGATGCCATGATCGCTGCGAACGTTTCTCTGATCAGCAATAATCATGATCCTTATGACAGGCAGGTGCTGCTCTGCAAACCAGTGACCATTCGCAAGGGTGCCTGGGTCGGCGCAAATTCCACGATCCTTCCGGGTGTGACTGTTGGAAAATATGCTATTGTTGCAGCAGGCGCTGTAGTGACAAAGGATGTTCCGGATTATGCAGTTGTCGGCGGGAATCCGGCGAAAGTCATCAAATATCTGGACCCAAAGGAGATGAAGGAATGACGGAAGCTGAGCAGATCAAAGACCTCTACAGACAGTACTGGGAGTACATGATCAGGAAAGATGCAGATGGCTTGAAAACGATCATGTCAGAGGATTACTATCTCAGGCACATGACGGGAGTAAAGCAAACCAGAGATGAATTTCTGAAAGGTTTGATGGCAGGCACCTTTAATTATTACGCAGCCGATCATGAAAGTATTGAGGTGGAAGTTTTTGGCGATCAGGCAAAATTGACAGGAAAAAGCCGGGTACTGGCTGCTGTTTACGGAGGCGGCAAACACAGATGGCACCTGCAGGGGGACTTTACTTTGCGCAAAGAGAATGGAGCGTGGAAGTTTACCAACAGTCAGGCATCGACATATTATTAAAGAAACTGCGATGCAGAATTCCGGGCTTGCTTATATGATCGCAAAGCGCATTAATCAGCTGCAGGCGATGAAGGCGGCAGCGACTACCTGGAAAGAGCGCAGGGCAAGGATCAATACGATCAGCCCGGGCGTCATCGTCACCCCGCTTGCCTATGATGAATTTGCCGCTGCCGGCGAAGGATATCAGAAGATGATCGATTCCTCTGCAGCAGAAAGAACCGGAACTTCAGATGAGATTGCGGAAGCAGGTGCTTTTCTGCTGGGAAAACATGCAGGATTTATTACCGGAACAGACTTGCTGATTGACGGCGGTGTTATTGCAGCAATCCGCACGGGAATGTATAGTTTGGGCGAATAAGCGGAAGGAGATATAGGATGAAAAGGATTACAAAGATACTAGGTTTTTTTTGCTGACAGCCGTTCTTATGCTTTTCCTTGCTGCCTGCGGGGCTTCCAAGCCGGCTGAGCAGAAAGAAACGGAAAAGGAAAGCCAGACGCAGCAGACCGAGACGGAAACGGAGCATATGCCGACGGAGGCCGCCAGTGGCAATGGTACGCTGGTAGTCTATTTTTCCCGGACCGGGGAGCAGTACACCGTTGGTGTGATCGATAAAGGAAATACTGCAATTGTGGCAGAGATGATTGCAAAGGAGACAGGCGCAGATCTGTTTGAGATCCTTCCGGAGGAAGACTACTATCCTTATACTTATGACGAGCTGACCGATGTTGCAAGACAGGAGCAAAACGAAAATGCAAGACCTGCTTATCAGGGACCGGTTCCAGATCTTTCTAAGTATGATACGGTGTTTATCGGGGCTCCGGTTTGGTGGGGCGACTGGCCGATGATCATGTATACCTTCTTTGAAAATGAAGATCTGTCCGGAAAAACACTGATCCCATTTTCCACCCATGAAGGGAGCGGCCTTTCCGGCTTTGACCAGAAGCTTTCAGCGGCCTGCCCGGATTCAGAAGTTCTTGACGGACTGGCAATACGCGGCAATGATGCGCAGAATGATCAGGACGGCGTGCGTTCAGATGTGAATGAGTGGCTGGCAGGCCTGAATGATTAACCTTTTGGCTGGAGTCATCAGCATTATCTCAGGGACATCCTTTTGGAGGTCCTTTTTTGTCTTTATTTATGGTCCACGACGAGAAAAAGTGCAGATGGACCAAATCGTGTTTAGATGTGGTTTGGTCCATAGAGAGAAAAAGCGCGGGTGGACCAAATCGTGTTTAGATGTGGTTTGGTCCATGGAGAAAAAAGCATAAATGGACCAGATCTGCGCTAGAAAGATTGAGTCGGGCCCTTAGAAATATGCTATAATTGTTTCAGCAAAAATGATAAATCAAAATGATAATTCAAAATGATAATTCAAATTGATAAATCAAAACGATAAACAAAGAGGAACAAAACATCATGGCTATCAGACAATGCGCGCTTGGCTGCGCGGCATTTGCACAACTGAAGCACATCTATGAGAACAGGGAGGAGATCCCTGCCAAGCTGCGTGCTGAAGGAGTCAAAGTCATCGGCAAGATGGGGTGCGATGTGCCGGATGAACTGATCATCGCGGGCGGGATGCTTCCTGTGCAGATCTATGCAGACCCTGCAAAAGAGTTAAAGGAGACAGACGTCTATCTGGAATATGCGTTTGACCCTATGGTCAGGGCGCAGTTTGAGAAGATCGTTGACGGCACGTATGCCAACCAGATAGATGCTCTGGCGATATCCAATAGCACGGACGTGATCATCCGCACCTACCTGTATCTGCGTGAACTGCACCGGGTCGAGCCGGAAAAGAAGGTGCCGGAGGTGGAGTTTATCGACTGGCTTTTTACCCGCAAACCGATGCATCAGAAGCGCAATGAGCTGATCATCAATATCTTCTGGGGAGCTGTCGAGCGATGGGCAGGACGCCAGGTCACCGGAGATCAGGTTTTTGAAGCCTCCAAACTCTGCAATGCAAATAAGGCGGCGCTGCGCCGGATGCAGGCGCTCAGGTGCGAGGGAAGGATCAGCGGCTGTGAAGCACTGGTGATCATCGGCGCCGGCTTTTTTATGGAGAAAGCAAAGCACACGGAACTGGTCAATGCTGTAGCAGATGCGGCCAAAGAGTGGCCTGTGATCGATGCGCCAAAGGTATTCTTTACCGGTAGCAACCAGGAGGATACCAGCCTTTATCAGAAAATTGAAGACGCCGGCCTTCTGGTCGTCGGCGAAGATCACGACTGGGGCGCAAGAGTTTTTGACAGAGACGTGAACCTTGAACTTTCACCGGCCAGTGGACTGGTGGACTGCTATATGCTGCGGGAGTTTTCCAGCAAGAAAGCGTTTGTCAGCCAGAGGGTCGATGCTCTGAACCGCGAGGTCAAAGCATCCGGAGCGGATGGAGTCATTTTCTATACTAATCAGTATGAAGAGGCTGCCAGCTGGGATTATCCAAGCCAGAAGGAAAGCCTGGAGGCTGCAGGTAAAAAGACATTAGGCCTCTTTAAGATGCTGTGGCCGTGCGATAAAAATGAAGGACTGGCAGAGGCGTTTGCCGGTCTGGCAGCAGACATGAAGGGAGGGCGGATGAATGGCTGAAGAAAAAAGACCTGAGAAAAAGCCGGAAGGCAGCCGGTCATCGGCAGTCAAAAAACTGCAGGCGACAGCCGAAGCCTCCGCCTATCAGAAGGCCTGGTTTGCGGACCTGAAAAAAAGAGTGGAAGCCGGAGAGGATTTTGCATACCTGAACGCCGACGTTCCGCTGGAAGTTCTCCGCGCGATGGACATCCCATTCGTTGTGAATCAGTGGTGGGCAGCCATCTGCGGAGCAAAGCGTATGACCAGAAAGTACTTTGGGCTTCTGCGCGATGCAGGATACAGGGATGATCTATGCTCTTATTGTGCAACTGCTTTTGCAGAGAGCTTAGATCCCGATGACCATAAGATCGATCCGGAGACTGGCAAGGAACTTGGCCCGTGGGGCGGACTGCCAACACCGACCATCGCGATCACCCGGCTGACCTGTGACTGCCAGAGTAAGATATTTGAACTCTTTGCCAAACAGCATGGCGCTGATTTCTATGTGATAGAAAATACCGTAGCCCGCAAGGCCCCTCTGAACTGGTTTGAACTGGATGAGGACCGCTGGGAAGAACTTTACGATGCAGACAGGCTGGACGCCGCTGTGGAAGAGCTGAAAGAACTGATCCAATTTCTGGAACAGAAGACCGGCAAGAAGTTCGAAATGGATAAGTTCATTGAGGTCATGAAGTTGATCAATGAGCAGGAAGGCTGGTATAAAAAGCTGCGTGACCTGATCGCAGAATGTCATCCGGTGCCGGTTACCGTAGTGGACACCATCAATGCCGTTATGCAGGCGCAGTGGCAGAGAGGCACCAGATGGGCAGCCGACCACGCAAAGAGACTTTATGAGGAAGTGAAGGCACTTGTCGATAAAGGTGAGGCAGCCGTGCCGAATGAGAAGTATCGGCTGATGTGGCTGGGCCGCGGCATTTGGGCAGACTTTGCTTTCTACCAGCGATTCGAACAGAAATACGGAGCAGTATTTATCTGGACGATGTATCTGGCCATGGGCGCTGACGCCTACATAAGGAACCACATCGAAGAGGATCCGCTGCGTGCGCTCGCCGCAAGATACATCGGCATGGAGGATTTCCTTCACATGCCGCCGTGGAACTCGCAGTGGTACATCCAGCAGGCCAAGCAGAACGATATCGACGGCGTTGTTTATATGGTGCCGGAGAACTGCATGCAGGCGGTAGAGGGGAGCTATTTCATCAAGACGGCGCTGGAGGACCAGGGCTATCCGGTGCTGATCTTCAAGGCGGATCCGGTGGATGAGAGAAAATGGAACGCCGAGACCATGGGCGGTCTGGTAGATGAGTTTATAGAGACGAGAGTGATACCAAATAAAGACAGAAAAGGAGAGAGATGATTATGGGACACGGACCATTAAGCGGATACAGGATCCTGGACATGACACAGTTTGAGGCAGGCACCGTCTGCACCGAGATTCTTGCATGGCTCGGAGCAGAAGTCATTAAGGTGGAGCGGCCGGTGACCGGCGAGCAGGGCAGATATTCCCAGGCAGAGCCGGGCATTGACAGCTATGGTTTCCTTGTTGTGAATATGAACAAGAAGTCCGTCACCTGCAACGCCAAGACCCCGGAGGGTCTGCAGCTGATGAAGGATCTGCTTAAGAAATGCGATGTTTTTGTAGAGAACATGGGACCAGGCGCTGTTGACAGACTGGGACTGAGCTATGAGGCATGCAAGGCAGAAAACCCTGACATCATCTACGCATCGCTGAAAGGGTTTGCAAAGGACGGCCCATATGCAGACTATCCGGCATTTGATCCGATCGCCACCCATACCGGCGTTATGGTATCTGTTACGGGTCTTCCGGATCAGCCGATCAAGTCGGGCATTTCTGTAGCTGATTCCGGCACCGGAACGATGCTGGCGCTTTCCATCATTGCCGCTCTTCTGCAGAAGGAACGGGAAGGCATCGGGCAGAGAGTCGATATTGCAATGCAGGATTTCATGATCGGTCTGTCCCGTGCCCAGTGGGAACCATATCTGGCAAACGGTCATCCGAACCGCCGCGTGGGCAACGGTATGCCTCTGGAGGATGTGGCTCCTTCCAACACTTATCTATGCAAGCCTTTTGGACCAAACGATTATGTTCATATTTACGCTTCCCGCCATCCGGGCAGCAAGCAGTGGGATATCCTTTGCGATGTCATTGGCCGTCCCGACCTGAAACAGGATGTGTGTCCGGAGATGTCTACGCCAAGAAAACGTTTTGAAAATGTGGAGATGTGTGACAGCGCGATCGCCGCATGGTGCGCGCAGCATACCAAACATGAAGCCATGGATATCATGTGCAAAGCAGGTGTTCCGGCCGGAGCCATCTTAGACTGTGATGATATCACAAACGATCCGCAGTACTATGAGCGCGGTATGATGGTTGAGGTTGATCATCCGGAGCACGGCAAAGTGAAGCTCCCGGGCTTTGCTCCTAAACTTTCTGCTAATGAGATTGAATATCTTCCAAGCCCTGCCCTTGGCGGAGCGAACGAAGAAGTTTATTGCGGACTGTTAGGAAAAACAGCAGAAGAACTTGCAGAACTGAAGGCAAAGAAAGCCATCTGATAAAAATATCATGTATGATCCAGCCCGGCTTTTTTTGCCTGGCTGTGCTGCTGATTACGTGGGATCTGGTATAGCTTTCCGTCTTTGATCAGATTGGCGCCGGTCTGATGATAGGAGAACGAAACACCGTTTTCTATGCATTGATCATGCAGATCTAAAACCCAGTTATAATCACAGACCCGGGCTTCCGGGCCTGATTCACCACCAACGCTGACGGAATCGATGTTTTTTATGTACGGCAGTAAATTGACGGCAGAAAGCATCGGTTCCACCATCACAGCGTATTCTTTCAGAGGAAGATTTAAATAGATTGGCAGTCTTTTATCCGCCATCGTCTGGTTTTCACAGGTGACGGCGATATCCACATGTTCCCATCCATTTCCCCAGTCAGAGGGCAGAAGATCTTTTACCCGTTCCGGTCTTTTTGTGATCATAAAGAAATGGCAGTCAGACCGGGTACGCATCATGTTCCAGGCATCCGGGCGCCATTCATCCGCATCCGGATGAAAAAAATCAGAAGAGAAACAGGTATAGAAATAAGAGCCGGATGGAATCTTGTAAAGACCATCCCGCGTTTTCCGGAT
>JAFWCK010000005.1 GCA_017536965.1 Lachnospiraceae bacterium | reverse complement strand
GGTTAATCCAGAACTGAAAGAAGAGTATGTGGAATTCTACGTTCGGAGCGTGACAGAAGACATTTCGAAATTAGCGGAAATGATCGAAAAGAGAGACTGCATTCTAACGGGGATTGACGCAAAGGATCGGATTGTGATTATCCATCCTGAAGATATTGTTGCCGTTCATGCCGAGAAAAAATGGAGCAGGATATACACTGATAAATCGGATGTCAGCTGCAGGAAACGGCTCTACGAGATGAATGAACTGCTCGGTCCGGAATTCATACGGATTTCAAAATCTATCCTTGTAAATGCACGTAAGATTGAAAGCGTAGAAGCTGTCTTCAACGGCATGATGATGCTGCATATGAATAATGGTTCGAGAGAATATGTTTCTCGAATCTACCTGCCGGATTTGAAAGCATTTTTAGGAATATAGGAGGACGGCATGAAAAGAATTATCATAAAAAAAATAGTTGAAGGGATGCTGTATGGTTGTGCCATGTTCGTGCTTGCACTCCTGATGATTGACTGTGTGTTTGACGCTTCGCTGACAGTATACCCACATCAGTATTCCAGAATCATTTTCGGAGCAGTGTGTATTGGAATCGGTTTTATGCTTTCGTCTTTAATTTATGAAGAGGATCGTTTGCCATTTTTCGCAAGAACACTGATTCATTTGTTGATTTGCGCGTTTACGATCCTGATTGCATTTATCATTTCTGGAGGAATACCCGATGGAACCGGCTTTGGCACAGGAACGGTCTTTGTTGTGACAGAGCTGGCAGTTGGAGCGTTGTTCTGGCTGGTTAGTTTTATCTGTTTTTTCAGGGAAGCCAGAAAACTGAAGAAAAAACTTCTGGAACAAGGCGACAACTGAGGTGGGTTTCAAGGGAGGCGATAGTCTCCTTTGACAGGAAGAATCCAAAGAAACCGGAGGTTTCGTGGCAGAGGATTCCAAAGGGGACAGCGTCCCTTTTGGCACACGACTTTGCTGGCAAAGTCTAGTGTGTTATACCTTTATGAAGCAGACCGAATACGGAAATGATGAGTGCCCGGTTGAAGCACGATCCATTTCCGTGTTTTTTCTGTGCGAAAGGCTGATCCCGCAGAGGGAGAAGCCTGAGCAAAGAAAAGGTACAGGCGAAGTGACGTATGTCACGGAACCTGTACCGGCACGGTCTGCGGAATAGAGGTATATCAAAAAACGAAAGGAACAATTATTGCCCGGGGAGCGCGCGGCGGACATTATTTAATGCGGCTTTTTCCGTATGCCTTGCCCGGCTCAGGCTGAGATGAAAATGCGCGGCGGTTTCGCTTTGATCATGAAGAACATAGTCGAGAAAACCAAAGCGGTAATGAAGATAGGCCCGTTCACGATCAGCGATTTCTCCAAGGGCATTTCTGACCTCTGTAATGGTTTCTTTCCTGATAAAGAGCTGCTCGGGATTTTTATTGTAATCGTCCGGGAGGATATCTGCGTAAGTGATATTTGCTTCGGAATCAAATCTTGGCGGCGGGGCATCAAGACTGAGAATGCCGCCGGGAGCCGGAATCACAGATGCGCATTTCCGCACATAATCCAGCATGGCGTTTTCTGCGGTTGTCTGCGAATAGGTCAGGAACAGATTTCCGGTTTCCTGATCATACGTCTTAATGGCCCGGAGCACTCCGATCAGGGCTTCCTGCACCAGGTCATCCGTTTCAAGCAGGATGCCGGGATAACGCTTTTGGATATTTACGGCGGTGATCCGGATGGACGGCAGGACATTTTCAATCAGGGCTGCTTCGGCAGCTTTATCTCCTTCCCGGGCGAGAGAACAGAGCTGCTCATTCGTCATGGGTGGAGTTCCTCATCTCATCGAGTACTGTTTTGAATGCAGAGCCCAGGCCCTGCAGAGCATCTTCGGGAATATCCGCGATCGAAACTGCTCTCATGACTGCTCCGGTCAGATCTTCAGCGGTTATTTTCCTGAGGTCAAGAGAGTCCTGACCTTTGGAAAGTTCTTCACGTAAGCGCTGCAATACCTGCACTGTGACAGCATTACTATCTGCAGCAATTGTTTCACCCTGCTCCTTGATATCTCTGACAATCAGCATGAAAAGATTCTGAATAGCAGTTGTATCTGCGTTGATCACCGGCATGCGGACCCCTTTGAGGTCAGCTGCAAGCTGAGTGGCAGCACCAGCACTGTCCGGGACGGATTCAGCCTGTGCCAGAAGAAGGGAATTGATGAAAGTGAGCTGCTGGTTCATGGCAGCGATGCCGGATCTCACGATTTCTTTTTGATAGCGAGCCAGCAAAGCAAGGAGCTGTGGGAAATGAGGATTTTCCAGAAGCAGGTTCAGAACACGGGAATCCAACCTGCCGGTATAAAGAAGCTTTGCGGCTTCCGCGGATATTCCCAGTTCTTCGATATCATAATTCTTCCGATCCGGGATGTTCGTCTCTCCCAGAAGGAAGTCTGTGGATACATTAAAGTGCTTTGCAATCTTGATGATATACCCGTCACCGAGCATTTCGGTCTGGCCTTTCAGGTAGCGGCTGAACGCACTTTCAGAAAGACCGATGATGCCTGCCAGCTCGGCTTGGGTGATGCTGCTGTCTTTGATTAAGTCCTGGATGCGCTGCCGCGTATCACCGGGAAGATATGCTCCTGACATAGTGTCTCCTTATAGTTCATTCATGAAAACAAAATCTTTAAATTGAATATGCCTGACGGTGCTCGTACTGTAGTCGATATCGTCGTTGGTAATTACAATCTTCTGGCACGAATTATCAAGTTTGGCAAAGGCCCCAAACTCGCGCTCATAAGCCTTTTCTTCGGTTACAGAATAGGCTACCTGGATATAGTATTGCTTGTTACCCTTATTAGCCACAAAATCGATTTCATGAGCTCCGTCATTATATACCTGGAGAGTATAGCCCATGTAAATCAATTCGTTGTATACGATGTTTTCAAAGTTATGTGTTAAATCGTAACGGTTATTCATGACACGGATCGAGTTTAACGCAACGTCTTCATCATAAACCTTCAGGTAATACTCCAATTCACGTTTCGACTTGGCTGAGTATTTTTTGACTGTCGCAATGGCGTATGCTTCTTCCAGGTAACCGATATACTTTGTGATCGTCGTCACTGAGCATGGGAGACCTGCACCCTTCATATATTTTTCCACGGATCTCGCGGAGAGGATTCTTCCATTTGAAAGGAAGACAAAGTTGGCCAGCCGTTTGAAAACCTCAGTTTTCCTGATCTTATAGCGGTTAATGATATCGTTCAAAATGATGGTTTCATTCAGCTCATTCAGATAGATTCGCTGGCCGCTCTCGCCGCTGAATTCGATTCTCTTCGGAAAACCTCCCCAGATAATATAATCGGTAAGACTGATTTCTTTGCCGAGTTCTTTCCCGTATTCTGAGAGTTCTTTATATACAAAGGGCCGAATCCGGAAAGGCACATACCTGCCGGAAAGCTCCTTTGTGAACTCCCGGGATAAAAGTTTCGAGTTTGAGCCGCTGATAAAAACGGAGCAGTTTCTGATCCGAAGCGTTCTGCATGCTCCGGCCCACCCCTCTACACGCTGAACCTCGTCAAGGAACACATAGCACAGTGATTCCCTGCGATGGCTTTCAATATAGTCCAGCAGTGCCATTTCATCCGGGATTGCATTTAAAACAGCCGTATCTTCAAAATCAAGAAAGATAATATTATCCGACCGTTCTTTGATTTCCTCTATTATCTGCTTTAAAATAACGGATTTTCCACACCGGCGAATGCCGGTAATGACCTTAATCAGATCACCATCATAGAATTCGCGGATAGGTTCCATATATTTTTCACGTTTAATCATCTCATATGCCTCCAAAAGCCAATCTTTTCTACTGGACATTTTACCTTAGAAATCTGTTTTTGTCCATTACTACTGGACAATATTATTATCAATCTTAAATTTGTCCAGTAGAGATCTTCATAACCAGTTCAGTTCCATGACTCTATCATACTCATATAGCTGTCCAAAAGACTGGACAATGAATTGCATTTTTGCAATTTTTCTGCTGTTCACCTCTTTAAAATCCCAATATCGCCCAATTTTTCAAGTCCGCCGGCTTTCCTCCGTATAAGACATCAGGATCAAGTATCCAAATAAAATCCAAAGGAGGAACCAGACTATGAATCTATTTGAAACTGTAAAGGCAAGTGTGAGCGTACCTGACGCAGCTAAGATGTATGGGCTGCGGCCAAATCACCACGGCATGGTGAGATGCCCGTTCCATGATGACCGGCATCCCAGCCTGAAGCTGAATGAAGATTACTTCTACTGCTTCGGCTGTGGGGCCACCGGGGATGTGATCGATCTGACAGCGAGACTCTTCGAGCTAAGCCCCTATGAAGCGGCGAAGAAGCTGGCTGCGGACTTTGGGATCGATCCGGACAAGCCTCCGTCCGCAGCGGCACTTGCGAAACCTAAGCACCCGATGATCAGGGCGTTTCGTGAAGACGAACGCTACTGTCAGCGGGTGCTTTGTGATTATCTGCACCTTCTGGAGGACTGGAAGGTACGGTATGCGCCCAAAAACATGGATGACGATTATGATGACCGGTTTGTGGAAGCCTGCCAGATGCTCGATTTCATTGAATATCTGGCAGACATTCTGACGGTAGGAACTCTGGGGCAACGGGCAGCAACAGTAAAGAATCTTATGAAGGACGGAATGATCGGCGGACTGGAGGAAAAGGTCCGCCGTGACTGCACAAAGAAAAGGGGGATAACAGAGTATGGCGAGAACGAACGTATTGCCGGCTGATGCGCCGGCATGGGTCACAAAGGACAGGCAGATCAATGAATTGATTTATTCATGCAGTTTTCTTTCGGCACATCCTATGAAATGCATTCACGGAAGGTTTTTTACAGTGGACGGTCTTGTGCCTGATGAAGGCAGCCTGAAGCAGATCATCTTTGATGATATCAGTGAATGGAAGGAAAGCGGAGTGGCCAGGAAGGTGGACGACCTGCTGAAAACGATCAAACTTATGGCTTATTCAGAGGACATTCCGCTGCATTATGACCGGATCCATGTGGCAAACGGCACCTGGTACCTGGATGGCCGTTTCACCGGGGATAAAGAATACTGCCGCAACCGGCTGGCGGTCGATTACAACCCGGATGCAGGCGTGCCTGGTGTTTGGCTGAGATTCCTTTCGGAGCTTCTGATACCGGAGGATATCCTGACACTGCAGGAATATATGGGATACTGCCTGATCCCGACGACCAAAGCACAGAAGATGCTGATGCTGATCGGTAAAGGCGGTGAAGGCAAGTCCCGTATTGGTCTTGTCATGAGGACTCTTCTTGGAATCAATATGAATACCACCAGTATCCAGAAGGTCGAAAAAAACGACTTTGCCCGGGCGGATTTGGAAGACCGGCTTCTTATGGTGGATGACGATATGGATATGAGTGCGCTGACCAAAACGAACTATATCAAATCGATCGTCACTTCCGAATGTCAGATGGATGTAGAAAGGAAGCATGAGCAGAGCTATCAGACACTCCTTTATGTCCGGTTTCTTTGTTTCGGGAATGGTGCCCTCACCGCACTCCACGACCGGTCTGACGGGTTCTTTCGACGGCAGATCGTGATCACGACGAAGGACAAACCGGCGGATCGTATCGATGACCCCTATTTGATGGACAAGCTGGCTGCTGAAAAAGAGGGCATTTTCCTGTGGTGCCTGGAAGGCCTGCTACGGCTTATTGCCAATGACTATCGCTTCACCATCAGCGAACGGTCGAAGGAGAATATTGCCGCCATTGTAAAGGACGCCAACAACATTCCGGAGTTCCTGACTTCCGAAGGATATCTCACCTTCCATGAGGACAGTAAAGCAGCGACCAGCGATCTGTACGCAGCGTACAAGGAATGGTGTGAGGACAATGCGGAGAACGCGCTGTCCATGAAGAGCTTTGCTAACTACCTGTCCCAATATTCAGGGACTTATCACCTGACACCTGATAACAACATTTATCGGGGAAAAGGCAAACGCTGTCGGGGATATCGCGGCGTAGAGATCATCGATCACAACAATCCGTTTTTATAAAACAGCGCAAAAACTGTGTACGTGCGTACAAGCGTACACTGCTTAAATATTCATCAAATGTACGCATGTACGTACGAACGCAAAAAAGGAATACTTTTATAACGCGGGAGACCGAAGGGAGGACAATATGGGAGCACAATACGCAATCATGAGATTTGCAAAATATAAGGGGCCTGAGATCAGCGGGATCGAGGCCCACAATGAGAGAACAAAAGAAAAATACGCAAGTAATCCGGATGTGGACACCAGCCGAAGTCATCTGAACTTTCATCTGATCGAGCCGCAGGGAAAGTACCGGGCTGAGGCAGAGAAGCAGATCGCTGCTGCCGGGTGCCGGACACGGACAGACAGTGTAAGGCTTGTGGAGATGCTGGTGACAGCCAGCCCGGAATTCTTTAAGGACAAAAAGCGGGAGGAGATCCAGACCTTCTTCCAGACGGCGCTGGACTTTATCAAACAGAAACAGAATCCGGATACAATCATTTCAGCCGTGGTGCATATGGACGAGAAAACGCCCCATATGCACCTTTCTTTTGTCCCGCTGACGGAGGACGGCAGGCTCTGCGCCAAAGAGATCATCGGAAATAAGAGGAAACTGGCACAGTGGCAGGATGCTTTCTGGGAGCAGATGGTCAGGAAATATCCGGATCTGGAGCGTGGTATGAGTGCCAGTGAGACTGGTCGCGATCACATCCCTCCCCGTGTGTTCAAGGAAATGACAAGACTGAACAAGCAGAGGGAGAAGCTGGATAAGCTGCTCTCTCAGGTCAGTATGTTCAATGCCAAAGCAAAGGCGGCAGAGATCTGCAGGTATCTGGACAAGTATATCCCGAATGTTGAAAAGATGAGCACCCAGATGAAGAAGTACAAGGGTGCCTTTCAGGATCTGACTGCAGAGAACGAAGCCCTTGTCCGGAAAAACGAGAACCTGACAGCTGCTCTAAAAGAAAGCCGGCAGGAAAGCGTCCTGAAGAGAATGGCGGATCTTCAGCTTCAGCGTGACTATGAACAGGCGGTCGCCCTGCTGGAACGGATACCGCCGGAGATACTGAAGACCTATGCGGGACGTCAGCACAGAGACAAAAGCAGAAATCAGAGGAGGAACAGAGATGCCCTGGAAGGATGAATGGAGCGGATTGGCGGACTTCCTCGCAAATATGATAGAGAAGTACGTCGGTGAGATGAATCTGGACACACTACCGGATCCGGATAATTATTACAAGCTGAAACGGATCAAAGAAATGTATCGAAAGTACATGCAGCTGAGTGCGCTGGCACGTAAGGCGGCATAAGTACTGGCCGGCTCATTGGTATATGCATTAGTATTTGACCAATGGACCGGCTCTTTTTTATTGTAATCAGAAGGTATATATGATAAGATCAACGTGACAACCATGTCCAAACTAAAAGCGGAAGGAAGATTAAGGTGAATCAAGAAAAGAAGAAAGTATATGTTTACACCCGCGTCTCAACCGCAATGCAGATCGATGGGTACTCCCTGGAAGCACAGCGCACCCGTATGCGGGCCTTCGCTGAATTCAATGAGTATGAGATCGCGGGGGAGTATGAAGACGCCGGTAAGTCCGGGAAATCCATAGAAGGCCGGGATGAATTTAACCATATGATGGAGGATATCAAGACCGGTAAGGATGATGTTTCCTTTGTGTTGGTGTTTAAACTGTCACGCTTTGGGCGGAACGCCGCCGATGTCCTTTCCACGCTGCAGACCATGCAGGACTTTGGTGTCAATCTGATCTGTGTGGAAGATGGCATTGATTCTTCAAAAGATGCCGGTAAGTTGATGATCTCAGTCCTGTCGGCAGTGGCAGAAATAGAGCGTGAGAATATCCGTGTCCAAACCATGGAGGGCCGTATCCAAAAAGCCAGGGACGGCAAATGGAACGGGGGCTTCCCGCCTTACGGCTACAGTCTTAAGGACGGCGTATTGGAGATCAATGAGGAGGAAGCCCTTGCGATCCGTACTATTTTTGAACAATGGGTCTCCACAGATATCGGTGCGAATGGTCTTGCAAAATATCTGGAGAACCATGGGATCCGTAAGATTCCCAGACACAACGGGAAGAATCCTCTGTTTGATGCGGCACTGATCCGTAATATCATTAAGAACCCGGTATATTGCGGGAAAATCGCCTATGGTCGCCGGAAGACGGAGAAGGTGCACGGTACCCGTAATGAGTACAAGCTGGTCGAACAGGATGATTATCTTGTGGTTGACGGTCTGCATGAGGGAATTGTGTCTGAAGAAATGTGGAATCAGGCTCAAGTCAAGATGATCGCCCAGGCAAAGAAATACGAGCATGTGAATAAGGCGAAGGATACCAGAACACACCTGCTTTCAGGACTGGTGAAGTGTCCGATCTGCGGAGCCGGTATGTATGGCAACAAGAGCATCAAGCACCGAAAAGACGGTACAAAGTATAAGGATTTCTTTTACTATGGCTGCAAGCACAGAACGATGACCAGGGGCCATAAGTGTGATTATAAGAAGCAGGTCAATGAAGATGTCCTGGATGCGGCTGTGGTGGAAGTGATCACAAAACTGGTGGCCAATCCCCGGTTCGCTTCCATGATGCAGGATAAGATTAATATGAAGGTGGACACCACCATCATCGATCAGGAGATCACGGCCCTGGAAAAACAGCTGAAACAGTCATATGCCGTAAAGCGGAAAACACTGGAGGAGATTGAGACGCTGGATCCGGACGGCAGACACTATAAGCGTCTGAAAGCAGACTTGGATGATCGCCTGTACCGGATGTATGACAAGATCGATGACCAGGAGCAGAGCCTCATAGAGGCAAGGGCGAAGAAGCAGTCCATCGAGTCCGAAAAGGTTACCGGGGATAACATCTACAAGATTCTGATTTACTTCGATAATTTTTATAAGCTGATGAACGAGGAGG
>JAFWCK010000050.1 GCA_017536965.1 Lachnospiraceae bacterium | reverse complement strand
TCCAAAGTGATGTTCTTCCATGAGTTTATAAAAGCAGTCCAGATCCGAATGCAGATATCTGCATGCCGGGTAAGGTTTGAGCCCCATTGTAAGCCATTTCCATGTTTTTCCGATATCCCGTACCACTTCTTCCGGTTCCCATACACCAGGGATCCTGCAGTAGATAGCAGGGAAGCCATATTCACTGTCCAGTGTATAGGCGTTGCCCGTATAGCCAAGGGAGGCCAGCTGTGCCGCACAGACAGCAGAATGTGCCAGCCAGGCTGCCGGGAAGTATTTGATCATTGTTTTAGGCATGGTGTTTTCCCAGTCTCTGCAGATTGGGAGCGAACAGATGCCTGCAGAAATGCCGATGCACTGGGCAAGCTGCTCGCGGGAAAGACCCAGCAGCATGCCGCAAGCTACGGCTGCGCCAATGATATGTTCGTTGGAATTGCCAAACACATCCGGTGTTTTGCCTGTTTCTGCCAGACTTCTTCTCATGGCATTCATCAGGACATCAGAAAGCCGGATGGCAACTTCGCCTCCAACGGCAAGTGCTGTCAGCATTTCTTTGCCGGTGGAATGCTGCTGCTCTGCGATTGCCATAACAGCGGGCATCAGGATCGGAGGGATGTGAGGGACCGGATCATAATCCAGACCATTCTGCAGTTCTCCGTTTGCCAGAGCGGCAGCGCTGACTTTTTCTCCGGTGCCAAGAACCGTTGCTTCCGGAAATCCGCCGGTCATTTTGGCGAACTGTATGCCAATCTTTCCCTTGTCAGATGCGATACCGCCTAAGGTGTTGCTGACTGCATCGAAAAGCAGTGTTTTTGTGATGTCGATGACTTCCTTTGGCAGGGTGTCATATGTACGGTGTGCTTCCACAAAATCAAGAAGAGAATCTGTAACATTTACTTTGTTTTCACCCATTTTTCTTCTCCTTTAATAACTGTTCAAACTTGATAATTTAATAATAAATGAAGAGGGGATTATTTCAAGCAGAAACTTGCTTTGTTGCCTGCTGTAGGATAGACTAATTACAGAATTTCTATTTTTTGTGGGGGGGGGACAAGTTTTATGAAGTTAGAAGAGGCAAAATTAAGGCCACCAAAGGCAACGGAACTTCTTTGTCATAATCTGGTAAATACAAAATTCGAAGACCTCAGTGAAGATAATGTTCGCATTTTCAAGGACAGGCTGCTGGATATGACAGGCTGTATTTTTGGAGGAGCCGTCGTTCCGGAAGATCAGTTTTTGATTCAGAAACTCATCGACTGGGGCGGTAAGGAAGAAGCGCCTCTTTTTGCCAGAAGCGGAAAGCTTCCAATGCCAAACGCCGTCATGGCAAACAGCATCACCGCCAGAGCAAATGACTATGGCAGCATGTTTTTCCATATCAAAAATGACAAGATCGCTTCCCACGCCGGGGAGACGCTGATCCCGATGGGACTGACGCTGGCTGCTGCGCAGCCGACCTCGGGAAAACAGTTTATTGCCAACAATGTGGCAGCAGAAGATGTGACCGCCAGGATCCTGTACACCCTGCCTGTCAGATGGCCTACCGACATGCTCATGGTATCATCTGCAGCAGCGGCGCTTGCCTCCCGCTATTATAAGCTGAATGAAGAGGAGACTAAGGCGGCATTGAGTTACGCCGCGCTGAACTCTACCGATCCGGCGAACTCCTATTTTGATTATTGTCAGGATTTCAAATATCACAATGGCGCCGGTGCACAGATGGGCATCATGGCCTGTGAGCTGGCCAGGGGCGGATGGAGAGGCCTGGAGGATCCTTTCTACGGACATTGGGGACTGATCTCCATGCAGCTTCCTGTCAATGATGGCAGCCTTCTGCCGGATCTTTATAACGATGCTTTTGATGATGTTGGAAACGTTTATTATACAGAGGCCAGCTTTAAACGCGGACCGGGCGGTATTCCAACCTCATCTGCGGCATCCTGCGGCAAAGGGGTTCGCAGGAAGATCGAAGAGCACTACGGAACGTTTGATCCGGCACAGATCAAGCAGTTTCATCTATACAGAACTATAAATATTTCTGATAATTATTACTGCAATCCGTTCAAGCTGAGAAATCATACCAATGCACTGTTCAGCTATCAGTTTGCAGCATGCTGCGCTATGTTAAACGGAAATGTCAGCGTGGCATATGTTCAGACACCTGCAATCCTGGAGGATCCTTATCTGATCCCTCTGACAGAAGGTTCTACTATGGGTACGTTTGAGACAGACGGCGATGCCAAACTCATGAAGATCGTTGTTGAGATGAAGGACGGCAAAGTGTTTGAAGATATAGAGGATTATTCCGCAGCCATGCACACCTATCCGACGCGGGAGTTTTTGCTTGGCAAATTCTGGGATCAGTTCAACACTTTTGGGAAACTTCCAAAATCGACAGGCGAAAAGATCATTGAGCTTGCGGATAAAATAGAGACTCTCACTGACATGAGAGAATATACAGATCTGCTTGTTCTTTGATGTAATAAAAAGAACAACAGTTCTTCTACCGCCTCAAATATTTATCTGACCTGGAGACCTTCCGAATCAGCAGGAAGGAGACGATAAACAGGATCGCGACAAAGACAATAAAGTACCAGTTAAGGGAGGTATTCTCTTTTGTCGCAATATAATCATAGGTTCCGTGAAGGAGCCCCGGGATCACAACAGCCAAAACACTGAATAACGTACATTGTTCTTTCTGTTGTCTGAGGCTGTATTTTTTTGCCAGCGCATAAAAGACGCCCATGAAGACGCCAAAGCAGGCATGTCCCGGAATGGCTGTTACAGCTCTTACGATTGCAGTCCCAAATCCGTAGGAGAGAACGTAGCTGATATTCTCCCAGATGGCAAATCCCAAGGAAACAAATACTGCGTATACGACGCCGTCATACTGGCAGTCAAACTCTGCTGATCGCCAGCTTCTTCTGCGCAGCATAAAATACTTTGCACCTTCCTCTGAAAAAGCAACGATCACAAAATAAAGGATCACATTGTAGGCGACGGAAGTACTGCTGACCGTTAGATTCAACAGGAAAGAGAGCACTCGTTCGGCGACCATGGCGATCAGGGATGAAAGAATGCCACCTATCACCAGCCGCCAAATCATGGCCGGGCTTTCCTTCTCCAGATGATCCGCTCTGTAAACATAGATCATCAGACCGATCGCAGGGATCACCGCCGCTGCGATCAGGATAATATTATAGGTCATGATTGGTTGAATCAGATAGTAAAACATATCAGTCGTTTGTCTCCTAAAAATAATTTCAAGTATTAGAATCTTATGATTCTTCGTTTAACTCCAGCAGTCTGAGGATTTCAAAGCCTTCCGATTTGCCTTTGAGTTTGATCGAGCTGCCGAGAGAAATGGTCTTTGCACGATCACCAAGAGCATCTGCGACAGCACGTGAAATCAGGATCGTTCCGCCCTCGGCATTTGCTTCCAGGCGGGAAGCTGTATTAACAGTATCGCCAATAGCGGTATAATCCATCCGCTTTGGAGCACCGATGTTTCCGAAAACCGCCGGGCCCCAGTTGATACCGATGCCAAAGTCAACACTTTGTCCGAAACGCTCCATCAGTTCATCAGATAGAGCCTTTGAGCCTTCTATCATATCCAGAGCAGCTCTGCAGGCAAAGTAAACAGGGTCTTCCTGCTCGATCGGCGCATTCCACACAGCCATTGTACAGTCACCTACGAATTTATCAAGGGTTCCGTGGTTTCTGACGATGCATTCCGTGGTGAGGGTCAGATAGCGGTTTACGATCTCAACAACGGTTTCGGCATCCAGTTTTTCAGACATAGCGGTAAAGCCTCTGATGTCTACGAAAAGGACTGCAATATCCTGCGTCTTTCCGCCCAGTTCCAGCGCGTCAGGCCCCTCTTTCAGCAGCTGATTCATAACAGTTGGATCAATATAGTGACCAAAGGTATCGGTAACGATCCTTTTTTCTTTACGGGTAAAGGCATAGTTCCATGCGACCGAAGCAATAAACAAAAGCGTTGCACAGACCGGGATCCAGAGCGCATGAAGGATCAGCCCGCTCTTATATCCCAAGATACAGATCAGGATCCAGAGGGCACATGTCAGTATCCAGATAATAACCGAACTGATGATCCTGCGTTTCCAGAGAAAGAATGTTATCAAAAAGCAAATAATAAAGCAGACGCAAAGCTGCAGGGCTTCAGAGACTTCCCTTGGGAAGAAACCTTTCTGAAAGGCCTCGATGATATTGGCCTGAATGGCTACGCCGGGCATTTCTGCTGCATGGTTCAGTGATGTGATATATGCATCCTGCATGCCGGGTGCTGTCGGCCCGATCAGGATGATTTTGTCTTTGTAATAATACGGATCGATCTTTCCATTTACAAGATCCAGAAAATTGAAACCGTCGCTGTATCCCTGCTCCGAGGAACTAAACGGCAGATAATAAAAACCATGAGCGGAAGTCTTTGGATCATTGCTTTTTGGAGTATCCGTTCGTTTGCACCAGAGAGAATAGATTGCTTTTGCAAACGAATCTATCTGTGTTCCTTCCGGGGTATGAATGCTGATCAGGGCATGTCTGAAAATGCCGTCCTTATCCAGCATTTCATTTATGTGTCCGTAAAGAGCGGCCTTGGCCAATGCCGGGTATGGAGGATACCATCCGGTCACGTTGTGAGTTTTTATGGAAAAAGCGCCATTTGTGAAAACGGCCTGATCCCCGAATTTCGCATCTGCGCCGACGACCACATTCTGGTATTTCGAAGCGGCTGCTGCAAGTCTTTCATCGGAGTCTTTTGCTTCACGGTTTTCTCCGGTATACATCAGGTCGATCCCGATGACAGCAGGCTGTTTATCCGGGTCTGCATTCAGTATTTCAATCGCCGTGGCCATTTCTCCGCGCAGCCCGGTCACAGGCCCTAGTTCGTCGATTGTTTCCTGGTCGATCCCGATCACCATAATGGAGCTGTTCTGCAGACCTGTACGCTGATACAGTGCATCACAGAATGCATTGTCAGGTACGTAAAGGACGCCAAGCCCCATGGCCAGAGTCAGTACAGCTGAAACGATCAATGCCGTTAAAACGCGCCTTTTCATTGATCAGCCTCCCAGGCTTTACTCTCTTTGAATAAGGTGAGCATGCTGCCGTCGAGTTTTCCTTCCTGAACCATTTCATCCAAAATCGCCAATGCTCGTTCTACAGGCATAGGCTTTTTATATGGCCGGTCACTGGCAGTGAGGGCCTCAAATACATCCAGGATTGTAAGAAGCCTTGTTTCGGCTGGAAGCTCTTCGCCTTTTGCGTGCGCAGGATATCCTTCCCCGTTGATAAATTCATGGTGTGATGATGCCCATACAGGAACATCGCAAAACTCCTTTGGAAAATCAACATCCTTCAGTATCTTTCCCGTTATGGAGACATGGCTTTCAATCACCGATCTTTCTTCACTGGTAAGTGTTCCCTTCGGGATCAGGAGACAGGCCAGCTCATCGGCTGTGATCCATGGAAGCATTTCCCCGTTTTCATCTGTAAAGGTGCGTTCTGCCAGGCCTTCTATCCGGCGCCTGTCTTCCTCACGCAGGAAACCTCCGCCGTTGATCTTCAGAACAAATTCTTTGAGCTGCTCTCGTTCGGCATCTCTGTTCGAAAGGTCTTCTTGCGAAATGCGCCCCTCCAGCATGGCGATCTGATCCAGCAGACCCATCACACGGATCCTTTCCATCAGTGGCTCTAAATGTTCTCCAAGTCGGGTTGCCTTATCCATTACTTCCAGCGGGACGGCCAGCTTTCCAACGTCATGAAGCCAGACGCTCATAAGAAAGGCGCGGCGATTCTGCGCACGGAACGGGCCTTTTTCTTCGCCGACTCTATCCAGAAAGCGTTCTGCCAGCGTGACCATATTTCTGGTATGGTTGGCAGTATACGGTGATCTTTCATCAATTGCTTTTGAAAGAGCGTGAACCAGCGAATCCAAAAGGTCTGAAATCCGGGCAGCGTACTGCTGGTTGGTGATGCAGATGGCTGCCTGAGAAGCAAGCGCCGTCACGAGCAGTTCCATATCCCTGCTGAAGGTACCGTTTTCTCCCAGCGCATTGATCAACTGCATGACGCCTATGACATCGCCTTTGTCATTTGTCATCGGGACGACCAGCATGCTCCTGGTTTTATAACCTGTCATTTCGTCATACTGAATGGAGCCGGTTAAATCAAACTCTGCATTCGTCCGAATATCATCGATGTCAATGGTCTTATTATGCATTGCGGCATAGGAGCATATGAAAGAATCCTCAAGCGGAACAGGAGGGAACGTAACAGGATTCCCGGGATCTCCCTGTCTGATGCCAAGCGACCGGGTAACCATTCTGCAAAAATGCAGTCCGTCCTCTTCGAGCAGATAGAGTGTCCCGGCATCGCAATCAGCTAGATCCATCGCTGTATCCAGAATCTGACTGAGTAGCTTTTCTCTGTCTTTTTCTGCGGTTATTGCAATACAGATATTTAGAAATCTCTCCAGATTTTCAGTTTTCATAAGTCTCCTTCGTTTCGGTTCCCACTTATTTTGTAATATATAATGATAGCATAACTCCGCTCATTTATACTATATAAAAAGCTAATCATGATAATAGCCGGTCATGTACAAAAGAAACCTCGCGGCCTGCAAGATATCTTGCTTTTGCCTCGTGCGATGTGTATCATAAAATCAATATT
Source organism: Lachnospiraceae bacterium (assembly GCA_017536965.1). Taxonomy (GTDB): domain Bacteria; phylum Bacillota; class Clostridia; order Lachnospirales; family Lachnospiraceae; genus RGIG5612. The sequence goes on along the minus strand of JAFWCK010000050.1, from coordinate 24,443 downwards.
TATGAAAGGAGATTATCCATGGAACAAAAACAAAATCTTCCAACACCTGGAAGCGTCCTGACGTTTGGCATTCTCGGACTTGCACTCTGCGAAACCGGCATCCTCGGACTGATCTTTTCGATTATTGCAATTTCAAAGGCAGGCAAGTTCAGACAGAACAGCACGGAACGTTCCGGACAGGTGAATACAGGAAGAGCACTTGGAATCGTAGGATTAATTGTCAGTATCCTGATGATCATCCTCTGGATCATTTTAATTGCCTTAGGCGCTTTAAACCGGTAATATTCATCTCAATCTTCAAGTGCAGTGAACCGGGCGGGAAACCGCCCGGTTTTTGACAGGTGTGTAGGCTGGGGACTATAATACATCCAAAAAAATGAGGAAAAAACGATGAAATTTAATTCAGACAGATGTATTGAGTATTTTCAGAAACTATTGGCAGCAGACTCGATGACCGGACAGTATGAGGAGATACAAAAACTCCTTTGCAGCATGCTGGATGAGATGGGTTATGCGTATCAGGTCCTTCGAAAAGGAGGAGTGATCGCCGACCTTGGCGGAGAGGGCAATGCGCTGGCTGTTACGGCGCACCTGGATGATATCGGCCTGATGGTTCGCCACATCAATGCGGATGGAACATTAAACGTCTGCGCGGTCGGAGGGCTCTATCCATTTTATTGCATGACGGAAAATGTGCGCATCTACACCAGAGAAGGAAAAATCTATACTGGTACCGTCTGCCGCACGCCGAACTCGATCCATGTTACGGAAGAGGAACTGCGGGAGGTGCTGCCGGATTTCAGAAAAAATGTCTGCGTGGTTCTGGATGAAGATGTTACATGCGCAAAAGATGCTGAAAAACTGGGCATTGCCACTGGCGATATGATTGCGCTGGAACCACGCTTCGTTCAGGCGAACGGTTATCTCAAGTCCCGGTTCGTGGATGATAAAGCCTGCGCAGCAGTATTGCTGGATTTCATGCAGGCACTCAAAGAAGAGCAGATAACTCCGACAAAAAAAGTGTACGCATATTTTGCCCTCTATGAGGAGATCGGCCACGGAACCTCGTGGCTTCCGGAAGATGTCTGTGACATGCTGGCGCTTGATATCGCACCGACAGGACCAGATCAGAATTCGGATGAAAAGAAAGTAACGATCTTCGCAAAAGATTCCCGGTTCCCGTATCACTGGGGAATGACGAACGAAATCAGGGAGTGCGCCGTCAAAGCAGGTGTGGATTATGTGATGGACATTTTTACTCCGCACTACGGAACAGACTGTGACACCAGCATTGTAGCCGGTCATGATATCCGCCACGCGGCAATCGGACCGGGAACTGCAAACAGTCACGGGTATGAACGCACCCATATAGAAGGATTAAAAAATACGTATGATCTGATGGCTGCCTATATCCTGCAGTAGCCAGAATCATTTATTGTATGGAATAACCGGAGTCCGGGTTTTTTATGATCCGGGCCTCATAAAAAGCACTCATGGCTTCAGTCATATAAAGGGTATCCTTTGTTCCGCCGGTCTCATATGGTCCGTGCATGGCAAGCTGTGCACAGCCGATATCCACAGAAGGGATCGATACATGCGCGGCCGAGATATTTCCGAGTGTCGATCCGCCCGGATTATCGGAATGGTTCGTAAATTCCTGGAACGGGATACCTGCTTTTTTGCAGATGCTTCGAAAGATTGCTGCGGAAACAGCATCCGTCGTATATTTCTGATTGGCGCTGTGCTTGATCACCACGCCGCCGTTCATGACCGGATGATTCACAGGGTCAGCTTTCTCAGTGTGGCTTGGATGGATGGCGTGCCCGTTGTCTGCAGAAAGCATAAAGCTGCGGGAAAGCAGGATCTGTTGATCTTCCTCGTCCAGATCCAGGCTCAGGCGGATCCGTTCTAAAACATCTGTTAAGAAAGTCGAGTCGGCGCCCTGCTTCGTTCCGCTTCCAACCTCTTCGTTATCCAGGATGCAGCAGAGTAGAATGGATGTATCACTTGCATCCGAAGCGGTCAATGCTTTTACGGAAGCATAAACATTCTGCAGATCATCCAGTTTCGGACTGGAGAAAAATTCTTCATTGGCGCCCCAGACAGCCGGGGTGCTCCGGTCGTATAAAAACAGATCATATCCCTGAATCTGTTCAGCAGCAACGCCCGCCGCTTCTGCCATAACCGATGAAAAAGAACCCAGTGCGCTGCTGTCTCCGAAAACCGGTAATAGATCAGACTGCACATTCAGCGCGGTGCCTTCATTTGCTTTTCGGTTCATGTGAATGGCCAGACTTGGGATCATGACAAGCGCACGTCTGGAGTCTGTCAGAACCGTTTTTAAAGAATCGTTTTCTTCTACGATCAGTCTTCCGGCGATCCCGAGCGGACGGTCAAACCAAGGCGCATAGAGAGGGCCGCCGTATTTTTCGACATTCAGTTCCACATAATTCCCGGCCTTTTCCATCTCCGGGTTTTCTTTAATCTTAAAAGAAGGAGAATCGCAGTGGGATGCAATGATCTGATAGTTATAGGCATTATCTTTCGGCATGCGAAAAGCGATCAGCGAAGAATCGTTTCGCGTCACATAATAAGCCTGCCCTGCGGAAAGCTCCCATCTTGTATCTTCCTTTAATTCCTGAAAACCAGAGTCTTCCAGATGTCCCTTTACATTTTGAATCACATGAAAACAGCTAGGGGATCTGGAAATAAAACTGCAAAGATCAATCGTTGTTTGTTTGAAATCGTTCATTTAATAATCCTTCCTTGATGTATATGCAATCAGTTCCGCGGCTTTCTTTCGAAGCGTATTTTCGTAATCTTCTTTTTCTACCAGCTGCAGCGCACCAAATGGACAGACCCTGACGCATGCAGGCTCCAGACCATGTCTGACACGGGTAAGACAGCCATCGCATTTTTCCATTTTGCCTTCTTTGTTATAGGTTGGCGCGGCAAACGGACAGGCCATTGCACAGCTGTGACAGCCAATGCAGTTGGTATTATCGTAGATGGTAAAGCCTGTTTCCGGATCTTTTTTCAGGCAGCCGGACGGGCAGGATTGAATGCATGGGGCATCTTCGCAGTGCATACAGGCAAGGGACATGAACGTCATTTTATCCTCCGGATTTGGACCGGATTCTAAGGTAAAGCATTGGCGGAAAGGACGATCGCCTGCGGCAACATCAATATCATTCTGATCCATGCAGGCGACGGCACATGCACTGCAGCCTACACATTTTCTTTTATCCAGTATAAACATATAACTCATGACTCTACCTCGGCTTTTTCAATACGGCAGCGCAGCTGTTTGTAACCCGGGAATCCTGAATATGGATCCAGGAAGGTGTTTGGCAGCAGCAGGTTGACATTTGCTTCCTCATATCCGTGATACAGATTGATCTGACCCTGAAGTGCTATTGCGGATAGATTTGCTTTTACTTTGATCTTATTAATGGCAGAGATCAGATAAACGGCGTCTCCCTGTTTGATGTTCAGACGAGCAGCATCTAACGGATTGATATCTGCCATGACTTCCGGACGAAGACTCCGCAGCCATGGAACTTTGTGGAGGTGGGAGTGGATCGCATTTGCCTGCCTTCCGCCGGACACAAGCGTGAACGGGAATTCTTCCGGAGACTCCTCTCCGAAACCACTGTACCACTTAGGCAGCGGATCCAGATTGTGGGAGGCCGCATATTTTGCGATCACCTCGCTGTAAAGTTCGATCTTTCCGGATGGTGTTTTTAATGGTTTGGATAAAAATGGTTCCCGCTGCACGCGTTCGATCGGAACCTGCTTTGCTGCCGCTTTGGCCTGGTCCAGATCGACAGGTGTTTCACGGAAGATGTGCTTGATGCAGGCATCATAGCCGGATTTCAAAAGTTCATCGTCCAGATTCAGGGCTTTCGCGACGCCGGCAATAATGGTAACGTCATCCCTGCTTTCATAAAGAGGATCGATAGCAGGAGAGCTGTAGAAGATACAGCCATTGCCATTGGCCTTGACCTCACTTCGCTCTAAGGATGTGCAGGCCGGCAAGACGACATCCGCAAGAGAGCAGAATTCTGTCCAGAAAATATCTGTAGCTGCGATAAATTCCATTTGCTTTGCTGCTTCCACAAATCTGTCAGACTGCGGGTGTATCATCGTGTTTACACCGTGACCATAGATGGCTTTCAGCGGATAAGGATCGGCGCTTTCTGCCTGTCTGACAAAGTCCATGAGCTGGCATTCATCCTTCAGCTCTGCCCAGACAGGGAATCGCTCCGACCCGATACGAGGTTTATTGCCCTTTGGCCTTACATCATTTAAAAACTCTTCTTCTTTCGTAACAAAACCGGCATTCATTTCCAGCCAGGAGCCATAGGAAGGATTCATACCGCCTTTTCGTGCGATGTTTCCTTTCAGAATATTTAAAGCGACGACAGCTCTGTGCGTCTGCAGTCCGTTGATATGGTGGCAGAGTCCATTGCTCGGCATGATGAGAGGATTCTTAGCTTCGCCGATCAGCCGGGCAAGCTCTTCGATGGTTGCTGCCGGAACACCGGTGATCTTTTCGCATTCCGCCACCGTGTATTCAGAAACCATTGCTTTGTATTCTTCAAAACCATGGACATAGTTGTCTATAAATTCTTTATCGATCCAGTCGTTTTGGATCAGAAGCGCGGCAATGGTATTAGCCAGATATCCGTCGGTACCGGATTTGATGGTGATCATGATATCTGCCTTTTGTTCGTTTGGTGTAACCCGTGTGTCAATATTGACGACACGTCCGCCTTTTTCCATATAATTGAAAAAATTACGTCCGTTCGGGAATCCGCTGATCATGTGGTTAGCAGACCAGCCGACCAGAAGATCCGGCCCCCCCGGAACGTCTGCACTCATTTCATCGCCAAAGGCCAGCAGGTAACTCATTACTTCTGCGGTATGGCAGGTGCTGGATTCCGTCATGTAGTTTTCTGTACCGAAACTGAATGCAAGACGGTGAAGCCACGGGCGGTACCATTTTGGATAGCCAGTCATAAAAGCAACCGCATCTGCACCATATTTTTCTTTCACGCTGTTCAGCCCTTCTGCGATCAAGCGGAAAGCCTCTTCCCATGTGATCGGTTCAAATTCATTAGAGCCGCGCGGACCGACCCGTTTCATCGGGTGCTGGATCCTGTCTTTACGGTAAAGATATTGACGGTTGGCAGCACCTTTGGTGCAGAGGGAACCGTTGTTGGGACCAAATCCTTTGGTTCCTTCGACCTTGATCACTTTCCCGTCTTTCACGTAAACATCCAGTCCGCACTGCGGTCCCGGGGTGCAGATGTCACAGACTGAATGTCTGATCTCGATCCCTGTTTCTTCGCATGGGATCTTGGCACGCAGTAATTCTTTTACATCTTCACTCATGATTCTTTGTCTCCTAGTAAATTGATCAACTCCGCAGGCAGCCCCTCCGCAAGAAGCATGCCCCTTTGTGCTGGGGTCAGATTGTTTTCGCCCTGCAAAAGGCGTTTCGTCAGATGACTCTTCAGGATGCCGCTGATCCTGTACTGCCCGAATATATTTATACTGTTCAGCCGGCCTGCGTCCATACAGACCTCTACCAGGAAGCCTTTTCCTGTAAAACGCCGATGTTCACCCGGAAGGGTAATGTCTCCCAGACTGATAAAATCCATGTCCATAAAATGCGTAATATTATGCAGGATATTTCCATAATAAACAGCTTCTTTGCCGGCCATGTTTTTGCCCGCACACTCTCCCTGCGCGCCGGCATTTGCCCAGAGGCCGATCACGGAAGTCTCTCCAGTCTGGAGGTTCTTTCCTTCGCAGCAGTCGCCCGCCGCAAAAATGCCGGGAACATTTGTCTGCATTTGTTCGTCGACGATGATGCCCTTGCCGATTTTTACTTCCGTTCCTTCGACAGCCTTTGTATTAGCGACTAGCCGGACATTGGCATGGACGCCGATACAAAGACAGATACAGTCTGCTTCCAGCGCGCGCCCATCGGAGAGTTCTACCGTATTTGACCGGATAGCTGCAACCTGTGCGTTATAGATCTGCGCGATCTTGAGATCATTCAGTTTTGCCTGTATCATCATTGCGACATCCGGATAGGCGGCAAGAGGAAACAGGCAGGATGCCCCGTCGACGAGCGTTGTTGGTATTCCTTTCCGGTAAAAAATTTCGGCTGTCTTGATGCCAGCCATGGAGGCTCCGATCACGACAGCAGATTTTACATTTTCTTTCTCAATATGATCTCGCAGCTTTTGTGCATCTTCCAGTGTGCGCATCAGGAAAAATCTGCCGGCGTTTTCTGTAAGAGAAGCAGGTACCACTGCGCTGGCACCTGTGGCAACAAGAATGGAATCAAAGCGCTCCCTTGTCTCGTCTGCAAGTTCTATTTCTTTTTTGGCGGCATCCACGTGCACGGCTTCTGTTTCGCTGTGCAGCTCAAGCTGAAAGTCCTTTACGATCTCTTCCATAGAACCGAATGGGAAAGTGCCTTCCAGAGGAAGAACATCCGATGCATAATAGGTACTCAGCATAGGATTAAATGGAGGATCCGCAGTGTCACTGTAAACAACGATCCTTCCATCCGGGTCAATTTTCCGGATCGCTTTTGCTGCATGATATCCTGCGCAGCCAAAGCCGATGATTGCATAGTTTTTCATTTCAGTCATTTCTTTTTCTTTGTCAAACACAGATGATACGTTTGCTCCCATTCATTTTAGCATATTTCCTTCTGTAATTGCACAGTGCAGTTTTCCGGCCAGATCACAAAACTGGTTGCGGGGTACTTGGACAGGCAGTATCATAAAGCTAAATGAAAAACAGGTTTTCAAAAAGAGACCATTAAAAATGAAGTTTAAAAGTACAAAAAGAACTTATTCTTTAAGTGGAAAAGATATCGACGCCTGCTCGGTGTTTCTGGAAGATGCGCTGGAAGCAGGAGGAGTAGAAAGACAGAATAAACTGCGGATCCGCCTGACGATCGAAGAACTGCTGCTCCGTTTCCGGGAACAGTTCGGGGAAGAGCATCTGTTCCAGATCTCACTGAGCCGGAAACTGGGGCATCCGTCTCTGACTGTCGAATTAGAGGGGATGAATTATAATCCGCTTGCGGAGAAGGATGATGATCAGGAGGACTGGAACAGTTCCGTCCTGAACACACTTGGCATCCGTCCACAGTTTTACTATTCCGGAAACCGCAATACCATACGGATCAGTCTCCCGACGCCAAAAATGAATCCGGTCCTTCGGATGATCATTGCCATGGTGCTCGCGCTGATCGTTGGTCTGCTTGTGAAAAGCTTTCTGCCGGAAGCAGCCATCACAATTTCCGGCGACTGGATGACGCCGGTGTATGATCTTTGGACGCGCGGACTGAATCTGATCTCCGGTCCGGTGATCTTTTTTATGGTGGTTACGACCATGATCTCTTTAAAACGGCTGTCGATCAAAGGGGCAAGCAGTAAGCTGATCGTTGGAAGATATTTTCTGATCTCCGCAGCGATTGCGGTCTTTATTGTAGTGATCGCAACATTGGTCCAGCATATGGCGGTTGCCAGACAGCCACTCAACAGCGTAGCAATGGCCCGGTTTGTGGATTTCTTTTTCCAGTTTGTGCCGTCAAATATTATCAGCCCGTTTATAGAGGCTAATACCCCGCAGCTGATTTTTATGGCATTGATGCTGGGGGTCATGTTAAATGTCCTGCGGGGGCAGGTGCCGAACCTGATCCGGATCGTGAATCAGATCAATTCCGTCTGTCTGCTGATGGCAGAGTGGATCAGTTATCTGGTGCCGGTCTTTACCTGTCTTCTGCTTGGAATGGAGATCGTGGAAGGGCGGCTGGGAATGTTTTTAAGACTTTGGATGCCCCTTGTGATGTCGATCATTTTAACCGCTGTTGTTTTGTCTGCTTCTATTGCAAGGCTGTCTTTGCAGAAGCGGGTGCCGATCAAGACCCTTCTTGCAAAAATGAAGCAGCCATTTCTGACCGCGCTTCAGAGAGGCTCCATTAGCGCTTCCTACGGAGAAACAGAATATTCCTGTACCAGACAGCTGGGGATCGATCGTGAATTTACACAAGTGAGTCTTTCCAACGGCATTGTGCTTTACATGCCAGCCAGCATTCTGGGAACATTAGTCTTTTTTGTCTGGGTCGCTTCCTTTTATCAGGTACAGGTGACCTGGGGCTGGTATGCTATTGTAGCTCTTTTTGCGGCGATCCTGATGGAAGCAGCACCGCCGGTTCCGGGCGTCAGTCTGCTCGTGTTTATCGTGATCTTCCAAATGCTGGATATACCGGACGAAGCATTGATTCCGGCCATGGTCTTTGATATTCTTTTTGGAATTGTTTCAGCGGCGGCCAATCAAATGCTCCTGCAGGTGGAAATGGTGCACCAGGCAGACCGGATGGGACTGCTGAATCGGGATATGTTAAAAGCGCCAATGGAAAAACAGGGCTGAACGATCAGCCCCGAAAGATGCCAAACAGGCCGACACGGTTTTTCGTGCCGGTCTTTTTGTATATATTGTGGATATGCTTTTCAAATGTGGACTTGGTAATGCACAGCTCATCCTGTATAGCAGGATCTGCGATCCCGTTTAACATCATCGTGATGATCTCTTCTTCCCTGCGGGTAAGAGCATAGTCAGCGATAAATGCTTTTGGAACGGAAAAGCCCGGCGCATTCGGATCTGTCTTAAAGCCCCGGTAACGGGTAACAAGGCGGAAAAGTTTTAATTCAATATGAACCTTCAGCAGTTCCATGATGAACAGTTCTTTTTCTGTAAAATCCCCGTCTTCTTTTCTGCGGTAAAGGCCGATCATTCCCAGCTTGATATCATTGCGGACAAAGGTGGCCTGCAGGGCATAATAGAGTTTCTGCGGTTTGTAAACTTCCCTGTAAAGGGCAGAGTTTTGCCATTCTTCTTCATCCCTGGAATCTGTCGCGCGAAAAACGCTGCTCCAGGGAGCTTCCATATATTCCCACCAGATGGAACGGTAATTTCCTTCTACAAATCTTGATTCATCAAAGGTTTCATCCTCCTGCCCGGAAAAATATGGCTCATCATAAATAAACTCATTGTTGAGTGAAGTGACCCTGAGCGCCATTGCTTTTCGGAAAGGGATGATGGTTTTGATCTGTGACAGGAGGATCCGGGAAAGGTCAGAAAAAGAATCGCAGAGATTGATCCGGTAGATCACTTGTGAAATATAGGAACTCTCTTTTGTGGATAAAGTTACTGCCATCTTTCTGCCCCCTGTAGAATACTTTCTTCAATTATAAGAATAATCATTTCGGAAAACAAGTGAAAAAATAGAAGTTTTCTTCTATTATTGCTGAAAACAGGTATAAAAATAGAAGCATCAAGCCATTCCAAAAAGAAAAGAAAAAAGATATACTTGAGCACAAGGAAAGGTATTGTTTTATTATGGAAAGGGGAAAAAAGTTATGGCAAAGATCATTACTGCAAGAGAAGCAGCACAGCTGATCCCGGATGGGGCAACTGTCGCTTGCGGAGGCATGGGACTTTCCGGTTGGGCAGAAGAGATTGGATGCGCAATCCGGGATAACTTTAAAGAGACCGGTCATCCTTGCAACCTGAATATCAAACAGGGAAGTGCTATGGGCGACTGGAAAGAGCGGGGTATCACCCGGCTGGGCGAAGCAGGTCCAGGCCTGGTAACAAAATGGAGTGCAGCGCACGTTGGAAGTGCTTTTTCTCTGAATAAGCTGGCAGTGGATAATCAGCTGGAATGCTGGTGCCTGCCGCAGGGCGTCATTGTAAATCTCTGGAGAGAGATCGCAGCGGGACGTCCGGGTATGCTCACCAAGGTTGGACTGGGCACATTTGTGGATCCGCGTCTGGAAGGCGGCCGGATGAATGATGTGACAAAAGAGGATATCTGTAAACTGGTCGAGTTTGAAGGAGAGGAATATCTCTTCTACAAATCATTCCAGGTAGATGTTGCGATCCTCCGCGGCACAACTGCAGATGAAAACGGCAACGTGACCTTTGAGCATGAATCCGTGCTGAACGAAGGACTTTCCATCGCAGAAGCAGTCAAGCACTGCGGCGGTATTGTTATTGTTCAGGCAGAATATATTGCAAAAGCGGGAACTCTTCATCCAAAGGATGTAAAGATCCCGGGAATCCTGGTCGATTATGTGGTGCAGGCAACAAGCACAGATGCATGCTGGCAGACAGAGGGTGTTTATTATGAACCTGCTTTCTGCGGCAACGTGAAGAAACCGGTCGATCGTATCAAACCGATGGAACTTTCAGAACGTAAAGTCATCTGCCGCCGCTGTGCCGCAGCTCTGAAGAAAGGAAACGTAGTTAATCTGGGAATCGGTATGGCAGCAGATACAGCAGCCATCGTTGCAGAAGAAGGCTACATTGATGATATCGTTCTTAGTACAGAGTCCGGTATGGTTGGCGGTGTTCCGGCAGCACTTCCGAACTTCGGCAGCGCATGGAATCCGGACGCGATCATGACACATAATGATATGTTCGATCTGATCGACGGCGGAAACCTGGATGTTACAGTACTGGGTATCGGAGAGATCGATGAAAAAGGCAATAACAATGTGTCCAAGTTTGGTCCTTCTCTGACCGGCCCTGGCGGTTTTATCAACATCACCAGTGCTACGAAAACAGTTATTTTCTGCGGAACCTTTATGGCAAAAGGAAAATATAAGATCGGCGATGGAAAGCTGGAGATCGTACAGGAAGGAAAGATCCGTAAGTTTGTAAAGAATGTGGAACAGATCACATTCTCTGCTGAGAAGGCACCGAAAGATCAAAATGTCCTTTATATTACGGAACGCTGCGTATTCAAGCTGATCGACGGAAAACTGACACTGATCGAAATTGCTCCGGGAATCGATCTGGAAAAAGATATTCTTGCGAATATGGATTTCAAACCGGAGATTGCAAAAGATCTGAAAGTCATGGATGAAGGCATGTTCCGTGAAACATGGGGCGGCCTGACACTGGAATAACAAAAGGAGGCAAAAATGATTCTGGATCAGAAACATGCGAGGTTTCAGAAACTGTGCAGACAGTTTGCAGAAACCGAATTTACCAAAGAACTTCTGGATAAGCTGGAAGAAACCGGAGACTTTGACTGGGATATTTTTAAGAAAATGGCAAAGTATGGTTTCTGCGGCGTGAAGATTCCTAAAGAGTATGGCGGAGCAGGCGGAGATTATCTTTCCTACGCCATCTTAGTGGAAGAGTTTGCACGTGTGTCACCGGTATTATCCATCTACGCAAACACTTCGAACTCTCTGGGCGGCGGACCGCTGATGCTGGCCGGAAGCGAAGAGCAGAAACAGAAATATCTTCCGCCAGTAGCAAGAGGCGAACAGATCATGTCCTTTGCACTGACAGAGCCGGGAGCAGGTTCTGATGCAGGCGGCACAACGACCCGTGCCGTAGAGCAGGAAGATGGCAGCTTTATCTTAAACGGCCGTAAAACATTTATCAGCGGCGCTCCGATGTCTGACTACTGCATCGTTTTTGCAAAGACAGATCCAAGCCAGAAAGGAAGCCGCGGTATTTCCATGTTTGTACTGGATATGCATCTTCCGGGCGTTTCTCTTGGAAAGCCTGAGCATAAGATGGGTATCAAAGGCTACCCGACCTGCGACGTGATCATGGAAGATGTTCATGTTCCGGCAGATGCTCTGGTAGGAAAGAAAGATAAAGGCTTCGGCTATGCTATGCAGACCTTAGACGGCGGCCGTCTTGGTATGGCAGCACAGGGTGTCGGCATTGCACAGGGATGTCTGGAAGAAGCTGTGAAGTATGCAAAAGAAAGAAAGCAGTTCGGTCGTCCGATCGCTAACTTCCAGGCTATCAGCTTTATGTTGGCTGATATGGCAACAGAGACCGAAGCAGCAAGACAGCTGGTCTATCATGCAGCAGAGCTGAAAGATGCTGGAAAAGACGCTGGCATGGCATGCTCCATGGCTAAATATTTTGCAGCAGAAGCAGCAAACCACGTAGCTTACAAAGCTGTGCAGATCCACGGCGGATACGGCTACATCAGCGAATACAAAGTAGAACGGTTCTACCGCGATGCAAGAATCGTGCCGATCTACGAAGGAACAAGTCAGGTACAGCAGATGGTCATTTCCGGCATGCTGCTGAAATAAGAAAGGAGGATTCGAACAATGAAGATTTATGTTTGTGTGAAACAGGTTCCGGATACCTCCGGTGTTGTGGCAGTAAACCCGGACGGAACGATGAACCGTGCAAAAATGCCAACGATCATCAATCCGGATGATTTAAATGCAATGGAAGCTGCTCTGCAGCTGAAAGAAAGTGAAGGAGCTACCGTCGTAGCCGTTTCCATGGGACCTCCTCAGGCAATGGAGATGATGAGAGAACTGTTAGCTATGGGCGCAGATGAAGCTGTTCTGGTTTCCGGCAGAGAATTTGGCGGCAGCGATACATTTGCAACCAGCCAGATCATCGCCGGTGCGATCCATCATATGGGAATCGGAGAAGGCGATCTGATCCTTTGCGGAAGACAGGCAATCGATGGTGATACCGCACAGGTCGGCCCGCAGATCGCAGAAAAACTGCATCTGCCGCAGGTTACCTATGCAACAGATATTAAAAAGGACGGCGACACCTACACCGTAAGACGTGCTCTGGAAGACGGTTATATGAATATCCAGGTGAAGTCCCCTTGCCTGATCACATGTATCAAAGAACTCAACGAGCCAAGATATATGACAGTAGCAGGTGTGTTTGAAGCTGATGACAAACCTCTGACGATTCTGGATTATCCGGCACTCAAAGATGAGCCGTTGATCGAAGCTGATACAATCGGTTTGAAAGGATCTCCGACAAACATCTTTAAGTCATTCAACCCTCCTGTAAAAGGACAGGGCGAGATGATCCCGGGAACAGAAAAAGAGATGGCAGCCGCTTTGGCAGAAAAACTTTCTGCAAAGCATGTAATTTAAAGTACCGCGTTTGTAAAGAACAGAAAGGAGCCATTTATGGCAGAATATAACAGCAGTTTAATCGAAGAGTTTTCTGATATCTGGGTGTTCTGCGAACAGCGGGACGGAAAACTGATGCCAACGGATTACGAACTGATCTCGGAAGGCAGAAAGCTGGCAGACCAGAGAGGCAGCAAACTGGTTGGTCTTCTTCTTGGCGGAGAAGGCATTGAAAAAGCAGCAGGTGAGCTTGGCGGATATGGTGCAGACAAAATCATCGTCTGCGAAGATCCGGCACTTGCCGTATACACAAACGAAGCATATACCAATGTGGTGTGTGACATCGTAATGGAGCGCAAACCGGAAGTTCTTCTGATCGGCGCAAGCAACATCGGCCGTGACCTTGGCCCGCGCTGTGCAGCAAGACTGCATACCGGACTGACGGCAGACTGCACGCATCTGGATATTGATATGAACACCTATGTTGATTTCCTGGATAAGAATTCCAACGTAGATGTGGCTAACACAGATTTCAAGATGGATGACGTCAACATGAAGATGACCCGTCCGGCATTTGGCGGCCACTTAATGGCAACGATCATCTGTCCGCGGTTCCGTCCGTGTATGGCAACGGTGCGTCCGGGCGTGTTAAAGAAAGCAGACTTTGATCAGGCAAAAGCAGATGCTTGTGAAGTAGAGGTTGTACGTCCTGCGATCAATGCAGCAGATATTCATGAGAAAGTTCTGGAAGTCGTGAAGGAAGCAAAAGAAGTTGTCGATCTGATCGGTGCTGACGTTGTCGTATCTATCGGTAACGGTGCTTCAAAAGACGTTGAGACAGCTAAGAAGCTGGCACAGGAACTGGCAGATGCTTTAGGCGGCGGCGTAGTTGGATCTTCCCGTGCACTGGTTGATGCAGGATTGATGGATGCAGATCGTCAGGTCGGACAGACAGGAAAGACCGTTCATCCTAAGGTTTATGTAGCCCTTGGTATCAGCGGCGCGATCCAGCACAAAGCAGGTATGCAGAATTCCGAACTGATCATTGCAGTAAATAAGAATGAGACAGAACCGATCTTTGAAGTGGCTGATTATGGCCTGGTCGGAGACCTGTTTAAAGTTGTTCCGGAAATGATCGAGGCGATCAAAGCCGTAAAATAACAAAAAGACCAGATAAACAAAAAAGCCGCTGTGTAATGCAGCGGCTTTTTGATATGCTGTCAGCCTTCGTATTCCCGAATTCGCAGGCGGACAGAAAGGTCATTGCAGATCTGAAGGCTTTTCTCCTGTTCCTCTTTTGTGGTCACTGTATCTACGATGGTCATGACAACATCCGGAACATACGCCGTGCAGTCCTTGGCAAATGACAGCATAGCATCAAAAGAACCGATACCGAATTTTGGACGCACCATCTTCAGGTAATCTTCCGGATTCGTTGCGTTCAGACTGATGGAGACAACATCGATCAGTCCTTTCAGTTTTGGGGCGGTCTTCTCTCCGTGAATCAGATCAGAAAGCCCATTCGTATTCACCCGAATACGGATCGGGCTTTTCTTTTTGATATAAGCAGCCACTTCTAAAAGAGCATCCAACCGTTCGGTCGGTTCTCCGTAGCCGCAGAACACGACTTCTTCATAGCTGGCAAGATCTTTTTGGTCGATGGCATCGCAGATCTCTGAAACAGATGGTTCATGGTCCAGCCAGAGCGGCTCCGATCCATATACGTGGTCATCGTTGTTTCGGATGCAGAATGTGCAGCTGCAAGGACAGCGGTTGGTAATGTTAAGATAAAGTCCGTTTTTCACTTCGTAGGTAATAGTTTCCATGATGTACCTTTCACTTTTTATATGATGGACAGCCGGCTTTTGATCCCGGCCTTGTCAAATGCCGCGCCTGCCGCGGTAAACAAAATACTGCTGAAGACGGCCTGCATCAGATTTCCGAAGAGACCATACAAAGGCGAAATAAAGTTGCCGAATATCAGACCTTCGTACAAATAGTACCCGCCAAGGCAAAGCAGCGCCGCAGGAATGAGGGCCAGAAGATTATGCTTCCCGATGATCCGGTTTCCCTTTGCGGTAAAGAAAAGAACGGTCAAAAGTTTGATCACAAACGAAGCCGGCGCCCAGATGGCATATCCGGTCAGGCAGTCTGCAAGCACTGCGCCTACAGAACCGGCAAATATAGCATACGGCGTTGGCAGCAGGGCGGCGGCTAAATAAAGAAGGCCGTCTCCGATATGCACATAGCCGTTAAAACTTGGGATATGGATGTAAGCGGTGAAAACAAAAATCAGCGCCGTCAGGATCCCGGTTATTGTCAGTGTTTTTAACTTATGATCGTTCATGCTGATTATTCTCCTTAAAGATTCACCCGTTGCGCTAATGCGCAAAAGAGTTTACATGTATTTACTGATAGGGTATAAAATAAAACTGATAATATAAAAATAGTCAGTTTTATATTTTTTTATATAACCAGAATAAAGAGGTTGGGAAATGAAAAGACAAGCGGAAACGTCTCAGTACATTCAGATCTATGAGCAGATCAGAGAAGATATCATACAGGGCATCTATGCTTATGGAAGTAAGCTTCCATCCAAACGGCTCATCGCAGAAGAAAGAGGCGTCAGTGTGATCACAGCTGAACATGCCTATGCATTGCTTTTAGAAGAGGGATATATTGAGGCGCGGGAACGCAGCGGTTATTTTGTCACATTCCGGGAGGAAGATGGATTTGCCGGGCAGGAAATACACCGGCAGAAAAAAGGAATAACTGCCGCACAGAATATGCCGCAGCAGACGGAATATCCATTTCCATTTTCCGTACTTGCCAAAACTATGCGCAGGGTATTAAGCGATTATGGAGAGACCCTTCTGGTCCGCTCACCGAATGAAGGAATTGCAGAACTGCGTGCAGAGATCAGCCGGTATCTGGCGAGAAGCCGTGGGATCGCAGCATCCCCTGAGCAGATCATCATCGGTGCAGGGTCGGAATATCTGTATCATCTCATTATTGGTTTATTAGGGCGAGAACATTGCTATGGTCTGGAAACGCCATCTTATCCGATCATCGAGAATGTCTATCAGATCTCAGGCGCAGCATATGAGCTTTTGCCGCTGGAGACAAACGGCATCAGCAGCGAAGTCTTGAAAAAAAGCCCGGTTGATGTGCTGCACATCACTCCGTATCGCAGCTTTCCAAGCGGCGTGACAGCACCCGCTTCCAAGCGGCACGAATATCTGCGCTGGGCACATAAGAAGGGCCGGTATATTGTGGAAGATGATTATGACTCCGAATTCTCCGTTTTGAAAAAACCGGAGGATACACTGTTCTCGCAGTCGGAAGACGATAATATCATTTATGTGAATACGTTCTCAAAAAGTATTTCTCCGTCATTCCGGGTGGGCTATATGCTCCTTCCGGAACATCTTGTGCCTGTCTTTCAGGAAAAGCTCGGCTTTTATTCCTGTACCGTTCCGACTGCGATCCAGTATGTTCTGACAGAACTGTTCCGGAATGGAGACTTTGAGCGGCATATCAATCGCGTGCGAAGAGCGAAAAGAAAAGAAAAGCAGCACTAAAACAGAGGGCGTCCGTTTGCAGTCTGCACTTTGCCGATGTCGTGTTCCACAACATCCCAGTGCTCAGCTAGAAGCCCGTCCTGCAGACGATACATATCGACCACTTTATTCACCATGCCGTTTGCCCGGCAGGTGCATTTGAAAAACACAGCGACTTCATCGTCATCATTGGCAAAGATCTTTACGATCTCCATTTCCGGATCCAGACCAAAGAAGAACTCCGTAAATTTAATAAAACCGTCTTTGCCGTCTTCTACGGTTGCATTGTGCTGCATATAATCATCCCGCATGAATTCGTCCAGCTTTGAGACATCATGCGCGTTGAAGACTTCGTCATAAAATCGTTTTACCAGTGCAATGTTTTGTTCTTTTTTACTCATGAGTTATTCTCCTTATTTTTGTGTGCTGTCAGTGGAGCATGTGTGATATATTATAAATGACCAATGTTTCATATGAAAAGGAGAAGATAATGGAGATTACCAGTTTTTGCAAAACACTTTTTTGTGAAGTAGCAGTTGTCGGAGGCGGCACAGCAGGTATTGCGGCTTCTATTGAGGCGGCACGTCATGGAAAACATACTATGATGTTTGAAAAGGGCACATCGCTTGGCGGACTTGCTACCAACGGTTACGTTCCGCAGATTGCGGGAAACATAGAGGGCATCTGCCTGGAGTTTACCAAAAGACTGGATGCAGTCGGTCAGCTGAGAAAGATAGATCCGAGCAAGGACTATTACAGAAACCCGTCCTTTGAGCCGGAATACGGCAAGATCGTATTTGAGGATATGTGTCTGGAGAACGGGGTGCGTGTGATCTACGACTCCACGCTGATTGCTGTGGAGATGAAAGATGAGCGCAACATCGATTTTTTGATCTTCTTTACCAAGGGTGGTTATATGAAGGTGAAGGCAAAGATGTATATCGATGCGACCGGAGACGGGGACCTTGCAGCTCTTTCCGGCGTTCCGTTTGAAGTAGGCGGACAGGACTTTGCCGGACTTAATATTGCATCCACGCAAGGGTCCCGCTGGGCAAATGCAGATCTGATCAAATATCAAAAGGCCGAAGAAGAGTGGAGAGCTAAGAAAATCGCAGAAGGCGATAAAGATCCACTCCCAATGGTTTACGTGCTGGAAGAAGAGGCGATCAAACGCGGCGAGATCAGCAGACACGTCTGCAATCCTGCAGCCGGGTTCTTCCGGGTCATTATTCCAAATACACCGATGGACAATGCATCCTTTGTTACGTTCAGTTTCCACAGTTATTACTGCCATAATACCGATGCGGAAGACATCACCAGACAGATCCTGGAGCAGCATCAGCTGATGAAACAGTTCCATGCATTCTTAAAGAACCATGTACCGGGCTTTGAAAATCTGCGTCTGGTAGGGATCGGAAATGTGCCGGGCGTGCGTGATTCCAGACGGATCTTTGGCGAGTATATGCTAAAAGCGGCCGATGTCGCATGCGGAACCAAGTTTGAAGACGGTATTGCCAGATTCCCGGAAATGTTTGATACGCATCATCCGACCAGTGATTACTGGTTCTTTATGAGACATGTACATATTCCGGAGGTGGCAGGTTCTGCGGTTGCAGAAGAGGATCATCTGGGAAAGACCTGCGATGCTAGAATGCATCCGTTTGGTGTTCCTGCCGGGATCCCGGTCCGCTCAAACCCGAGAGATTACTGCGATATTCCTTACGGCACACTGATCCCGCAGGATGTAGATAACCTGTTATGCGCCGGACGCTGCTGCTCCGCAGAGTTCCATGCGCAGGGGTCCATGCGTATAATCGGGCCGGCTATGGGAACCGGTCAGGCAGCAGGACTGGCGGTTTGCGTTGCGATTGACCGGAAGGTGAATCCAAGAGAACTCGACGGAAAAGAGATCCGCCAGATGCTGATCGCAGAAGGTGTGGAACTGGATAAGCCTTGTGATGGTTACTGGGAAGAGCTTCGTAATATGGAAGGTGATCTGGTGATCAACAAGGGCGATGCCATTTCCATTATACCGAAGAAGAAAGAGGACTGACTCTTTTAAAAGATTAAAAGCCGCTGCATTGCGCAGCGGCTTTTTTTAAGACTGTCTCAATATTTCTGCATATTATTCGTCTTCTTTTTTGGTTGGCGTGTAGGAGTACTCCGGATTCATGGAAATGGAGAAGTGCAGGATCGGGCGCTCCAGGCTGATGATGGACAGCGGCAGATGTTTCATCCCTGCCGGCATGAAGATGATAGAACTCTTTGTCAGTCTGTGCAGTTCTCCGCCGATACCGACTTCGATCACGCCACCCAGATCGTAAGGATCATCCGGGTTGGAGCCGATGAATCCGATCAGCTCATCAAAGTCGTGGCTGTGCTCATCATGCTTATAAAGCGGACGCATATCCGGTGCGTTTACATACCAGGTCATATTCATCTGGAATGCACCAGGTACGGTGTTGCCGTCGATCCAAAGAAGACGCCGTCCCCACTGTTTGTAGATCTCCTGAAACTCCGGACTGAACTTTGGTGTCCTAAGAGTCTGTACGACATATTTACCAAATTCCCCCTCGTCATTCATGACATAGTTTTTTTCTTCCATAAAATTTTTCCTTTCTCATTTTCATATAAATTTCTGATAACGTCAGTATATGATGGTTTTATCAGTAAGGCAAGCAGCAGGTGATGGTTTCATAAGTTCTGGTTTGTCACCATTCAGCCCATGAAACGATGAACCATCCACATACGTTTCTATAAAGTTCGACGAGATAAAGGAAGTCTTTTGAGTGACCCGTGGAAATAATCTTCTCATTTAGGTCACTACAAAGGAATAAAAAAGTGACCCACTGGAACGCTTAGACAATATAGGTCACCAAAATACAGGTGGTCTTGTGACCCTATAAGAGAGAGACCTGTTTTGGGTCACGCAAAAAGAGAAAATCCGGTGACCTACTAGTGGAGCCCCTCTGATTAGGTCACTCGAAATAGGAAAAACATGTGACCTGCAGCAGGGCTGCCAGAGATTAGGTCACGCAAAATGGCAAAAAAGCGTGACCTGCTGAAGCTTAAAGGCAAATTAGGTCACATAAAGTATGAAAAAAGCGTGACCCGTGGAGCGATATCTTCAATTTAGGTCACGTTGATGTAGTTATAAAGTGACCCGGAGGAGAGTGACCTCGATTTGGGTCACGGGTTTAGTGATATGAACAAATGATCAAGCTGAGACAGCCTGAAAAGATGACGTCCCTCCTGTAACTTTTCTATGATATAATAAAAAAAACAACTTAGGAGAAACTGCTATGAAAACATATGAGCTTTTAATTGCGGAACATCAGCCGAAGTGCGGCGGAAAATCGCCGGTCAAGACCACCATCCAAATGGTCACTACCGATGATCCGGTTGCGTTTGTCAAAGAGCGTGAGCCAAATAATGAACTGAAAGTATCTACTGATAAGGACGGCACGATCATCGTAGAAACTGACCACAACGGGTTTGCGGTGAAATATGAGTTCACGGAAGATTAAAGCTCTTTCAAAGGAGGAGAAGGATGATGTGGAACAGTTTTAAGATTTCGGATTATGAAGGCATGATCGCGGAAACGATCCGCATTAACGGGCACGAAGGAAAACCGATCCGCGCCTATCTGGCAAGACCGCTTGGCGCAGGTCCGTACCCGGGGATCACGCTTATCCCACATATGCCGGGCTGGGATGAATGGCTCCGGGAGACGGCACGCAGGTTTGCCGCACATGGATTCAGTGTGATCTGCCCGAATATTTTTGAGGACTTTGGGGATGGCACACCACCAGAGGTCTCCAAACGCTCGATGGAATCCGGCGGCGCAACAGATAAAAATGTCATGGAAGATGTGGATGCATCCCTTGCATTTTTGCGCAACCAGACAACGTCCAACGGAAAGGTCGGCGTGATCGGCATGTGCTCCGGCGGACGTCATACGTTCCTGGCAGCAGCTACGCTGGACGGCATTGATGCAGCTGTCGACTGCTGGGGCGGCGGTGTTATCTCGCCACCGGAAAAATTATCACCGGCACGTCCGGTTGCTCCGATCGATTATGCAGAAGGCATCAAGTGCCCGATCCTGGGCATCTTTGGCAATGAAGATGTGATGCCAACTCCGGAGGAAGTGAACCAGACGGAGGAAGTGCTGAAGAAGTTTGGAAAGACATACGAGTTCCATCGTTATGACGGAGCCGGCCATGGATTCTGGTACTATGACAGAGCGCCGTACCGGCAGGAGCAGGCAATGGATGCCTGGAACAAAACGCTGGAATTCTTTGACAAATATTTGAAATGACACAGAAATCATTTGTCGTAATGGCTAAGCCGGTCGGGTCGCGCTGCAACATGCACTGCGATTACTGTTACTACCTGGAAAAAGGACAGTACTCCGAGCATGAACGCCAGACCCGCATGAGCTATGACTTATTGGAAAAATTGATCAAAGAGACGATCGGCACTGCCGAAGGGCCGGTCGTTTCTTTCGTATGGCATGGCGGGGAACCGACGATCGCCGGACTGGATTTCTATAAAAAAGTCGTGGAGCTGGAACGTAAATATCTGCCGTCCGGCTGGCAGGTCTGGAACAATCTGCAGACGAACGGATTTATGATGAACGATCTGTGGTGCAGGTTTCTGAAAGAAAACCAGTTTGATGTAGGTGTGAGCTTTGATGGATCTGCCAAAGTGCACGATCAGAACCGGCACGATCTGAAAGGCGGTGCTACGCAGGCCAGGATTCTTCGGTCTATCCAGAGGCTGCGTTCATTTGGTATTGAGCCGGACATCCTTTGTACGGTCAATTCCAAGTCCTGCGAAGATCCGCTGGATGTCTACCGCGCGATCAGAGAGACTGGTTGCGGATGGTGCCAGTTTATTCCGATCGTAGTAAGACAGCCGGACAGAACCTTCAGTAAAGAATCTGTTACCCCGGAAGGCTATGGAAAGTTTCTGATCACTATTTTTGATGAGTGGGTGCAGAACGATCTGGGGAAAATAGATGTGCAGCTTTTTGCGGAAACCGCGCGCATCATGGCAGGGGGAGAGGCAAGCCTCTGCTGGATGGCTAAGACCTGCGGCCGTGCATTGATTGCAGAAGAGGATGGAGCCATCTATTCCTGCGATCACTTTGTGGATGATGCACATCGCCTGGGGATGTTGCAGCAGAAGGATCTGGGCGAGATGGCAAATAGTGATTTCCAGATTGCATTTGGAGAATCCAAATGCACCACTCTGACAAAGGAATGCCAAAGCTGTCTGTTCTTGAAATTCTGCAACGGAGGCTGCCTGAAGGATCGCTTTGGAAAAAGCAATACGGGTGAAGAAGGACAGTACTATCTCTGCGCCGGTTTAAAGGCATTTTTTGCACATGCCCTGCCGGTCCTGGAGCAGGTGATGAAAATGAGCCGGGAAGGTAAGACGCAGGCGGAGATCATGGCATCTTTGCAGTGAATTGCGGTGAGAACATGAAAAAAACACAGATCATTTTTATGATATTGATAGGAGTGATGCTTATGCTCGGAACAGCAGGATGTGGAAAAGAAAAACATCATCTGACGTTTGACAGTGATGGGTTTTCATCCAAAAAGACAGAGTACGCGGCAGGCGAGAAGGTTACCGTGATCTTTGACTGGAGGTACATCGGCACAGATACGGATTATCGTTTCTATAGCGATGATGTAACGTTCAAACAGGATTTTGAACCGCAAAAAGGTTATATATTTACCTTTACGATGCCGGATCATGATGTGGCGTTTACGCATACCGCGGAGAACACAATGACGGCGATGCCGGGCTCCTATCAACCGGATAATAGTTTTTTAGGAAGCGCCAGCCAGGAACCTCCGGAAGGGACCTGGGTCTGTCCGGAGTGTGGAAATTGGAACACAGGGAAGTTCTGCAGCGAATGCGGGCATAAGCAGCCGGAAGAATAAAGTATCATGTCTGCTGGAAAAATCAGATGGAGAGAATACGAAAGTGCCTTCACGTACAAGGCAGGGTTTTAGAAAAGGAGCGTATAGTATGGGTAAAGAAGAATGGAAAAACACAGGCAAAGAGCTGGGCGGTGCGTTTACAGGTTTGGCTAAGTCTCTGATCCGTTCCGCGAAAACGGGTATTGATAAAGTGGAAGATTGGGCAGAAGAAGACACAAACCAGCAGCAGCCGCAGGAAGAAGAGAGCAATGTGTTCAATGACGGCACATGGAGAGAGACTGGCAAGAACCTGGGCAAGGCATTTATGGGTCTTGGCAAAACGATCGTAGGAACCGGCGAAGAAGCTTTGGAAAAAGCAGAAGAGTGGGCCGAGAATGACGATGACAACAAGCCGGAAGAATAGTTGGTCCGTAGAGGGCAAAATGCTTTGTGAACCATACATCATAAAAAACACATTGGGTCCACGGGAATAAAACATCATTAGGACCAAAAAAGGCTGCCGCAGATAAAGCGGCAGCCTTCTAAGTTTTAAGCGGTATGTTTTTTCAGTCTCAGTCAACCAGTCTATCCAGTTTTACATCATAATGGAAAGTGTAGTGCTGGCCATTCCAGTCAAAGTTCACCTCTATGATCCCGTCAGACATGTTTGCCTGGATGTTTTGTGCGCCTCCGGAGTATCCTTCAATGGAACCCATTGCTGTGTTGACAGCTTTCTCAAACGGATCCTGTGTGTTGGCAGGAACCTCGATTGCTGCAGGCGGAACGTTTTTGCTGATAATCTCGCCCGTCGTGCCGTTCAGCACATAACTGCAGTTGATGTTATTCAGCTTGAAGGAAATCGCAACATTGCCCTCGGCATCGGCGGGATGAACCTCGATATCTGCGGCGTACGCTATCGAAAGCTTCAAATCTTTAAAGACGATATTTACCAGTTCACCGCTGTCCATAGGCTTCTTCGTTTCTGTCTCAGTAGGTTTCTCTGTTTGTGTTTCCGTCTGAGGGACAGCATCTGTTGTCTGTGCTTGTGTCTCTGGTTCTTTCTTTTTGCCGCATGCACACAGAACAGATAGCGTCAAAACAAAGATGCAAAGAAGAAAAATACTCTTTTTCAAACGAAAAACTCCTTTCTCCGTTGTATATATTGTGTAAGACCTTACATTGTAAGTTGAGTCCAGTATAGCAGAAATGCTGAAAAATCAGCAAATACTTGTTTGTTTTTTAAAAATAGTGTAGGATAAATCAATTAGTTTTTAAATCCGAAAGATCGAAAGGATCTACCTATGAACATTATGGAAATACGCTGGCATGGAAGAGGCGGACAGGGTGCAAAAACGGCAAGCCTGCTTCTGGCAGATGCGGCGTTTATGGCAGGAAAATTTGTGCAGTCATTTCCGGAGTATGGTCCGGAACGGAGCGGCGCGCCGATTACGGCGTACAACCGTATTTCCGATGAGCGCTGCACCATCCATTCCAATATTTATGAGCCGGACTACGTGGTAGTGGTGGATGAAACATTGCTGGAAAGCGTGGATGTGACAGCAGGCCTCAAAGAAGAGGGCGGTATTGTGATCAACTCCGCAAAGAGTGCTGCAGAACTGCGTCCGCTGCTGCATGGTTATCAGGGAAAGGTTTATACGGTGGATGCCGGGACGATCTCCCGCAAACACCTGGGCGACTATTTCCCAAATACGCCAATGCTGGCAGCCATTGTGGCGATCAGCGGATGTGTGGAGCAGCAGGCATTTATGAAAGATATGGAAGAAGCCTATACTCATAAATTTGCCAACAAGCCGCAGGTCATTAAAGGAAATCTGGATTGCCTTGCTGAAGCGATGCAGTCAGTCAGGGAATAGAGAAGGATAAGAATGAACAAAAAAGCAAATGAGATCACAGAGCAGTCCACGTGGCAGGAATTGACCGTAGGCTGCGAGATATATGAACCGGGAACATCCCGCCTCACCCTGACC
>JAFWCK010000049.1 GCA_017536965.1 Lachnospiraceae bacterium | reverse complement strand
TATCTGAAACGGACTGTCGTGGATCCGGAAAACCAGATCATGTTCATCGGCCATACGTTAAAACCGGATACAGCAGAGATCCTGCGTGACATGGTGCAGGATGCTGTTCACCCGAAGGAGATCATCATTGGCCGTGTGGATATGAGCTGCGGTGCTAACATTGGACCGGGCATGGCCGTCGTTTTCTATTACGGAAAAGAGGCAACCGAAGATCTGGCAGAAGAGAAAAAGATCATTGCAGAAGCATCCGGTAAATAGGAGTTAAGATGAGAAATTACGTCATTTTAGGCGATTCCACCTGTGATCTGAATAAAGATCTCAGGAAGAAATACGGGATCGAATATGTGCAGATGAAATATGTCCTGGACGGCAGAGAATATGCTGCCAGCCTGGATTGGGAAGAGCTTAGCGTGCATGAGTTTTATAACGCCATGCGGGAGGGCAAGCGCATCACTACAACGCAGGTGCCTGCAGAGACGTTTTTAAAGGCCTTCTCAGACTATGCGAAAGCAGGAAAAGACGTCCTTTATATCGGCTGCTCTTCTGCGCTTTCCGGTTCTGTGAATACGGCAATGGTCGTAGCCAAAGAAGTGATGGATATCTATAAAGATACAAAGATCATCTGCGTGGATGCACTGAATTCTTCTTTTGGGCAGGGCATTCAGCTGATGATGGCTTCTAAAAGAAGAGCAGAAGGAAAGACGATCGAAGAAACCGAGCAGTTCCTGCTCAAGCACAGAAACTGTGTGAATCAGTGCGGTACTGTGGCGGATCTTTCTTATCTGCGCAGAGCCGGCCGTGTGACTGCCAGCAGTGCTTTCTTTGGCAATCTGATCGGGATCAAGCCGATTTTGATCTCCGATGCAAAGGGACAGAACTTTGCGATCAAAAAAGCCAAAGGCGCACGCAATGCAAAGATCGAGATCGTAAATTACCTGAAAGAAGTCGGAACAAAACTGGAAAACCAGACGATCTATATTTCCCATGCAGATGATGAAGCATCCGCTGCGGAATTGGCAGTATTGATCAAACAAGAGATATCTTGCAAGGGTGTGTTCCTGGATTATATCGGGCCGATCGTCGGCGCGTCTGTCGGTCCGGGCACGATCATCGCTTACTGTACCGGCAAAGAAGAAACGCGAGTTGGAGAAGAATAAATGAGCATCACACAATTGGATGCAAAAGCCCTGAAAGAGGCATTCATTTCAGGGCTTCTCAATTTAAAAGAGCATAAAGAAGAGGTGGATTCCCTGAATGTGTTCCCGGTCCCGGATGGGGATACGGGAACCAATATGGTTATGACCATGGAAGGCGGAACTCACGCTGTTCAGGATGGGGAGCAGGAGCGGATCGATGATTTTCTGAAACGGTTTGCACGCGGTGTTCTGCTTGGCGCCCGAGGCAATTCCGGCGTCATCCTCTCCCAGTTTTTTAAAGGACTTTCCGTCGGGGCAGACCAAAAGGAAACTTTGACTGTCCCAGATTTTATCTGCGCTTTTCAAAAAGGCGTGGAAAAAGCCTACGAATCGGTGATCAAACCAACAGAAGGCACCATGCTGACCGTTATGCGGGAAGGTGCAGAAGCGATGCAGCGCAATACGGCCGGATCTTTTGAAGAATTGTTTACCCTGCTGCTTACGGAGATGAACCGTTCACTTATCAACACACCGGAACTGCTTCCGGTCTTAAAAGAGGCGGGCGTTATTGATTCCGGCGGAGCAGGATTTGTTTATATTTTTGAAGGAATGCAGAATGCACTCTGCGGAAATCCGGGTGCATCTGTCCAGACCGTTTATGACAAAGCAGGGAAAGCTTCTTCCCGGCAGATCGATGTCTCTGCATTTGATGCAGACAGCGAGCTGGAATTTGGCTATTGTACGGAGTTTATCTTGCAGCTGCAGAATGCGAAGGTGGATATTCCATCGTTTGATATTGCCGGGATCATTTCCTATCTGGAAAGTGTGGGCAATTCCATTGTTGCAGTAAAAGACGATGACCTGGTCAAGGTGCACGTACACACGTTCCGCCCGGGAGACGTGCTGAATTACTGTCAGCAGTTCGGTGAATATCTGACACTGAAGATCGAGAATATGTCCCTGCAGCACAACGAGACGCTGATCGTGAAAGAGAAGGAAGAACAGATGGCACATCAGGATGTGGCCATCATCGCCTGTGTCAGCGGTATCGGCCTGGAACGTTATTTTAAAGAAATCGGCGCAGATGTGATCGTCCAGGGCGGACAGACATCCAACCCGTCTGCGGAAGATTTTGTAGCAGCGTTAAAGAAGATCGACGCGGATACTGTCATCATCCTGCCGTGTAATTCCAATATCGTTATGGCAGCAGAGCAGGCAGCGGAACTTGCAAAAGAAGCGGACACGAAGCAGACACGGATCGTTGTTGTGAAAGCTAAGACGGTGGCAGAAGGGTATTCTGCACTTTCGATGATAGACAAGAGCCAGGATGCCGATATCATCATCCGCGATATGGAAGATGCCATCAAGCATGTGGCGTCAGGCCTGATCACAACAGCCGTCCGGGATGTAGATTATCCGGATCTGTCGGTGAAAAAAGGGGATTATATCGGGCTGGACCGTGAACAGGTCTACAGCGATTCGCCGGATCGTCTTACTGCAGTCAAAGGATTGCTGGAAAAGATGCCGGAGATCAATGAGAAGGAAGTGCTTGCCGTCTTTTACGGGAAGTCAGTTGATCAGGATACTTTGGATGCATTTAAATCTATGCTGAACGATTCCTTTCCGTGGCTGGAATATGGATTTATTGACGGCGGTCAGGATGTTTATGATTTCATCCTGGCGCTCGAGTAGAAAGTGTAGAAACTCTCACGAGTTTCTTTGAACCGCTCAAAGCCGCGGGGCTCCCTCGGCCTTGGGCCGGGGGAAGAAAAAAATGAAAATCATTGTAGATACGCTGGGTGCGGACCGAGGAGCGGACGTGATCATCCGCGGCGCGCTGGAAGCACTGCAGGAACAAAGTGCATATGATCTGATCCTTGCGGCGGATCCGTCTGCTGTGGAAGGCTTTTCTTACGATGCTTCCCGCGTAGAGATCCTCCCGGCGCTTTCCTTTGTAACGAATGACGATAATCCGCGGGAGATGGTTAAGGGAAAGCAGGAGACATCGATGGTCCTTTCCCTGGAAAAACTGCGGGACGATGCAGAAGTGGCTGCTATGATCACAGCCGGATCGACTGGCTGTGCACTGGTGGGCGCCTGCTTCCATCTGGGTCTCTCCAAAGGTCTGTTGCAGCCGGCATTGGCCAGCGCTCTGCCAACGCAGAATGGAAAGTGGGTCATCCTCTGTGACTGCGGTTCCAACCTGAGTCCGAAAGCAAAAGACCTGGGCGATTACGCCCGTCTGTCTGCGGCTTTTGCAAAAGCTTATTATGCTGATGATGTGAACGCTAACGACCGTCTGCCAAAGGTTGGTCTTGTCAATGTCGGGCAAGAAAAAGGCAAGGGCCTGCCGCTGCAGCAGGAGGCTTTCGAACTGCTTTCTTCCATGAGCGGTGAGTCCTTTGAGTTTGCCGGCAATATAGAAGGAACAGACATTTTAGCTGGTCAGGTGGATGCAGCTGTCTGCGACGGCTTTACCGGAAATGTGTTATTAAAGGCGTTAGAGAAAGCCGGCAATATTGCGGCAGAGATCGTGGAAGATCATGTTTCTGCAAAAAATGCTGATCTTCAGAAACATGGAAGTGAGGTCGCGGAAAAGATCCGCGGCACATTTGATTATAATAACCGTGCCGGGGCGGTATTCCTGGGAACCAAAAAACTTCTGATCAAAGCACATGGTGCGGCAACAGAAGATACCATTACGTCCTGCATCCTGCAGGCAGTCCGGCTTCTGGAAGGCGGGTTTGGCAAATAATGAAGACAACTGTGATCATTCCTGCATATGAACCGGATGAAAAAATGCGGACGCTTGTCGCTCAGCTGAAAGAAAAGGATTTCAATATCCTGATCATTGATGACGGCAGCGGAGATTCTTTTCAGCCTTTGTTCGAGAATCTGCCGGCTGCAGTGATCCATCATCCGGAAAACAAAGGCAAGGGGATCGCGCTGAAGACCGGTCTTGCAAAAGTGTTGGATTATTATCCGGATACGGAAAATGTGATCACGGCAGATGCAGATGGACAGCATCCGGTGAGCGACATCCTGCGTGTCCAGGATGAGCTGGAACGGGGACATGACTTTGTCATCACCACACGTATTCTGAAATCGGCTAAAACGCCGCTGAAATCCCAGATCGGGAATGCACTTTCCCGCTTCTTTTTCTGTATCGCAAACAACCATTATTTGCCGGATAACCAGTCCGGCCTGCGTGGGTTTTCCGTTAAGCACATCGACTGGATGCTGCAGGTAAAGGGCGATAAATATGATTATGAGCTGACGGTCCTTCTGATCGCAGAAAAGCAGGGCATCCGCGCCAAACGGGTTGCCATCGACGCAGTTTATTTTGATAATAATTCCAATACACACTTTAAACCGCTTGTGGATACGCTCCGCATTTACCGCCAGTTTTTCAGCACGGAGATCTTTGCTGTGATCGCGGCAGTCATTGCCATTGTGATGGTGCTGGTCAGTGATATCCTGTTTGGCTATCGTTACCTGTTTCTGACCTGTATCGCAGCGTGGGTTGTGCATGCTCTGCTGTGCTTTGTCGTGGAGCGCTATACCATTTTCCGTAAGATCAAATATACGCCGGGCGTACGAAGGATGATCTTTTCCATCTTCCGCTACGCCATTTATTCTCTGATCTGTCTGGCCATTAAATCCCTTTTGGGGTGGCCGTTTACCGTGGCGTTTATCATCGCCATGGCATTGACGGCGCTGATGGAATTCTATCTGCTGAAAGTGGCATATGATAACTGATGTTTTATATGAAAAAGATGCATCTGGTTGTTGACAGATTCCAAGGCGGTGTTTTATAATGGCTTTCGCTGACGGGAAATCCGTTATGCAAGTAAAGGGCTATCGCCAAATGGTAAGGCAACGGACTCTGACTCCGTCATTTGGAGGTTCGAATCCTCCTAGCCCTGGGATCAAAAAAAGCACTTTCCGGAAACTCCGGACGGTGCTTTTTTCATGCTTATTATGATGGCAAAAGATGGATCAATAATATGAAACATCTACTATAACAGCGGTTCCTTTTGCAACGGCCATGAGGGTCTCTCCGTTCGGACCGCAGAATTGATATTCCGTGCTGGCCCCGATCACGGCATTTGCACCAAGTTCTTCTGCGCGTTTGACCACCTTGGCTAATGCAGAAGAAGTTACTTCGCCAAA
Source organism: Lachnospiraceae bacterium (assembly GCA_017536965.1). Classification (GTDB taxonomy): domain Bacteria; phylum Bacillota; class Clostridia; order Lachnospirales; family Lachnospiraceae; genus RGIG5612. The sequence goes on along the minus strand of JAFWCK010000049.1, from coordinate 102,825 downwards.
AGCCGTTACAAATTCCTCATGTGTCATATCATAGACACTTTTTGGTTCTTCACCTTCTTTGCAGCCCATTTTTCCGCCGATCATAGACTGTGCGACGAGGACTTTTTTATATTTTACAATTCTTTGTCCTTCTATGCTGTTTGTTGTTGTTGTGACCATTTTACATCCTCCATATCCTAATCCTGAGTGGAATCCCACATGGCGATATTATACTATAGCAGCTGAGATTATTCTATAACAGTATGGAATGGATCAATCGTCGCTGAGAATGTCCATTTTATTCTTTCTGCGCAGGTAAATATACCAGTAAGGCAGTCCGACACATCCTGCACCGCCTATAATATTGCCGATCGTTACCGGAAGCAGATTCCTAAGAAGCATATTTCCAACCGTCAGCATGCTGGTATCGATTCCTGCCGCCGCCTGCGCAAAAGCAGGGACTGTTTTTGCAAACAGACCTGCAGATATGTAATACATGTTTGCAATGCTATGTTCAAATCCGCACAGCACAAATATCAGGATCGGGAAGAAAACACCAATGATCTTGCCGGTGATATCCTTTGCGGCAAATGAGATCCAGACCGCAATGCAGACAAGGAAATTGCAGAGAATTCCTCTTATAAGAGCATCTCCAAAGGTGATGCTGCATTTCGCAGCAGCAGTTTCGATGACGGACACTGCGACACCGTTATCAAAAAGAGCAACCTGGTGGCTGTAAACAACAGCAGCTGCAAGAAGAACGCTCCCAATTAAGTTTCCGATATAGACCAGAACAAGACTTTTGATCATTCTTCTTAGACGGATCGTTTTTTCCAGCACGGGAATGATCAGAAGGCAGTTTCCTGTAAACAATTCGGAACCGGCAATCAGTACCATGGTAAGTCCTCCTGGAAAAATGATCGCTCCAAGAAATTTCCCGAGTGAGGCGGGTTCCACTGCAACAGCAACCGTTGTCGAAGCAATTGCGCTTATACCAATAAACAGTCCCGCCATAACAGCCAGGATGACCGCTTTTATAACAGGTGTGTTTGCCTTGCTTTTACCGATTTGAATATAGTTCTGCGCGACGTCAGCCGGAGAAAAGAAATTCATAATATCCCCCTTGAGACAAAAGGATTAGTCTTTACCTGTAAATATTTTATTCATATATATTTATAAAATCTATCAAAGTTGTTGTGCTCTTTATGATTATTTTATGAGTATTGCGAATGCTTTTGTTCGTCTTATCTCTTGTTTGAAACGATAAAAAGGATGATAATATCTTTAACACAATGATGAATGGTTTCAGGAAGGATGGTCTGGAATATGAACCGAACGGTCTCTGTGCAGGTCATGCGTGACAGCGACGCCTGGACGATCGCCAATAAAATCCCGTCAAAGGAGTTGATGAGACGGGCCGGGGAAGGGATCTTCCGTGCGGCAAAGTGGAAAGGGTCTGTTGCCATCGTATGCGGGAGCGGCAATAATGCCGGAGACGGCTATGTTGTTGCGGACCTTCTTAAAAAAGAGGGCATTGATGTTACCATTGTTCTGACAGGCGACAAGTTTTCTGAAGATGGCCGGTATTATTATGATATCTGCAGGGATCATGAAATTCCGGTTAGGTATTTTCACCCATCTGATCCAAAAGCCATTTCCGGTTTTCAGGGTTTTTCCACCATTTTGGACTGTCTCCTTGGAACCGGCTTTCAGGGAGAGCCGCGAGGCGTGATCAAAGACGCTATCGAAGCGATCAACCGCTCCGGTGCTTATGTAGTCTCTGCCGATATCAACAGCGGACTGAATGGGGATACGGGACTTGGCACGGTATATGTGAAGTCTGATCTGACGGTCTCAATCGGAGAGTTTAAAACAGGACATTTCAGGGGGCTGGCTGATAGTGCGATGAAACAGAAGGTCAACGTGGATATCGGGATCGAGATCCAGGGAGATTATATATGGGTTTGACAGGGAGACTTTCAGTATGACAGTAAGAACCCGTATGGGCAGAAACTCAACATTTTCAGCGGCTGCGATCGTAGCCGGAAACGGTATCGGAAGCGGGGTTATGGCAATCCCGTACTTTGTATCCAAGGCAGGGATTGCCGGAGGCATCCTTGCATTTCTTTTTGCTTATATGGTCAGCGTTTTGCTGCACCTGATGATCGCACAGATCCTGCTCCATACAGGAGATACGGCAGATATTCTCCGAGCTTTTCATATTTACCTGTTCAAGGGGAGATTTCGAAATGTTTTAAAAATAGCTTTTTTTGTTATTCTGGTGATAGTCCTGGAAACTAATCTGGCGGCATATATTTCCGGCGCTGCAGAGATCGTAAGCACGCTTTTTCCTGCGGTTCCTGTGTTTTTCTTCCAGATCGGCTTCTATATTCTGGCGGCAGTTATTGTCGTTCTGGGACTGCATGCCATTTGTATCAGCGAGAAAGTCACAGTCAGCGTTATGGGAGGAATCCTTCTGATCGCGTTGATTTTTTCCTTTCTGCATATCAACCCTGTGGCAGCAGGGACGTTCCTTCGAACAGGAGTTTTTTCATGCCTGATGCCTTTCCTGGCGGCATACAGCATGATCATGTTTTCATTCTCCGCCATATTCGCTGTGCCTCAGGTGATCGAAGTCTTAGACCGGGATGAAAAGAAGATCCGCAAAGCCATCTTTGCTGGACTCCTCATGAACCTGATCATTTCCGTTATCGTCACTGTCTGCACGATCCTGACGTCTGCAGAGGTAACAAAGGTCGCGGTGGTCGGATGGGCAAAGGCTGTTGGAGGCATTATTCAGATATTAGGCTCTGTTTTTATCCTGCTTGCCATGTTTACCTCTTACTGGTCCATTGGCTTTGCTACCACAAAGATCATCACCAACCAGACCAAATGGTCTTTTGGTCTGAGTTTTGCTCTTGCCACGGTACCGGCGCTTGTCATTACGTTTGTGATCCCGGGCGGATTTATGGAATACATGAAAATCGCTGGCGGCGCAGTCGCCGTCATCATCTCCCTGATGCTGATCCCGACCTATTTGATCTGCACCAGAGATAAAGAAGTAACCATGCTGCATCGGGCAGAACGTTCAAAAATAACGGTTCTGGCTGTTTTCCTCATGTATCTGGTGATGGCAGTCGGTTCCTTTATCACGGTTTAGGAGAAACCTATGAAAGTTGCTTTATTATCCCCTGCCGGAGCCATGCACCGTTACAATGGGATGTTTCATAAAAATCTGCATTACGCACCGATCACCCTGGCGCTGCTGGCTGCCCTGATCCCGGAAGAGGAAGTCGTGATCTATGACGAAACAGCGGAACCCATTCCGCTGGACCTTTCCGCGGATGTCGTTGCCATCACCTGCATTACCGGCACCGCCACACGCTGCTATAAATATGCAGATTATTTCAGAAGCCGCGGGATCACAGTGCTGATCGGCGGAGTGCATCCGACGTTGATGCCAAAAGAAGCAAAAGAGCATGCGGATGCGGTTCTGACCGGTCTGGGAGACCGCACGTTCCGGCAGGCCATTTCCGATGCGGCAAATCATACATTAAAAGACTTTTACGCAGATGACGAAGGGTGTCCTTCTATCGCAGATCGTCCGATCCCCCGCAAAGACCTTCTGAAAAAGAATAAATACATCACCTTAAATACCGTGGAGTGTGTCCGGGGCTGTAACCACTCCTGTTCTTTCTGCGCTTATCCGGCCGCCTTTGGGGGACATGTCCTGACCCGTCCGGTGCAGGATGTCATCAATGAGATAAAAACATTCAAGGGGAAGGTCGTCATTATCCCGGACGTCAATCTGATCGCGGATATCAATTACGCAAAAGAACTTTTTACGGCGATGATCCCGCTGAAAAAATGGTGGTTTGGTCTGACGACAACTGCGATCGGACACAGTGATGAGCTGCTCTCTATTTTTCAGAAGAGCGGATGCAAGGGCCTTTTGATCGGGTTTGAATCCGTCAATCAGGAGACGCAGAAAGAGATCCACAAAACAGTGAATAAAGTCAACGACTACAAATGGCTGATGGATAAACTGCATGATCATGGGATCCTGGTCATGGGCTGTTTTGCATTTGGAAGTGATGAGGATGGAAAGGATGTTTTTGACCGGACGGCAAAGCTGTGTATGGATTCCATGATCGACCTGCCGCGCTTTTCCATTATCACCCCATTTCCGGGAACACCGTTTTATCAGGAGCTGAAAAAAGAAGGACGGATCACAGAAACAAACTGGGCCCTTTACGATGTGGAACATGTTGTATATGAACCGAAGCAGATGACAAAGAAAGAGCTGCTGGAAGGGATCGAAAAAGCGTGGAAGGCATGCTATTCGTGGAAAGCAATTTTCAAACGGTTTGACTGGAAGCGGATCAAGAGATGGTTCTTTATATATATTGTCGCGAACATTGGCTATCGCCAATACGCAAAAAAATTCGGGGATTATGATGAAAGTGTAATGACGGATAATTCCGATATCCCGGATGTCCCGGAGAGGGCCTGATCATGCGGGTATATAAGTATCTTGGAATGGAGTGACCAAAGCTTTTATGAAGATCGCGTTTATAAAAGTGAATATGATGTACAGCAAGGGAAAGGATGCCTTAAAGCCTTTGGTCTTTTCGCTCATTGAGGAATTAACACCGGCGTGTCATGAACTTGTTTTTTATGATGAACGGATTGAAACACTGCCTGATACACTGGATGCTGACGTAATCGCCCTTTCAGTGGAAACCTTTGCAGCAAAGCGCGCCTATGAACTGGCAGAGAAGTATAAAAAGAAGGATAACCTGATCGTGATGGGCGGGTTCCATCCGACAGCGATGGAAGAAGAAGCGTTAGAGCATGCGGATGTAGTGCTAAAAGGAGACGCGGAGGATACCTGGGTGCAGCTGATGGAGGACCTGGATAAAAACAACGGGTATCCGCCCAAGCGCGTTTATGCCTCGGATAACGCGTGTCATATGTCATATGTGAATCCGAACGCCGCCTGCTTTCAGGGAAAAAAGTATCTGCCGCTTGGCATGATCCAGGCATCCAGAGGATGCAAGTTCAACTGTGATTTCTGCTCGATCAAAAGTCTTTATCCTGGAGAGGTGAGGCAGAAGAAGATTGAAGCGATCGTCCGCGAAATAAAAGAAAGCAAGGAAAAACTGATCTTCTTTATTGACGATAATCTGTTTGTGGACGAAGAGAGTGCGATGGAATTGTTTACTGCCATCAAGCCGCTGAAAAAGAAATGGGCCTGTCAGATCTCCCTGGAGATCGCATTTCGCGATGAGCTGCTTGACTGTATGCATGATGCCGGCTGTTTTATGGTGCTGATCGGATTTGAATCACTGAGTGAAGGCAATCTTAAGATCATGAAAAAAAGCGCGAACCTGAAGATCATGCAAAGCAGTCAGATGGAAGAAGCAATCCGGAACATCTACAGGCATAAGATCATGATATATGGCATGTTTGTACTGGGATATGATTATGATACAGCAGAGTCAATAGAAGCAACGTATCAATTTGCCCTGAATCATAATCTGGCAGTTGCAAACTTTAATCCGCTGATGCTTCTGCCGGGCACGCCTCTGCTTACGCGCATGGAAGAGGAGGGTAGGCTTCGTTTTAAGAAATGGTGGCTGGATCCGTCGTACCGTTACGGGGATGCCATGTTTGTTCCAAAATCGATGAGCCCGGAAGAATTACGGGACGGATGCAGGAATGCCAGATACCGTTTTAATACCTGGCGCAGCATTTTAAAACGATTATTTGCAGAGAAGGTAAATCACCGCTCCCTGCTGCATATCATTGTCTTTCTTGCTATTAATGGGATCTCCCAAAGTGAGATCCACCGGAAACAGGGAGAAAAGCTATGATGATCACCCTGATCAAACCGAATATCGGCCGCAGGGAACACAGCCTTTATGTGGACAATGCCAGTATGGAGCCGCTCCAGCTGGGGATTCTGGCAGCCCTGACTCCGCCGGATGTGGAAGTGGTCATGTATGATGATCGTCTGGAACCGATCCCTTATGAGGAAAAAACAGACCTGGCCGCGATCACCGTAGAAACGTTTACAGCAAGACGCGCCTATGAGATTGCGGATGAATACAGAAGAAGAGGTGTGAAAGTTCTTATGGGCGGCATCCATGTGAAACTTCTTCCGGAAGAAGTGAAGGCGCACGCGGACTCCATTATGGTAGGAGACGCGGAAAGCGAATGGGCAAATATGATCGCAGACCTGAAAGAAGGGTGCCTGAAAGAAGAGTATGTCTGCCAGAGTTTTACCGTTCCGCAAAAAGGCGTGCTGACCAGACGTGATATCTACAAAGGGAAAAAGTATATGCCGATCACCCTGCTGCAGTTCAGCCGGGGATGTCAGTATAACTGCAAATACTGCGCCAGCAGTGTGTATTTTGAACAGCATCATTACACGAGGGATGTCGGAGAGGTCGTACAGGAGATCAAATCACAGAAACGAAAACTCCTCTTTTTCGTGGATGATAATATTGTGGCAAACAAGGAAAAGGCGAAGGAATTGTTCCGCGCGCTCATTCCGCTTAAAGTCCGCTGGGTCTCTCAGGGCAGCATCGATATGCTTTCTGATGACGAACTGATGACATTGATGGTAAAAAGCGGCTGCCTTGGTCTGGTGATCGGTTTTGAGTCGATCCGTCCGGAGAGTATCGAGTTCATGCATAAGGGCGTAAACCGCAGATATGTGCAGGACAATTACAAAGAAGCGGTGGAAAAGTTGAGGCGCTATGGCCTGCAGACCTGGGCGGCATTTACGATCGGTCATGATACCGATACGCTCCAGTCCATCCGCGCGACCTATGAGTTTGCAAGACGCAATAAGTTTACCTTTGCGGCCTTTAATATTTTGATGCCATACCCGGGGACTCCTTTATATGATGAGCTAAAGAAAGAGGGGCGCCTTTTATATGACGGAAAGTGGTGGCTGCATGAGCAGTACCGCTTTAATTACACAGCGTTCGTTCCTAAGAACATGACAGCGGATGAACTTACGGAAGCTGGTTTTAACTGCAGACGGGATTTTAACAGTTTCTCTTCGGTCTTATACCGGTTGTTTGAGCCGAGGACCAATCTGCGGAATCCGGTGCGGTTTTTCACATATATCATATATAATCCTGTTTTCCGAAAAGAGGTTTTCGAAAAACAGGGCATGACATTCGGATGCCTGGAAAAAGATGAAGAGGAGAGAAGGCATGAAGGTAACCCTGATCCTGCCGGCAATCGGGAAGAAGCCAAATGAAAAATACTTAAGATCCTGGCTGATGGAACCTTTGACAATCGCGGTCTTAAGTGCTCTTCTGCCTGCGGACTGTGAAAGGGAGTTTTTTGACGACCGGATCGAGAGCATCGATTATGATACCGATACGGATGTCGTGCTGATCACGGTTGAAACTTATACGGCCAAGCGTGCGTATTTCATTTCCGACCAGTTCCGCCGCCGCGGCAGGAAGGTCGTCATGGGCGGCTATCATGCGACGCTTGTACCGGATGAGGTCAAAGAGCACTGCGACGCCATCATGGTTAATAACTGCGGGGAGAATCTGAAGACCCTGCTTGAGGATCTGAAAAACAATACTCTGAAGAAAGAATATATCGGGACACCGTGCATCGATTACAAAATGGCGGACCGCTCTATATACGCAAAGCAGCAGAAAAAATACCTCCCTGTTTCATTGGTGGAAACAGGACGGGGATGTTTCCATAACTGTGAATTCTGTTCCATTTCAAAATACTATGATTCCAAATATATCCACAGAGAAGTTGCCGATATCATCGCGGAGATGAAGTCCTGCAGGCATAAACTGTTTTTCCTGGTGGATGACAGTATTTTCTCCAATAAGGAGTTTGCCAGAGAACTGTTTACGGAAATAAAAAAACTCAAAGTTACCTGGACGACGCAGATCACACTGGATATCGCCAGGGATGAGGAAACACTCCGTCTGATGAAGGAGAGTGGCTGTGAGATGGTGCTGATCGGATTTGAATCCATCAACAGCGGCAATCTGAAACAGATGAACAAGGAATGGACGCAGCGATTAGGGGAACGGGACGAGCTGATCGAAACGATCCATAAAGTCGGGATCAGTATCTATGCCTCTTTTGTTTTTGGCTTTGATGAGGATACCGAAGAAAGTTTTCAGCGAACACTGGAATTCACAAAGAGACATCAGTTTTTTGTTATCGCATTCAACCACCTGCTGACCTTTCCGGGGACGCCGACCTACAATGAGTTCCGGGAAGAAGGCCGCCTGATCAGTGATAAATGGTGGCTCCAGGATGGCTATACCTATGGAACCATCTCCTTTATCCCAAAGCGGATCACCGCGGAAGAACTGCGGAATCTCTGCCGGAAGTACAAGATGGAATTTTTCCGTTTTGGTTCGATCCTGAAAAGAGGATCAACCTGTTTCATGCGGACCAAAAAACTTTTTATTAATTTTGCTTACTGGTATATCAACATTCTGTTTCACTTCGAAGTGGATAAACGGATCGGGATCCCGGTCGGCGAAAATCTGGAGGAGAAGATCAGATGAGTGCACATTTCCGCTTTGCGCGGGAACAGGATAATAAAGGGATCCTAAAGATCATGGAGCATGATGCGGCCAAGGGTGACATCCAGCTCATTTACACGAGACGCCCGGATCCCTGCCGCTCGTTCCTTGCTGAGAGTGATAAGGCCTGCGTTGGGGTATTTGAAGATAACGGGAAAGTGGCTGCTACCATTGCTGCCATCCCGCACCCAATGTATCTCCAATCAAAAGCGAAAAACGTCTGCTATGTAACTAATATGAAGCGCGCAGAGGATTATAACGGAAGGATCAACTGGCCTGCAGCATTCCGGGAAATGTATGAGCCTGTGGCATCGGATGTCTTTTTCTGTTCTGTCGTGAAGGAAAATACTAAGGTTTTGCAAATGCTGGAGAAGAAGCGCAGGAAACTGCCTTATGCCGTTCCGATGGACGACTACCGCACCTATATCATCAGCCCGACGGCAAAAGTGAAAGATCCATGTCCGCAGTTTTCCTTCCGGAGAGCATGCACGGAGGATACGGAGGATGTGCTGCGTTTTTTAAATACTTATGGCAGCCGGAAAAACTTTTTCCCGGTGATCAGATCTTTGGGTGGAGAAAACCTGCCTGCCATTACGGACTTTTATCTTCTTTTTGACCGGGAACAATTAATCGCGCTGGGGGCATTGTGGGATCGGACAAAGAGCAAGCAGTATATTGTGAAACAGTATTCCGGAAGGGTAGCTCTTCTTAGGCGGTTCAATCCGCTGATCTCCAGGCTGGGATATATCCAAATACCTAAGGCGGGGGAGCAGGCGGCCTTTGTCTTTCTTTCCTTCTTTTTGGCAAGGGACGATGCACCGGATGCATATCAGAGCTTTCTGAGCCGCATCCGAAAAGAAGCTGCTGGAAAATATGATATGTTTGTACTGGGAACCAACGGTCAAAATCCGAAACGAAAAGTCCTGGATTCAATCCGCGCGATCACCTTTGATACGCTGTTATGTGAATTGAAGATGGGTCATTTTCAGGATGCGCCGGAGATCTTGTTCGATTACAGCGTATTGGAAGTGGAGTGCGCTCTGCTGTAGCTGCACAAAAACGAATCATTTTACTATCTTAAGCATGTTCCCAAAGTCGGATTTCAAAAAAAGCCAAAAAATTGCGTTTTTGTCCCCCTTTAAGTTATCGGCAACAATTAAGATGACAAGGAGGTCTTCCTGCGGATTTGGAAGAATGGCTTAAAATCAAGGTTTTTTGATAGCTAGAGATTTAGGATGATTGGCAGGGAAGTGGATCCAGACATTTTTCGGCGGAAAAAGACGGACAAAAACGAAAATTTCTGGACATTTTTGAAAATAGAGCTTCCAAGTGATATTATTTCTATATATTTTTATGGGGAGGTAAAACTATGCCGAAGAGTTTCAATGCCGGCCTGAATGGACCAATCGTCGATACCGTTGCAGGTAAGGTCAGAGGATATTATTTTGACGACACCTATATCTTTCAGGGGATCAAGTATGCGGATGCCAGAAGATTTCAGATGCCAAAGCCGGTGGAACACTGGGACGGCATTAAGGATGCATGGGGCTATGGCTACGCATCTCTGACTCCTTTTAAGGACCGATGCGGGGAAGAAATAACCGTGCCGCATCGCTACTGGCCGCAGGATGAAGAATGCCAGTATCTGAATGTGTGGACACAGAGCCTTGATCCGAATGCGAAAAAGCCTGTTATGGTCTGGCTGCACGGCGGCGGATTCCTTTTTGGTTCTGCTGTTGAACTTGCATGTACGGACGGACTGGAATTGTGCAAATATGGCGATGTCGTGACCGTCAGTTTAAATCACAGGCTGAACATCCTGGGCTTTTTGGATGTATCCGCTTACGGAGATGAAAAATTTGCAAACTCCGGCAACGTGGGCATGGCAGATATCGTGACAGCACTGGAGTGGATCCGGGATAATATCGCCCGGTTCGGTGGGGACCCGGACAACGTTACCATTTTCGGCCAGTCCGGAGGAGGTGGAAAGGTCTGCGCACTGCTTCAGATGCCTGCAGCTGACGGCCTTTTCCACAGAGCAGTTGTTCTTTCCGGCATTCATAAGCGCCGTCCGCGTCCGGATGCTGCAACAAGCAAAGAAGTCGTCGGCAGGATGCTGAAGGATCTGGATATTCCGGAGAATGAATTTGAACGTCTTTGCGATGTTCCTTATGACGATCTGATCAACAGCTATCTGAAGAATCAAAAAGAGATGAGAGCAGAGGGCTATGACATCACGGGCTGGGCGCCTCTGGATAACGGCTATTATATGGGCTATGCCCGTGAGGATGGTTTTAACCCGCATGCATATAAAGTACCGACCATCGTCTGCACCTGCTTTGGCGAGCACGTGCGCCATCCAAAGCTGCCATACAAATATGAGATGACCGAAGAAGAGGCAATGGGCTGTCTTCGTGAAAAGTTTGGTGAGGATGCAGAACAGATTGCCGCTGACTTTAAGAAAGCATTCCCGGAGAAAGCGCTCTTGGATGTGATGGTGATGGACTTCTCCACCCGGTACGGTTCACTGGATCACGTTGCAAAGAGATCTTTAGAAAAGGATGCGGCACCAGTCTACAGCTGTATGCTGGCACAGGAGTTTCCGGTCAATAACGGCAGACCGGCATGGCACTGTGCAGATGTCCCGTTCTTTATGCATACGGCGATGCAGTTCCCAATCAATCATTTTGAAGGTGCGGAAAAACTGATGGAAGAAATGTGCGGCGCATTTGTCACGTTTGCAAGAACCGGAAACCCGAACCGTGAGGGGCTGCCTGAATGGCCGGCATTTGATGCCGAGAGCCGTCCGACTATGGTTTATACCACAGATGGCAGCCGGACCAGGTATGATTTTGATACCGATATTCTGGAAGATCTTAAGAAGTTTGATAAGCCGTTTATTTATCCGGATTGATAGATAAAGAAAGATAATAAAATGAACCCCGGTACTGTACCGGGGTTTTATCATCTTGCAAGGCTGTCGTTTTCTATGATGCGCGTCAGCTCTTCTATAAAAGCCTTTGCTTCCTCCCTTAGGAAATGGTCGTCGGAATGCAGATATCCGAATGAGATCTGCTTCTCAAATCCTTCGATGATCGTCTGTGTAAAATCATAATCGCCATAATTATTTCTAAGCCAGAAACTGCCTACATTGCAAAGGTCGGTCTGCTGCAGCATGCGTATCATCAGATGGTCGCTGTTGGTTCGGATCAGCGTGTGTAAAGAGGTCTTGCCGGACCGAAAAAGTGGATGCTCTGTGAGCAGATCTTCTACAGAAAAGAAATCGTCTTCCGGCTGGATAAAGGAGCAGGCAGACAGCTCCTCCGGTTTGATGGACGGCTTTCCGTACCAGGGATTTTTCCTGCCGGCATGAAGAACAAGGTCGGTTGATCTTAACGGAGTGTAGAGGAGATGATGCCGTGCTGTCAGATAACTGAATGCTGCCCGTTTATTTTCAGGAACAAAAAGGAACCCCAGATCATATTGCCGGTTCTGGAGCAGCTCCATCATCTGCTCGATCCCGCATTCCCGATAGTGAAGTGTCAGATTGCTGCCAGCAAGAGTCTGGATAAAATCTCCCAGCAGAAAAGCAAGGGAACTGCTTGGATTGGCTGCGATACGGAGCGCCGGGACAGAGGCATCTCTGCTGATCTGCGAGATCAGTCCGGCGTTTTTCAGAATACTTTCTGCATAAAAATGAATCTGTTCGCCTTCTTTTGTCAGAGTGATCCCGGAGGCGGAGCGGTGAAAAAGGACTACCCCCAATTCATTTTCCAACGTTTTGATGACCTGACTGACATGTGGCTGTGAGGTATAGAGCGCTTCTGCTGCTTTTGTAACAGAACCTTCCTGTGCGCAAGTGAGAAAATATTGAAGCTGCTGCAGTTCCATGTTTTTGCCTCCTTCTTTTGCGGTAATCCTAAGAGAGGGAGTGGTTATTGTCAAGACTTCCTATAAGAAATTGTTATGGAAGGGTATACAAAACAGGAAATATCAGCGAAAAACGTTTGTATCTATAATAAATATGCATATTAGGGGCATTGCATGGAAACAGGAATGGCACGAGTAGATCTGCACAAAGCAAAAGACGGAACAGGTATCATGAAGACGGGTACGATCCATGTGGAAACCGGGCCGGTAGGACGCACACTTTTTTTGTTTGCGGTTCCGGTCATTATTTCGCAGGTGCTGCAGGAGTTTTACAATATTGTCGACTGCGCGATCGTCGGGCACTTTGCCGGCGGAACCGCGCTTGCAGCAGCTGGTGTTTCCGGATTGATCCTTTCTGTCCTGGTCAACTTTTTTATTGGTTTTTCTTCCGGCGTAAGCGTGATCACCTCTCGTCTGTTTGGAGAATACGCTTATGCAAAGCTGAAGACCATGATTTCCGGGGTGGTGAAACTGGTTCTGGCGGTAGGAATAATCTTTACGGTTGGAATGCTTTTTCTCTCTGGTTCTGCCCTGGACTGGATCCATTGTCCTGATAATGTCAGAATAGAAGCCGGCATTTATCTGAAGATCTGTCTTTGCGGACTGACCGCACAGCTGCTCTACAACGTTGGATCGGCGATCCTGCGTTCTTTAGGAGATACCAGGACCCCAATGCTTTATTTCCTTGGATCTGTTATCTGCAATCTGATATTAGACCTGCTGCTGGTTGTTGTTTTCCCGCTGGGCATCCGCGGAGCGGCGATCGCAACGCTTGCCTCGCAATGGCTTTTGGCAGCGGCTCTGTTGATCAGGCTGATCAGGCTTGACCCGTCTTATTCCCTGGCACTGCGCGGCAATCATTTGGACAGGGCAGATGTTGCGCAGATTCTTAAGATGGGGCTTCCTGCCGGACTGCAGGCTTTATTCATGAGCATCTCATCTTTGCTCATTCAGGTTTTTATCAATGCTTTCGGGTCAGCTGCCGTTGCGGGAATGACTGTATTTGCAAAAGTAGAAGGAGCACTGTATTTCCCGGCTTTTGCTTATGGCATCGCATTGACAGGATTTGTGGGACAAAATTACGGCGCCGGCCAATATGACCGGATACGGAAAGCAACGCGAATCAGCATTCTGGTCATGTTTGCCGTGATCCTGCCGCTGAGTCTGCTGCTGCTTTTCTGCTCTCCATACATTTTGAAAGTATTTACAGCAGATCCGGCTATTCTTCAAAATGCGCGTGAAGCAATCTTGTTTACATTTCCGGTCTACGTTATTTATGCAGTTAACCAGGTATATCTGGGAGCAGTGAAAGGACTTGGAAGCACCTTTTATCCCATGATCTGCACGCTGATCTGCTACAGCATCTTCCGGGTCTTCTGGTGCTGGATACTGATCCCTTTACATCCGACGATGCGGGTGGTTTATCTGAGTTATGATGTGAGTTTTCTTTTGATGCTGATCATGATCCTGCCGGTTTATTACAGGATGATCCATAAATTGGTCAGATCAGTTTCAGAAAGGCAGTGATGATGCGGGCCGTCATGCCCCAGATCACGTGGCCCTCGTAGAGATAATAGATTTCTTCTGATTTTTGAGAATAGCCTTTGAACGATTTGCTGCCCCAGATCAGTTCATCCGGGAAACGGTCATCATACCGAGTGGAAGTTTCTGCAGCGTACATCTCCGGAGGCGTTTCTTTCAAGTAATGCAGAGGAACGCGGAATGTCTCCGCGACCTCTCTTTCACTGAATGTTCCCTGATAGTCTTTTAAAATGCCGACATATGGATAGACCAGACGGCTGCGGCCGAACATAATATCTGAGACCCCTATGATCTGAATCTGTTCCGGCAGGATCAGCAATTCCTCACAGGTCTCGCGAACAGCTGTCTCCTCATAAGTTTCCCCTTCTTCCACAACGCCGCCCGGAAGACATACTTCTCCCGGCTGGCGAGGAATGCTGGAAGAGCGGACTTCAAACAGTACGTCATAGTCATCGCCATTTTCAATCAATGCGATGCAGACGGCTGCTTTCAGGGCCTCTTTTTCTCCGATCAGGAGCGGATTATGTTTTTTTATTCGTTCAAGGTCTGGGAACATAGGTTTTTCACCTCTTACTTTTCCCATCTTCCGGCAGCACCCGCTGGAAGGATCAAACTGGTTTCCGAGACCGGAAGACCGACTTCGTCCGCGCTAACTTTGCCACCAAGATGCGGAACCAGGATAGAAGAGAGCAAATATGTCAGGACAGCCGGCTGAAGACCGGTCGTATAAGAATTTAACAGGAAGAAGATCGCATCTTCCGAGAGAATCTCCCGGCAGCGGCTGATCAGATCATAGATCTGATCCTCGATCTTCCAGGTTTCGCCTTTTGGGCCGCGTCCGTAGGAAGGAGGATCCATGATAATGGCATCGTAGTGATTGCCGCGGCGGATCTCCCTTTCTACAAATTTCAGACAATCATCCACCAGCCAGCGGGTCGAGGACTCTTCAATACCGGAGTCCTTTGCGTTTTCTTTTGCCCACTGGACCATGCCCTTAGATGCATCCACATGGGTCACATGAGCGCCGGCCTTTGCACAGGCACAGGTAGCGCCGCCGGTGTAGGCGAAAAGATTTAATACCCGGATCTGACGGTTTGGGTTTTTCTGCAGGGCAGTCCGGATCTTTCCGGCACACCATTCCCAGTTGACCGCCTGCTCCGGGAAGAGCCCGGTATGTTTAAAACTAAAAGGTTTCAAGTTAAATGTCAGCCGGCAGGCGTTCGCATCCAGCGCTTTCAGGTCATAATGGATCTGCCACTGCTTAGGAAGATCAAAAAATTCCCATTCTCCGCCGCCTTTGGACGAGCGGTGATAGTGGGCATTCAGCTTTCTCCAAGCCGAAGCATGCTTCGGAGTGGTCCAGATGACCTGCGGATCCGGCCGAAGGAGGATAAAATCCCCCCATCTTTCCAGCTTTTCGCCCGCCGAAGCGTCGATTACTTCATATTCTTTCCAGTTGGCAGCCAAAAACATGGCAGACCCTCCTTCTGCTGTCTGAAATCGCTTAAATTCTCTCATAAAACATAGTATAAAACGGGTTTAAAAGCAATCCTTTCAGAGCTTTTGGTACTTTTTTATAGTTCAAGGCGATTTTTGAAAAATCTTTGTGAACCTTGTCCGTTGCTCCGAAAAAAACCCTATGGTAAACTAGTTGCATCTTCAAATGATAGTTAGGAAAGATCATTTTTTTTCATCTTATTAAGGAGGACGAAATGGCAACCTTTATCAATGAACCGGCACACACATTTAATGAGTATCTCCTCATCCCAGGCTATTCCAGCGCGGAATGTATCCCGGACAATGTCAGTCTGAAAACCCCGCTCGTAAAATACAAAAAAGGCAGTGAACCGGAAATGTCACTGAATATTCCGATGGTGTCCGCCATCATGCAGTCCGTTTCCGGCGATGCGCTTGCAGTCGCCCTCGCAAAAGAAGGCGGCATTTCTTTTATTTACGGGTCTCAGACGATCGAACAGGAAGCAGCTATGGTCAAAAAGGCAAAATCCTACAAGGCTGGCTTTGTGGAGAGCGATTCCAACCTGAAACCGGATGACACCCTGGCAGATGTTGTAGCCCTGAAAGAAAAGACAGGACATTCCACCATGCCTGTTACGGATGATGGAACTCCGGAAGGCAAACTGGTCGGTCTGGTCACCAGCCGTGACTACCGGATCAGCCGTATGGAAATGGATACCCCGGTGCATACCTTTATGACACCATGGGAGAAGCTGATCACCGCCCCGGAGGGCACCAGCCTGAAAGAGGCAAATGATATCATCTGGGATCACAAGCTCAATGCTCTTCCGATCGTTTCCGATGACCAGAAGCTCTGCTATATCGTCTTCCGGAAAGACTATGATTCCCATAAACAAAATCCAAACGAATTATTAGACGACTCCAAACGCTATATGGTAGGAGCCGGTATCAATACCAGAGATTACAAAGAACGTGTTCCTGCGCTGGTCGAAGCTGGTGCAGATGTCCTTTGTATTGATTCTTCTGAGGGCTTCTCTGACTGGCAGAAGTTCACCATCCAGTGGATCCGTGATACCTATGGTGATTCCGTGAAAGTCGGAGCCGGCAACGTGGTAGACGCAGACGGATTCCGTTTCCTGGCTGACTGCGGTGCAGACTTTATCAAAGTCGGTATCGGCGGCGGCAGCATCTGCATCACCCGTGAGACCAAGGGCATTGGACGTGGACAGGCAACGGCACTGATGGATGTCTGCGCAGAGAGAAACCGTTACTTTGAAGAGACCGGTGTTTATGTTCCGGTCTGCTCCGACGGCGGTATTGTTTACGATCATCATATGACCCTGGCACTGGCTATGGGTGCAGACTTCCTGATGCTGGGCCGTTATTTTGCACGGTTTGACGAGAGCCCGACCAACAAAGTCAGCATCAACGGCACTTACTACAAAGAGTACTGGGGAGAAGGCAGCGCAAGAGCCAGAAACTGGCAGCGTTATGACATGGGCGGCGCAGCAAAACTTTCCTTTGAAGAAGGCGTGGATTCCTACGTTCCATATGCCGGCAGCCTGAAAGATAATGTGGCTCTTTCTCTCAGCAAAGTCAGATCGACCATGTGCAACTGTGGTGCACTGACAATTGCTGAACTGCAGCAGAAAGCAAAACTGACGCTCGTTTCTGCAACCAGTATTGTGGAAGGCGGCGCTCACGATGTCATCCAGAAGGACAACAACCCGATCAAGTAAGAAACGGAGATAGAGAATGAAAAAAGTCGGAATCGTGATGGGGAGTGATTCGGATCTCCCGATTGTAGCAAAAGCAATGGATACCCTGGATGAACTGGGAATCCCGTTTGAGGCACATATTTTTTCCGCACATCGTACACCGGAAGAAGCAAGAGAGTTTGCACTGAATGCAAGAGCGAATGATTTTGCCTGCCTGATCGCAGCAGCCGGCATGGCAGCTCATCTGGCCGGTGCGCTGGCAGCCAACACTACACTTCCGGTCATCGGCATCCCGTGCAAGGGAGGCGCAATGGATGGGCTGGATGCACTGTTATCCACTGTTATGATGCCGTCTGGCATTCCGGTCGCGACAGTCGCTTTAAATGGTGCCGTAAATGCAGCACTGCTGGCAGCAGAGATTATTTCCGTGGAGGATGAAGAAGTAGCTATTAAGCTGAATGCCCGCAGAACAGCGGACGCACAGAAGGTCCTGGAAAAGGACGCAAATCTGAAAGAACAGCTGAACAAATAATGTTAATAACCGCGGTTAGGGCGCGGGAGAGTTATAAAAAAGGAGAACAAAAATGGAAAAGAAATTAGTGTATTCTGGAAAAACCAAAGATGTCTTTGCAATGGAAAACGGCAACTATCTGCTGAAGTTCAAAGATGACTGCACCGGAAAAGACGGCGTATTTGATCCGGGCGAGAACTCCGTTGGTCTGACAATTGAAGGTGTTGGCGATGTCAACCTTCGTATGTCCATTTATTTCTTTGAAAAAATCAATGCAGCTGGATTAAAGACACACTATGTCAGCGCAGATCTTGAGAATACCACCATGGAAGTTCTCCCTGCAAAAGTGTTCGGTCATGGTCTGGAAGTTATCTGCCGCAACAAGGCAGTCGGCAGCTTCTACAAGAGATACTGTGATTACGTAGAAGAAGGCGCAGATCTTCCATCCTATGTTGAGACCACTTTCAAGGATGACGCAAAGGGCGATCCGCTGGTTACCAAAGATGGTCTGATCGTATTAGGCGTTATGACTGCAGAGCAGTATGAAGCATTAAAAGAAGAGACTCAGAAGATCACCAAGATCGTTGCTGATGATCTGCTGGAAAAAGGCCTTGTCCTTTATGATATTAAATTCGAGTTCGGATACGATGCAAACGGCGATGTCATGCTGATCGACGAGATCGCATCCGGAAACATGAGAGTTTATAAAGACGGCAAATATATTGATCCAATGACACTTTCCGAGTTGTTCTTTGCATAGGAGGGTTTCATGGGCGGATTTTTTGGTATCGTTTCCGACAGGGACTGTCTGGAGGATGTGTATTTCGGTACGGACTACCATTCTCACCTCGGAGCAAAACGCGCGGGCATCGCAGCGTATGATCCGGAGTACGGTCTGCAGCGGAAGATCCACAGCATTGAAGACTCTCCGTTCCGAACCAAGTTCGCGGAAATCTTTCATGAGATCAAAGGTACGACAGCACTTGGCTGCATCAGCGATTTTGAGCCGCAGCCACTGCTGATCCGGACGAAATTCGGTACCTTTGCCATCAGCGTGATCGGCAAGATCACTAATAATGAAGAACTGATCGAATGATTCTTCACAGAGATTAACGAACATTTCGACGCCAAGACGGGTGGTGAGATCAATACCACCGAGCTGGTAGCTGCTCTGATCAATCAGAAGGGCTGCTTTGTTGAAGGCATCCAGCATGTACAGAATCTGATCAACGGCGCGGCTGGCATCCTGATCATTAAGGATGACGGAAGTATTATTGCTGCGCGCGATAAAATGGGCAGACTTCCGGTGCTGATCGGAAAGCGGGAGGATGGATTTGCCATTTCTTTCGAATCGTTTGTTCATGAAAAGCTTGGTTTTGAACCGTACAAGGAACTGGGCCCGGGTGAGATCGTGGAGATCACTCCGAAAGAAGTAAAAGTCCTTGCAGAAGCAGGTAAGGAAATGAAGATCTGTTCTTTCCTTTGGGCTTATTATGGATATCCGACGTCCTGCTACGAGGGCATCAATGTAGAAGTCATGCGTTATCGGAACGGAATGATCATGGCAAGAGACGAGGCTGCAGAGGGAAGACTCCCGGATATCGATTACGTTGGCGGAGTGCCGGATTCCGGAACACCTCATGCGATCGGTTATGCAAACGAAAGCGGCAAGACATTTGCCAGAGCGTTCATCAAGTATACGCCGACCTGGTCCCGCAGCTTTATTCCGGGCAATCAGATCTCCAGAGATGAGATCGCTAAAATGAAAATGCTTCCGGTCAAGGAGCTGATCAAAGATAAAAAATTACTGTTCGTGGATGACTCCATCGTCCGCGGAACACAGCTGAAAGAGACGGTCGATTTCTTATATGAGAACGGGGCAAAAGAAGTGCATATGCGTTCTGCCTGCCCGCCGATCATGTATAACTGCAAATATCTGGATTTCTCCAGAGGCAGAAGTGAGATGGAACTGATCGCCAGAAGAGTGATCGTGGAACTGGAGGGTGAAGAAGGTCTGAACCATATGGAAGAGTATGCAGACAGCAAGACAGAGCGCGGACAGAATCTGCGCAATGCGATCTGCGAGAAATTCCACTTTGCTTCTCTGGAATTCCAGTCACTGGACGGACTGATCGAGGCAATCGGAATGGAACCGTGCAAACTCTGCACATACTGCTGGAACGGAAAAGAATAGAAAAGACAGGAGAGAATCATGGAATCAAGATCGGATGTTTACGCCAGCGCAGGAGTGGATATCACAGCCGGATACCGGTCTGTGGAGCTGATGAAAGAACATATCAAGCGGACAATGACAAAAGGGGTCGTCTCAGATGTGGGCGGCTTTGGCGGACTGTTCGAGCTGGATCTGGAAGGCATTAAAAAGCCGGTCCTGGTTTCCGGCACAGACGGTGTCGGCACCAAGTTAAAGATTGCATTTTTAATGGATAAACATGACACAGTCGGCATTGACTGCGTGGCTATGTGTGTGAATGACATCATCTGCTGCGGCGCAAAACCACTGTTCTTCCTGGACTATATTGCCTGCGGAAAGAACGTGCCGGAGAGGATCGCAGATATCGTAAAAGGTGTCAGCGATGGATGCGTTATGGCAGGCGCTGCACTGATCGGAGGAGAAACGGCAGAAATGCCGGGCTTCTACCCGGTCGATGAATACGACCTGGCAGGTTATTCCACTGGCGTTGTCGATAAAGACAAGATCATCAACAATGCCACGATGCAGGAAGGGGATGTGGTCATCGCCTTAGCTTCCAGCGGCGTACATTCCAACGGATTCTCTCTGGTCCGTAAAGTTTTTGATGTAGAAAACAAAGATTTAAAGACACCGGTGGACGAGCTGGGCGGCAAGTCCATCGGTGAATGTCTGCTGACACCGACAAAGATTTATGTGAAGCCGGTGCTGGCCTTGCTGGAAAAAGCAAACGTGAAAGCTATCTCCCATATCACCGGCGGCGGCTTTTACGAAAACATCCCGCGGAGTATTCCGGATGGATTTGGTGCGCAGATCGAGCGGTCCAAGGTTAAGGTCCTGCCGATCTTCGATATGATCGCCAAAGCAGGTAATATTGAAGAGAGGGATATGTTCAATACCTTTAACATGGGCGTTGGCATGAGCATCATTGTAGATAAGAACGATGCAGATCTTGCTGTTCAGGTTTTAAAGGATGCTGGAGAAGACGCTTACATCATGGGCGAAGTTGTGAAGTCCGAGGAAAAAGTTTCAATCCGCTGAGACAGGAGGCTTTAGGTTATGGGAGCAAAAAAACGGATCGCTGTCCTGGTTTCCGGAGGCGGAACCAATCTGCAGGCTATCATCGATGCACAGAAAAGCGGCATCATCAAAAGCGGCGAAGTTGTGCTGGTTCTTTCCAATAATGAAAAAGCATATGCACTGGAACGTGCCAAGAATGCCGGCATCAAGACCATGACTGTAAAGCGGAGTGCTTATACTGAGGCACAGATCTTTAAAGCTATGCAGGATGAGAAGATCGATCTGATCGTTCTGGCAGGGTTTATGACAGTGCTGAGTGAAGAATTTACACGGGAATTCCCGCGTCGGATCCTGAATGTGCATCCATCACTGATCCCGTCATTCTGCGGTAAAGGCTACTACGGATTAAAGGTGCATGAGGAAGCACTGAAGAAAGGTGTCAAAGTGACCGGAGCAACCGTGCATTTTGTCAATGAGATCCCGGATGGCGGAGAGATCATTTTCCAGAAAGCCGTGGATGTGGCAGATGACGATACACCAGAGACTCTGCAGAGAAAGGTCATGGAACAGGCCGAATGGATCCTGCTTCCTAGAGCGATCGAAAAAGTCTGCAGCGAAATGAGGTAACGATGAATATTTACGAGATCAAATCAGTTGAAGAATTAGTGGATAATCCATATCCGGGACGCGGCATCATCGTCGGAAAGACCCCGGATGGGAAACGAGCAGTGGCTGCTTACTTTATTATGGGCAGAAGTGAAAACAGCAGAAACCGGATCTTTGTCAGCAGAGATCAGGGTATTTATACAGAGGCTTTTGATCCGTCCAAACTGGAAGATCCAAGCCTCATTATTTATGCAGCCGTCCGTACATTTGAGAATAAACTGATCGTGACGAACGGTGATCAGACGGACACTATTTATGAAGGACTGGAAGCGGGAAAGAGCTTTTATGATGCATTGACATCCCGCTGCTTTGAGCCGGACCCGCCAAACTTTACACCGCGGATCAGCGCGATGATAACATTTGCGGGAAATGATTTTTCCTATGACATGAGCATTTTAAAGAGTGCCGATCCGGAAGGTAATGCATGCAACCGTTTTGGTTTTGCCTATGCAGCAACCGCAGGACTGGGACATTTTATCCATACCTATGTTACGGATGGAAATCCGATCCCAACGTTCCAGGGAGAGCCGGAACGGATGGTAATGGATGATGACATGGATCGCTTTACAGAAAAACTCTGGAACGGGCTGAATGAAGCAAACAAGATTTCCCTGTACGTCCGTTACACGGATCTGGAAACAGGAACGTTCCAGGAAAAGATCATCAACAAACATAATTAAAAGGTGACAAACATGAATGAATTTGAATTAAAGTACGGATGCAATCCGAATCAGAAACCAGCAAAGATCTTTATGGAAGATGGGTCTGATCTTCCGATCCAGATCTTAAATGGACGTCCGGGATATATCAATTTTCTGGATGCTTTGAATTCCTGGCAGCTGGTGAAGGAATTAAAGAAGGCGCTTGGAGTTCCGGCAGCTGCATCCTTCAAACATGTCAGCCCGGCAGGCGCAGCCATTGGCCTTCCTCTTTCGGAAGAATTAAAGAAAGCCTGTTTCGTAGATGATATCGAAGGACTGGATGATTCCCCGATCGCCTGTGCGTTCGCACGTGCCAGAGGTGTGGACCGGATGTGCAGTTTTGGCGACTGGATCGCATTGTCAGATCCGTGTGACGTAGTGACCGCCAATATGATCAAACGGGAAGTTTCCGACGGCATCATCGCACCGGGATATGATCCGGAAGCATTAGAGATTTTAAAGAGCAAACGCAATGGAAACTATAACGTTGTTCAGATCGATAAAGCGTATGTTCCTGCTGAGCAGGAAAAGAAGCAGGTCTTTGGTGTGACATTCCAGCAGGGCAGAAACAATTTCAGGATCGATGAGGAATTGTTAGGCAAGATCGTAACAGAAAATAAAGAGCTGCCGGATGCAGCAAAGAGAGATCTGATCATTGCTTTAATTACTTTGAAATATACACAATCCAATTCGGTAGCATTTGCCTATGACGGAACAGCTATCGGTGTTGGTGCCGGCCAGCAGTCCCGTGTTCACTGTACACGTCTGGCGGGCGGCAAGGCAGATACCTGGTTCCTTCGTCAGAGCAGCAAAGTATTATCCCTTCCGTTCCGCGAGGATATCGGCAGACCGGACCGTGATAACTGCATTGACGGTTATATTAATAAAAACGAAGAAGATGTTACGGCAGACGGCGTCTGGGAGAGATATTTTACCAGCAAACCGGAACCGTTTTCATTTGAAGAACAGAGAGCTTATCTGGATCAGATCAAAGGCGTGTCTCTTGGGTCCGATGCTTTCTTCCCGTTCAGCGACAATATTGAACGGGCAAAGAAAAGCGGCGTAAGCTACGTGGCACAGCCGGGCGGCTCCGTGCGTGATGCACAGGTGATCGAATGCTGCGATAAATACAATATGGTCATGGCATTTACCGGCATGCGTCTGTTCCATCATTAATGAATAAGGAGTGTTGAGGATGAAAGTTTTGGTTGTCGGCGGCGGAGGCCGCGAGCATACAATTATCAAAAAGATCAAAGAAAACCCGAAGGTCACAGAGGTCTTTGCTGTTCCGGGTAACGGAGGTATTGCCCGTGATGCGACTTGTGTTGCTATTGATGCCAAAGACATTGAGGGAATTAAAAAGTTTGCCGCTGAGGTAAAAATTGACTACGCCATCGTGGCACCGGACGATCCGCTGGTACTTGGCTGCGTCGATGCATTAGAAGGCATTGGCATCCCATGCTTTGGTCCGCGCGCGAATGCGGCCATTATAGAAGGCAGCAAAGTGTTCTCTAAAAACCTGATGAAGAAATACAATATTCCGACGGCTGCTTATGAGACGTTCGATGATATGGATGCGGCATTAGCATATCTTCAGACAGCACCGATCCCGACTGTCATCAAAGCAGATGGTCTGGCACTGGGAAAAGGCGTTGTCATCGCCCAGACTCTGAAGGAAGCGGAAGATGCTGTCGTTTCTATGATGAAAGATAAGAAGTTCGGCGCCAGCGGTGACCATATTGTTATCGAAGAGTTCCTGACCGGTCCGGAAGTATCTGTTCTTTCCTTTACGGACGGCAACGTGGTCGTACCGATGGTCTCTTCTATGGATCATAAGAGAGCCGGCGATAACGACACAGGCCTGAACACCGGCGGTATGGGTACGGTTGCACCGAACCCGTTCTACACACCGGAGATTGCAGAGGAATGCATGGAGAAGATCTTCCTCCCGACCATCCAGGCGATGAAGGAAGAGGGAAGAGTCTTTAAAGGATGCCTTTACTTTGGACTGATGCTGACAGAGGATGGACCGAAAGTCATCGAGTACAACTGCCGTTTCGGCGATCCGGAAACACAGGTGGTTCTGCCATTGTTGGAAAGTGATCTGCTGGATATCATGATGGCAGTGACAGAAGAACGTCTGGCAGATGTGGAGATCAACTTTGCACAGAAGAGCGCATGCTGCGTGATCATGGCATCTAAGGGTTATCCGGAAAGCTATGAAAAGGGATTTGAGATCACCATCCCGGATGAGCTTTGGGATAAGGTCTATGTGGCCGGCGCAAAGCTGGAGGATGGCAAGCTCTTAACAAACGGAGGACGTGTGCTTGGCGTAACGGAGACATCCCACACGCTGGCTGAAGCAGTCCATAAAGCTTATAAAGACGTGGAGAAGATCCACTTTGATAATGAATATTACAGAAAAGATATCGGAAGGCGGGCACTGAATGGTTTACAGAGTATATGTTGAGAAGAAAACAGAATATGCACATGAGGCAATGACACTCCTGAAGGAGTGCAGAAACCTTCTGGGCATTACTTCCTTAGTCGGTGTGCGTCTGCTGAACCGCTATGATGCGGAAAACATGCCGCGGGATATTTTTGATACTGCTGTGAAGAGCGTTTTCTCCGAGCCGCAGACAGACCTTACTTATGAGGAACTGGAAGATGTGAAGGCAGCACGTGATCAGGCTGTTTGGGCTGAAGGTGCTTCTGCCGATGCACCGCTGTATGTTTTTGCAGTGGAGTATCTGCCGGGTCAGTTTAATCAGAGAGCGGATTCCGCTGCACAGTGTATCCAGTTCATCTCCGGAGGGGAAAGAGCGGATATCGCGTCTGCCAAAGTCTATCTGTTATACGGCAGTTTGACAGAGGAAGAGATCGCAGCGATCGAGAAGCATGTGATCAACCCGGTGGAAGCAAGGAAAGCATCCCTGGAACTGCCGGAAACGATCCGCGTGCAGTATGACATCCCGACCGAGGTCGCCATTCTGGATGGCTTCAACGAGTATTCAAGAGAAGAGATGGAGCAATTTGTGGCAGACAACGGACTGGCTATGGATGTGGACGATGCCATGTTCTGCCAGGATTACTTTAAAAAAGAAGGCCGCAATCCATCTATTACAGAGATCAAGGTAATAGATACCTATTGGTCAGATCACTGCCGTCATACGACGTTCAACACGATCATCGAGGATGTGAAGTTCTTAGATCCGGATGATCAGAATATACAGAAAACCTATGAGGAGTATCTTTCCATCCGGAAAGAGATGAACCGTGAGAAACCGGTGTGCCTGTTCGATATCGGAACGCTGGCAGCGAAGTATCTGCGGCAGAAAGGGCTTTTGGAAAAGCTGGATGAATCCGAAGAGATCAACGCCTGCACGGTAAAGATCGAAGTGGAAGCCGATGGTGTGAAAGAGCCATGGCTCCTGCTGTTTAAAAATGAAACACATAATCATCCGACAGAGATCGAACCGTTTGGTGGAGCAGCTACCTGTATTGGCGGAGCCATCCGTGACCCGCTGTCCGGCCGTTCTTATGTATACGCTGCAATGCGTCTGACCGGCGCAGCAGATCCGCGGACACCAGTTGCAGATACCATTCCGGGCAAGCTCCCGCAGCGGAAGCTGGTCACCGGTGCTGCACACGGATATTCTTCTTACGGCAACCAGATTGGTCTGGCAACCGGCATCGTAGATGAACTGTATCATCCGGGCTATGCGGCTAAGCATATGGAGGTTGGTGCGGTGATCGCAGCTGCTCCGGCAGAGAATGTCCGCAGAGAGCGTCCGGCTCCGACGGATGTAGTTATTTTGTTGGGCGGCGCAACCGGACGTGATGGTATAGGCGGAGCAACTGGTTCTTCTAAAGCACATGATTCCCATTCTGTGGAAACATGCGGAGCAGAGGTGCAGAAAGGTAATGCGCCGGAGGAAAGAAAACTGCAGAGATTGTTCCGCAATCCGCAGGCAAGCCGCATGATCAAACGCTGCAACGATTTTGGTGCTGGCGGTGTTTCCGTTGCAATCGGCGAGTTGGCAGACGGTCTGTGTGTAGACTTGAATGCAGTGCCAAAGAAATATGAAGGATTAGACGGAACTGAACTGGCTATCTCCGAATCCCAGGAGAGAATGGCAGTCGTAGTAGCTAAGGAAGATCTGGATGCGTTCCTGACACTGGCTGAAGAAGAAAACCTGAATGCTGTGAAAGTAGCAGAAGTAACAGAAGAGCCGCGTCTGGTGCTGCAGTGGAATGGAAAGAACATCGTAGATATCACAAGGGAATTCCTGGATACCAACGGTGCAAAGAAATATATCAAGATTGAAGTAGAAGGCGCACAGCCGCTTGAGAATCTGATGGATGCGCAGTGGGCAAAAGAGGAGCCGTCATTTGAGGCTTCCATGAAAGCTCTGGCAGCAGACCTTAACATATGCTCCAAACAGGGTCTTTCAGAAATGTTCGACTCCACCATCGGTGCAGGCAGCGTGCTGATGCCGTTTGGCGGAAAATATCAGAAGACCCCTATCCAGGCAATGGTCCACAAGATCTCTATGGAGAAGAAACATACGGACGATTGTTCTGTCATGAGCTGGGGATATAATCCGCTGCTTACTTCACAGAGCCCGTATCATGGTGCTTATCTGGCTGTTGTGGAATCGGTCAGCAAACTGGTCGCAGCAGGCGCAGATTTTGAGGATGTTTATCTTTCCTTCCAGGAATATTTTAAAAAACTGGGCAAAGATTCTATCCGTTGGGGACAGCCGTTTGCAGCAGTGCTCGGTGCATTCCGCGCGCAGGTGGAGCTGGGGGTAGCAGCTATAGGCGGCAAAGATTCCATGAGTGGAACCTTTGAAGATCTGGACGTTCCGCCGACACTGATCAGCTTTGCAGTCACAACAGACAAGTGCGAAAACATTGTTTCTCCAGAATTCAAACAGGCAGGAGACAAAGTGTTATGGATCTGTCCGGAGACGGATGACAGCGATTCTTATCATCTCCCTAAGGCCGAGTCCCTTAAGGCTGCTTACGAATTAGTCACGCATGTTTTAAGAGAACATGAAGGAGTGGCTGCTTACACTCCGACTTACGGTGGCGTGGCAGAGGCTCTTTTGAAGATGAGCCTTGGCAACCAGCTGGGATTTGAATTCAGCGGAGGCATTACAGACAGTGCCGTTTCTCTGGAAGAACTGTTCGGATACAGCTACGGATCCTTCCTGTTGGAAGTGCCGCGTGATTTTGATATTACAGGGTGTCCGTCGCAGCTGCTGGAGAAATTGTCCTTTACAGATCTGGGCCGGATCCGGGAAGATTGGATCCTTTCCTATAAGAATGAGCACGTTTCTCTGGAAGAACTGAGTCAGATTTATGAGGATGTTCTGGAAGATATTTATCCTTGTAATAAAGTGGAGACAAGCGAAGGAAAGATCCTGACAGATGCTTCCACATGTGCAAAAGAATCCACAGAGATTTCTGTCCCTGCTATTCAGACCGCAAGACCAAAGGTTCTGATCACCGCATTCCCGGGAACGAACTGCGAATATGACAGCGCGAAAGCAATGGCAGATGCCGGTGCTGATCCATCGATCTTAGTCATCAACAACCTGAGTGCAGAAGGCATCAAACGCAGTGTAGAGGATGCTGCCCGCATGATCGGAGAGTCACAGATGATCTTCCTGCCGGGTGGATTCTCCGGCGGCGATGAACCAGACGGCAGCGCTAAATTTATCACAGCGTTCTTTAGAAATCAGCAGGTGAAAGATGCGGTGACCGATCTGATCGATGTGCGCGGCGGCCTGATGTGCGGTATCTGCAACGGCTTCCAGGCTTTGATCAAACTGGGTCTGGTTCCGTTTGGCAAGATCATTGAGACGGATGCAGACTGTCCGACCTTGACATTCAATACGATCGGACGGCATCAATCCAAGATCGTCCGGACCAAAATCGTGTCCACGATCTCTCCATGGCTGAAGCTGATGAACGAGGGCGACATCGTCAACGTTCCGATCTCCCATGGCGAGGGACGGTTTATTGCAAACGATGACCTGCTTGCACAGCTCCTTAAGAGTGGACAGATTGCAACGCAGTATGTGGATATGGATGGAAATCCGACATATGACATCGCATTCAATCCGAACAACTCCACGATGGCTGTGGAAGGCATTACTTCTCCGGACGGCCGCATCTTTGGTAAGATGGGTCACAGCGAGAGAAAAGGATCTTACTTATATAAGAATGTTCCGGGTGAGTATGATAACCGGATGTTCGAAGCAGCGGTGGCGTTCTTTAAAGGCTGATATAGCAGGACTTTTACGAGTTTTGACCTTTAGTTTAAAGCCACGGTGCTTCCTTGGTTTTAACGGAGAAAGAAGAATCATAGATAAAAACGGCGAAATGAAAATTTTCGCCGTTTTTTATTGAAATGTGGTAAAGTAAAATTGATAAATATGTTGCAAAATGACATAAAAGGCAGATTGCCAAAGGAGAAGAAAAATGAGTGGTAAACCGATTGGCAGAGAACGCAACGTAGTAGACGGAGAAGCCAAAGTCGAACGACAGGGCGAAGGCCTTGGTCAGGGACCAGTTGGCAACCGTGAAGGAAATACTGGGTTAGGAGGCCAGAACAGACCGGGTCCGGGAAGACCTGGTAATCAGGGACCGCGTAACGCACCTCCTTCTGCGCCTCGGCAGGGCGCTGGACCCAAAGAGGCTCCGCAGCAGGCGGACAAAGGGATAATCAGTGATCTGCTCGGCGGCGGCAACAATTCCGGCAACAATAACGGCGGAATTCTTGGTGGTCTCATGGGCGGCAATAACAATAACACCAGCAGCAATAACAACGGGCTTGGCGGACTGGGCGGTCTTGGCGGCGGAAATAACGGCGGCTATAATGGCGGCAACAACGGTGGCGGCAATGGCGGCTATAATGGCCCGTCCAATTCTGTTCCATCCGGCGGCAGCTCAGGCGGAAGTTCCAGCGGCAGGAAAGGCAGAGGCAAAAGCCTGATCCTGATCCTCATTATTGTGGTAGTGATCGTTGTTTTGGGAAGCTGCCTGATCCGCAGCTGCACCAAGAGGATCAGCGACGGGATCAATAACCTTCCGGTCAACAACAACACGAACGCAAATACAAATACCAATAATATTCTGCCGACTGGATTCAGTTTCAATGATGTTTCCAACAACTATTACAGCACGACCAGCTGGGAGAGCAACGCAGGCGTGCTGAATAAAGAAGTGGCTGCAGGCGTTCCGGCTAAGATGACACAGATCTACGGCAACAATCGCGACGTGGTCACGATCATGGTGTATCTGTGCGGCAGCGATCTGGAGTCAAATTACGGATCAGCCACCAGCGATCTGAAAGAAATGCTGAGCGCTGACCTTGGGAATAATGTGAACCTGATCCTTTATACCGGCGGTACAACCAAGTGGCGCAACAATGCCATCTCCAGCAATACCAACCAGATCTATCAGATCAAGGGCGGTCAGTTATATCGTCTGGAAAAGAATGCCGGCGATGTCTCTATGACAAAAGAAGATACACTGTCCGGATTTATTCAGTATTGTAAACGGAACTTCCCGGCAAACCGTAACATGCTGATCCTTTGGGATCACGGCGGCGGTTCTGTGGAAGGCTATGCACATGATGAGAAGTATTCTTATACCGGCACGCTGACGCTTCCAAAACTGAAGACTGCGATCGGTGCTGGCGGTGTGAATTTTGATTTCATCGGATTTGATGCCTGCCTGATGGCAACAGTAGAAACGGGTCTGGCTCTTTCCGATTATTCAGACTACCTGATCGCATCGGAAGAGACCGAGGATGCATCAGGCTGGTACTACACTAACTGGCTGACACAGCTTGGCAAGAACACCAGTATGCCGACGATTGAACTGGGCAAGATCATTGCTGATGATTTTGTCCGTGTTGCATCTCAGAATTCACCGGGATATGGTTCCACACTTTCTGTGACCGACCTGGGTGAGCTGGCAACGGTGGTTCCGGCAAAACTGCAGAACTTTGCAAAGAAGGTTACTGCACAGATGGAAGCAGCTGATAATGCAGCCGGCGGTTCCTATACTGAGATTGCAACATCCAGAAGCAAGGCTAGAGAATTTGGTGAGTCTTACCGCATCGACCAGGTCGACCTGGTTGACTTTGCGGCGAAGTTAGGAACAAGAGAAGCTGGTTCTCTTGCAGAGGCAATTCTGGGTGCAGTCAAGTATAATCAGGTATCCAGAAATATGTCTTCCGCATATGGACTTTCAATTTACTTCCCGTATGCGAATGCATCCTTTGCTTCACAGGTGAGCGATGTTTACCGGCAGATCAATATCTGCGATGAATATACGGAGTGCGTGCAGAAGTACGCAAGCATGGAGATGAGCGGACAGTACATCTCCGGCGGCGGTTCTCCGTTCAACTCCCTGTTCGGACTCTTCAGCAATGGCTATGGCCAGAACTATAACTCCAACAGTAATGTTGGCGGCATCGATCTGGGCAGCCTCTTTGGAATGGGATCCGGCACAGGCTATGACAACGGCTACGGATATGACACAGGTTATGGATATGATACCGGCTACAGCAATGGCTACGGCTACGATTCCGGTTATGGCTACGATACTGGTTATAGCAATGGTTACGGTTATGATACAGGCTTTGGTACTGGCTACGACAATGGCTACAGCACAGGAAGCGGCGATTACAGCAGCATCCTGAACAGCCTCTTCGGTTCTGCCAACGGAAACTACAGCACCGGCGGATTTGACTCGAACTATAACTACGATAATTACTCCGGTAATTATTCATCATCCGATATTTCCGGCATGCTGGGCAATCTCTTTGGCAGCAGTCTCTTCAGCGGTGAAAGGAGCTTCACCAAGGGATTCAATACTGATTCGGCAGCTGAGTACATTTCGCAGCATATGTTCGATCAGACGGCTCTGGAGTGGAAGACCAATGCAGC
Source organism: Lachnospiraceae bacterium (assembly GCA_017536965.1). Classification (GTDB taxonomy): domain Bacteria; phylum Bacillota; class Clostridia; order Lachnospirales; family Lachnospiraceae; genus RGIG5612. The sequence continues at coordinate 71,516 of JAFWCK010000049.1, read as the reverse complement.
TGGACAGCAGATCATCACGCTGAGCAAGGATCAGTGGAAACTGGTTGACCATATTCTTCTGAGTATGTACATGGATGATGGTCAGGGCCTTATTGATCTTGGTACGGATAATGTCTATGACTTTGATGAGGACGGAAATCTGATCGCTGTCAACGATAACACATGGCTGACCATCGACGGCAATGCAGTAGCTTACTACTATGAGAGCACGCTCGAGGGTGCTGACGGCCAGGGCAATGTCGGTGAAGACTGCTATATGATCACAGGTTATGTTCCGGTTGTCTACAACGGAAGAATGGCGAAACTGATCGTGATTTTTGATTCTGCAAATCCAAAAGGCTACATCGGCGGTTTACGCATCGATTACAACAGCGGTGATAAGGAGACTCCATTACTCTCCAAGACTCTCAGCGCTTACACCCAGGAAGATACTTCTGCTTACACGACTGGCGAGGGAGACCCGACGGTTGATGGCGAGCTGGTTGATCTGGCTGGCGATGGCGCATGGGCATCGCTCCAAGTTGGCGATAATCTGCAGTTTGTAGCAGACTACTATGATTACGATGGCAATTATCTGGACAGCTACGTTGTTGGTCAGTGGACCGTGACAAAGGATCCTCAGATCGCGAACATGAAAGTCACCGGCGGCACACCGCTTGCAATGTACAGCTTCACAGATATTTACCAGCAGACCTACTGGACCGCACCGATGCAGTAAAGCAGGTTCGACTGATCGTAAGGGCTATCTGTATAGCAGACGAGAGCATTTATTGAGATAGTATTTTTCAAAACATAAAAAGAGGGCGCATAAAGCGTCCTCTTTTTTACGGATATTAACTGTCTGTTTTGGTTACATTGACCACCGAATGTTTATTGGCAGTCATTAAATATCGGAATTCTTTAATCGACCGATTCTTCGACCAGACGTTCAAATTCAGTTGCTACTTTATCGAACTCGTTATCGTCTTCGATATCCAGCAGCTCGAACTCATCATCAGATAATTCGTGATACTCATAGATATAGACATCATCGTCTTCTTCATCGGTCGGAGCTAACGCAATATATGTCTTTCCCGGAAACTCTGCATATTCAAAAAGACCAATGGCCTCGCATTCAACAGATTCTCCATCTTCAAATTCCAATGTGATCACAACAATCTCGTTATCTTCCATGGTATTCCTCCCCAAATATTTATGTATGTATTTTAATTTAAAAATGCGTTTTTGTATATCTTTTTTTGTCTGGAAGATGTATCACGGCGCTATAGCAGGTAGAATCGGATGATCTCATCGACCCATTGGATATCCAACGGGAGTTCCTGCGTTTCCGTTGTAATGATCAGGTTTTTCCATGGCACCAAGCCAGCTTTATACAATAATTCCTCGCGGGCGGGCAGATCCGACACATACTTGGGATTATCCCACTGTCCCTGATGCTCCCACCAGTACACCTTCCCGGTCCGCATGTTTTTGCATTTAAAATCCGGATGGATATCAAATGAGTTTCTTCTATATAAATTGAGCAGGTGCTCAGGGATATCGAAGTACTCTTCATAATGATAGGCTGCCCCGAAGTGCTCAAAGCGGCCGATGATATCCGCCTCCGCCTTGCTCCGAACCTGCAGTCCCTTGATGATGGTCGGATACTTCAGCCATTCCGGATTGGTCTGGCTCCTTTTATATGGAATATTCTTCCAGGCCTCCGCCTTCTGGCGGATCTCATCGTCAGGCGCAAGGAGATCATCATCCCCTTTTGCCCAAAGCCAGTCCTTCAGCATGGCATACACCCCGGGATGCTTTTGCATGTATTTTGTTACGGAGTCTTCCTGAGAGAATACCCGAATCATCCGGTCGATTGCTTTTTTCTCGCGGATGGCATCTTTCAGCCGCAGTGGAGCATACTTTTGATAAGCCAGCTTTTTTATTTCATTCTCTTCCGATTGAGGGAGATACTTCTCCTTTTTCCCTCCCTCCTGACGAGCAACTTTTTTACTGTAATAGAAGGAATCATTATCTCCTTTCCGGATTGTCAGGTGCTCTGTGACGGGATGGCTTGAAATATAGTTTTGAAGATACTGAATCTCAGCATCAAGAGCAGCACTTCTGCAGCGCAGATTATCAATGGAAAACATATTGACCTCTTTCTCATATTGAATTGTAGTAACAGATCTTTTTGTTGGATCTAACTAAATGGAATTAATTGGAACCAGGACTAAGAATGTCCCCTGCGGAGATCAGAATGAGATCCGCCTGAGTAATATATCATAAAAACAGCTCAGAGAAAAGGGGAGGGCGATGAAAAAGGGGTAGAAATCATCCTGAAAAACAGCATTACTCCTATATGACCAAAATCTCTAAAAGGGAGTAATTTAAATTGAAATTTTTACTCCCTTTTAGAAAAAACGATCATATAGGATGAAAACAGCCATTATGGCCAGAAAAATGGTCAATAAAATTACTCCCTTTTTGAAAAAAGGTTTATATAGGAGTAATAGGAAACAATTGCTTCAAAAAGGAGTAATTTTATCAAAAATAAATACTCCCTTTTTGAAAAAAAGTTTGTATAGGAGTAATAGAAAACAAATGATTAAAAAGGGAGTAATTCTGGCATTAAAAATTACTCCCTTTTGACAAAAATGATCATATAGGAGAAAGATGGCAAAACGGGCGGATCATAATCTGCTCAAATACGTGAAAACACATGTAATTTGGCACAAAAAAGCAGAGTGCAAAAAGAAAAAGATTATGAAAACTTTTTCTTGCATTTCCTCTTTCTATATAGTATGATGTTCAAGCTGCGACGGTGATAGCTATGAAGCGTGAAGTTGCTGCAGGAAAAGCAGGTAATTCCGTGGAGCAATGTCAGAAGATCTGACGACACCGGTCGATGCACACCATGGTCCGTTAACTGAGACGGAAACAACGTGCAGAAGCGTAACAAGAGCTGGTCAGCCATTTACCAGAATGCATATGGCAAAGGCACCGAAGGCGGGGCGAAAAGCTTGCGAGCGGCAGGATCGGCGGAATATAGGGATTGGCTGAACTATGCCAATTTTTTACGGGAAAAACGCGACACGCACGGGAGAGTGTGCAAAAACAAAAAATCATAATAAAACAGGAGGCTAATATGGCAAATCAGGTAATGAGAATCACACTGAAGGCTTATGATCACAAATTAATTGATCAGTCAGCTGAAAAGATCATCGACACTGTTAAGAAAAACGGGTCACAGGTTTCCGGTCCGGTTCCACTTCCTACTAAAAAGGAAGTTGTTACTATTTTAAGGGCTGTGCATAAATACAAAGATTCCCGTGAACAGTTCGAGCAGAGGACTCATAAGAGACTCATCGACGTGATCGCACCGACACAGAAGACGATGGAAGCTTTATCCAAACTCGATATGCCGGCAGGCGTTTATGTCAACATTAAAATGAAGGAACAGTAAGAACACATCTGTTCTAGGATGAACGTCAACGACGGATCCGATTAAGACTTGTCAGATAATAAGATCAGCAATCAGTCAGACAGTCAAAATCAACCGATTACGATTGGCGCTCCGCTGTAGATTAGGAGGTTATTAAAATATGAAGAAAGCGATTTTAGCAACAAAAATCGGTATGACCCAGGTCTTCAATGAAGACGGCGTCTTAACACCGGTTACCGTTCTTCAGGCTGGCCCATGTGTCGTTACACAGGTCAAGACAGAAGAGACTGACGGCTATGCAGCTGTACAGGTTGGTTTCCAGGACAAGAGAGAGACTCTGGTCAACTCTCCGGACCGTGGAAAATTTGACAAGGCAGACATTCCTTATAAGAGATTCATCAGAGAATTCCGTTTTGAGAATGCTGCAGAATACAATGTAAAAGACGAAATCAAGGCAGACATTTTTGAGGCTGGAGACAAGATCGATGTTTCCGCTATCTCAAAAGGTAAAGGTTTCCAGGGTGCGATCAAGAGATTCAATCAGCACAGAGGACCTATGAAACATGGTTCCAAGTACCATCGTCACGCAGGTTCCAACGGCAGCGCATCCGATCCGTCCAGAGTTTTCAAAGGAAAACATATGCCTGGCCAGATGGGAGCAAAGAGAGTTACCGTTCAGAATCTGGAAGTTGTCAGAGTGGATGCCGATGATAATCTGATCCTGGTCAAAGGCGCTGTACCGGGACCAAAGAAAGCTTTAGTAGAAGTACGCGAAGCTGTTAAGGCATGACGATTGAGGGAAAGGAGGAAATTCAGATGTCAAAAGTATCTGTTTACAATATGAAAGGCGAAACAGTTGGCGATATTGAACTGAAGGACGAGATCTTTGGCGTAGAAGTAAATGAGCATCTTCTTCACAAAGCAGTCGTAGCACAGCTTGCCAACAAACGTCAGGGCACACAGAGTGCCAAAACTCGTTCCGATGTTTCCGGCGGCGGCAAAAAGCCATGGAGACAGAAAGGAACAGGCCACGCTCGTCAGGGCTCCATCAGAGCTCCGCAGTGGACCGGCGGTGGTGTGGTATTCGCACCGAAGCCGCGTGATTACGAAGTAAAAATGAACAAGAAGGAAAAGAGAGCTGCATTAAAGAGCGCTTTAACCTCCAGAGTTCAGGAAGAAAAGATTTTCGTGATCGACGAGCTGAAAGTTGATGAGATCAAAACAAAAACGATGGTTGCATTCTTAAAGAGCCTTGATCTGAACAAAGCGCTGATCGTCCTGAATGACAATGATCAGAACGTGATCTGCTCCGCAAGAAACATCCAGAATGTAAAGACTGCTCTTACAAACACGATCAACGTATTCGATATTCTGAAATATGATGCGTTAGTACTGGATAAGGCAGCTCTGGAAACAATCGAGGAGGTGTACGCATAATGGCAGATCTGAAATATTATGATGTAATCCTGAAACCAGTTATCTCTGAAAAGAGCATGGAGCAGATGTCAGAAAAGAAGTATACATTCCTGGTTCATGTAGATGCTAACAAGGCACAGATCAGAGAGGCTGTTGAGAAAATGTTCGAAGGAACAAAGGTCGAGAAGGTCAACACGATCAACAACCATCCAAAGACAAGACAGCGTAACCGTATCGTCGGCAAGATGCCTAAGACGAAAAAAGCTATCGTAACATTAACAGCTGATAGCAAAGACATTGAAATCTTCGAGGGACTGTAAAATTACCTTCGAACCATATACGCAAGTCAAGCGTGATAAGAAAAGACATTAACTGAAAGGAGAAAAAAATGGGAATCAAAACATTTAACCCATATACACCTTCTAGAAGACAGATGACAGCCCTCGACAAGAAGGACATCACAAAGAAGACACCGGAGAAATCCTTACTCGCAGTCAGCAAGAAGAATTCCGGACGTAACAACCAGGGTAAGATCACTGTCAGACACAGAGGTGGCGGTACAAGAAAACAGTACAGAATCATTGACTTTAAGAGAAATAAGGATGGTATCCCGGCTAAGGTTGCCGGAATCGAATACGATCCGAACAGAACAGCAAACATTGCACTTCTTCATTACGCAGATGGAGAAAAGGCATACATCATCGCACCGCTCGGCCTGAAAGACGGCATGACCGTTATGTCCGGCCCGAATGCAGAAGTCAGAGTTGGCAACTGCCTCCCGCTGGAGAACATCCCGATCGGTACAGAAATCCATAACATCGAGCTCTACCCGGGCAAAGGCGGTCAGTTAGTCCGTTCCGCCGGAAACGCAGCTCAGCTCATGGCAAAAGAAGGAAAGTACGCAACACTTCGTCTTCCTTCCGGAGAAATGAGAATGGTCCCGATCATTTGCAGGGCAACCATCGGCCAGGTCGGCAATGTGGAGCATGACCTTGTAAATATCGGTAAAGCAGGTCGTAAGAGAAACATGGGTATCAGACCTACCGTACGTGGTTCCGTAATGAACCCGAACGACCATCCGCATGGTGGTGGTGAAGGTAAGACCGGTATCGGACGTCCAGGTCCAAGCACTCCTTGGGGCAAACCGGCACTTGGTCTTAAGACTAGAAACAAACACAAACAGTCAAACAAACTCATCATCCGTCGCCGCGATGGACGTAACATGAAGTAAGGAGGTTACCATGGCAAGATCATTAAAAAAAGGCCCTTTTGCAGACGAAAGTTTGCTTAAGAAAATAGAAGCAATGAACGCAAACGATGAGAAGAGCGTTGTCAAGACATGGTCACGCCGTTCCACGATCTTCCCGAGTTTCGTAGGACACACGATTGCAGTTCATGATGGCAGAAGACATGTTCCTGTGTATGTAACAGAAGATATGGTCGGACACAAACTCGGCGAGTTCGTGGCAACCAGAACTTACAGAGGACATGGCAAAGACGAGAAGAAGTCAAGATAAGCAAATATTTCGAAAGGAGGTTTAATCCATGGCAAAGGGACATAGATCACAAATTAAAAGAGAAAGAAATGCACAGAAGGATACCAGACCATCAGCAAAACTTTCATTTGCCAGAATCTCTACCACCAAGGCATGCTATGTACTTGATGCGATCAGAGGAAAAAATGTAAATGAAGCCCTTGGTCTCCTTGCATACAATCCTAGATATGGAGCTTCCATTATTGCTAAACTTTTGAAGAGCGCGATTGCAAATGCACAGAACAATAATGGTATGAATCCAGAAGACCTTTATATTGCAGAATGTTACGCAAATAAGGCACCTACAATGAAACGAATTAGACCTAGAGCACAGGGCAGGGCATACAGAATCGAAAAGAGACTGAGCCATATCACTGTCGTGCTCGACGAAAGATAGGAGGGAGTATGGGACAAAAAGTTAATCCTCATGGTTTAAGAGTAGGAGTTATCAAAGACTGGGATTCCATGTGGTATGCAGAAGAAGATTTTGCTGACAACCTGGTTGAAGATTACCAGATCAGAAAATTCCTGAAAGACAAATTATACAATGCCGGAATCGCTAAAGTTGAAATTGAAAGAGCATCCGACAAAAACATCAAGATCAAAGTACATGCTGCAAAGCCGGGCGTTATCATCGGCAAAGGCGGCGGTGAGATCGAAAAAGTAAAAGCACAGGTTAAAAAGCTGATCGGCAAAGATGCCGTCATCGATATTATCGAAGTTAAGAGATCCGATAAGGATGCACAGCTTGTTGCAGAAAATATCGCACAGCAGCTGGAGAACCGTGTTTCCTTCAGAAGAGCAATGAAGAGTGCTATGAGCCGTTCCATGAAGGCTGGTTCACTTGGTATCAAAGCTTCCGTATCCGGCCGTTTAGGCGGAGCTGATATGGCTCGTACCGAGTTTTACTCCGAGGGAACAATTCCTCTTCAGACGTTACGTGCAGATATTGATTATGGTTTTGCTGAAGCAGACACAACCTATGGTAAAGTAGGCGTTAAAGTTTGGATTTACAAAGGTGAAGTGCTTCCGGTAAAAGAACACAAGGAAGGGAGCGATAAATAATGTTAATGCCAAAAAGAACAAAACATCGTAAACAGTTCCGCGGTTCTATGAAAGGTAAAGCTTTAAGAGGCAACAAACTTTCTTACGGCGAGTTCGGTATCGTCGCACAGGAACCAGGCTGGATCAAATCCAATCAGATCGAAGCTGCCCGTGTCGCTATGACAAGATACGTGAAGCGTGGCGGACGTGTCTGGATCAAGATCTTCCCTGACAAACCAGTTACAGCAAAACCTGCTGAAACACGTATGGGTTCAGGTAAAGGTGCTCTTGAGTACTGGGTAGCAGTTGTAAAACCGGGCCGTGTTATGTTTGAAATTGCCGGTGTACCGGAAGCAACAGCAAAGGAAGCTCTCCGTCTTGCAACACACAAATTACCTGTAAAATGCAAGATAGTTTCCAAGGCAGATTTGGAAGGCGGTGAATCAAGTGAAAACGAATAAATATTTAGAAGATTTAAGAACTAAATCCGCTGCTGAACTTGATGCAGAACTGACAGCAGCTAAGAAAGAGCTTTTCAACTTAAGATTCCAGAATGCAACAAACCAGCTGGAAAATACAGGCAGAATTAAAGAAGTCAGAAGAAACATCGCGCGTATCAAAACCGTGATCACACAGAAAGCAAAAGCTGCCGAGTAAATAAGGAGGAGAAAACGTGGAAAGAAATTTAAGAAAAGTTCGTACCGGTAAAGTTACGAGCAACAAAATGGACAAGACGATCGTTGTTGCAGTTGTTGATAACGTTAAGCATCCTCTTTATAAGAAAATCATTAAGAGAACTTATAAGCTGAAAGCTCATGATGCAAACAATGAATGCAACATCGGTGACACAGTTAAGGTTATGGAAACAAGACCGCTGTCCAAAGATAAAAGATGGCGCCTTGTTGAGATCATTGAAAAGGCTAAATAGTAGAAAGGAGAATTATTATGATTCAGCAGGAAAGCAGACTCAGAGTTGCTGATAACACCGGCGCGAAAGAGATCCTTTGCATCAGAGTTCTTGGTGGTTCTACTAGGAAGTATGCTAACATCGGTGATATCATTGTCGCTACAGTAAAAGATGCTAACCCGGGCGGCGTTGTCAAGAAGGGTGATGTTGTTAAGGCTGTAGTGGTTCGTACTAAAAAAGGTGCTCGTCGTAAAGATGGTTCCTACATCAAATTTGACGAGAATGCTGCCGTCATTATCAAAGAAGATAAAACTCCGACAGGAACACGTATTTTCGGACCGGTAGCCAGAGAGCTCAGAGAGAAACAGTTCATGAAGATCGTTTCACTGGCTCCTGAAGTATTGTAGGAGGTAGAGACATGGCATCATTAAAAATCAAAAAAGGCGATACCGTCAGAGTCATCGCCGGCAAAGACAAAGATAAAGAAGGCAAGGTACTTGCTGTAAACGCTGAAAAAGGCACTGTCGTGGTAGAAGGCGTCAACATGATCAAAAGACATCTGAAACCGGGCAAAGAGACCCAGGAAGGCGGCATCATTACTCAGGAAGGACCTATCCATATTTCCAACGTAATGTACGTTCAGAACGGCAAGACGACCAGAGTCGGATTCCAGGTCGTTGACGGAAAGAAAGTTCGTTACGCGAAATCCAACAATCAGGCAATTGATTAATGAGGAAGGAGGTTCAAAGAGTTGAGTAGACTGAAAGACATGTATAATTCTGAAATCGTAGACGCTATGATGAAGAAGTTTGAATACAAAAATGTGATGCAAGTACCAAAGATTGCTAAAGTCGTGATCAACATGGGTGTTGGCGAGGCAAAAGAAAATGCAAAAGCATTGGAATCCGCAGTTAATGACATGCAGATCATCACAGGCCAGAAGGCTGTAACGACCAGAGCAAAGAAATCTGTCGCTAACTTCAAAGTTCGTGAAGGCATGCAGATCGGATGCAAAACAACTTTAAGAGGCGAGAAGATGTATAACTTCCTTGACAGACTTATCAACCTTGCACTGCCACGTGTCCGTGACTTCAGAGGAGTTAACCCGAACGCATTTGATGGCAGAGGCAACTATGCATTAGGCATCAGAGAACAGCTTATCTTCCCGGAGATCGAGTATGACAAGATCGACAAAGTGAGAGGTATGGACGTTATTATCGTAACGACAGCCAACACAGATGAGGAAGCAAGAGAATTATTAACAATGTTCAACATGCCTTTTGCAAAGCAGTAAAGGAGGATATCAATGGCTAAAACAGCTATGAAAGTAAAACAGCAGCGTAAAGCAAGATTCTCTACGCAGGAATATAACCGTTGCAGAATCTGTGGACGTCCGCACGCTTATCTGAGAAAATACGGAATCTGCAGAATTTGCTTCCGTGAACTGGCCTACAAAGGACAGATTCCTGGCGTCAAGAAAGCAAGCTGGTAAAAACATTTTAGAAGGAGGAATACTATTATGGCAATGAGCGATCCTATTGCTGATATGCTTACAAGAATTCGTAATGCAAACACAGCGAAACATGACTCTGTAGATGTTCCGTCATCTAAAATGAAACTTGCTATCGCAAAAATCTTATTAGATGAAGGATATATAGCTAAGTATGAGATCGTAAAAGACGGAAACTTTGATGTAATCCGCATCGAGCTCAAATACGGCAAGGACAAAAACGAAAAGATCATCTCCGGATTAAAGAGAATCTCCAAACCGGGACTTCGTGTATACGCAAGCGCAGATGAACTTCCAAAGGTTCTTGGCGGACTTGGAATCGCTATCATCTCTACCAACAACGGCGTTATCACCGACAAAGAAGCTAGAAAGCTCAACATCGGCGGCGAAGTATTAGCGTTCGTATGGTAAAAACTGACACAAATATATTACGTTATTAACCGCTGTCAATGCTTGTGTTCACCACCACAAAGCAGATGCGGAAAAAAGAAAAGGAGGAAACGGCATGTCACGAGTTGGAAAAATGCCTATCGCTATACCAGCAGGAGTTACTGTTGATATCGCAGAAAATAATGTAGTGACTGTAAAAGGACCAAAAGGAGAACTTTCCAGACAGCTTCCGTCAGAGATGACGATCAAGCAGGAAGGTGAAGAGATCATTATTACAAGACCGAACGATCTGAAGAGAAACAAAGCGTTCCATGGTCTTACCAGAGCTCTTATCCATAACATGGTAGTCGGAGTCACAGATGGTTTCCAGAAGACTCTTGAGATCAACGGTGTTGGTTACAGAGCTGCAAAGAGTGGAAACGTATTGAACCTGACACTGGGATACTCCCACCCGATCGAGTATCCGGAACCGGAAGGAATTGAGATCGAAGTACCTGATCAGACAAAGATCATCGTAAAAGGGATCAGCAAAGAAAAAGTTGGCCAGGCTGCAGCAGAGATCAGAGCATTCAGAGGACCGGAACCGTACAAGGGCAAAGGTATCAAGTATGCAGAAGAGCATATCAGACGTAAAGTTGCAAAGACGGGTAAGTAATAAAGGAGCGTGAGAGATAATGATCAGTAAGAAATCCAGAACTGAGGTTCGTGAAAAGAAACACATGAAATTACGCAATCGCTTCAAAGGTACTGCAGAAAGACCACGTCTTGCAGTGTACAGAAGCAATATGCATATGTATGCACAGATCATCGATGATGATACACATACAACATTAGTATCCGCATCCACCGTTCAGAAGGATGTAAAGGCAGAGCTTGAGAAGACCAACGATGTAGCAGCAGCTGCATACCTTGGCAAAGTGATCGCCGAGAGAGCAAAAGAAAAAGGTATCAGCACTGTTGTTTTTGACAGAGGCGGTTATATCTATCATGGTAAAGTAAAGGCATTGGCAGACGCAGCCAGAGAAGCCGGATTAGAATTTTAAGAAGGGAGATACGCAATGAGAAGAGATGATAATCACGCAAATAGTGAAGCTCCTGAGTTCGAAGAAAAGGTCGTTACTATTAAACGTGTTACCAAAGTTGTAAAGGGCGGACGTAACTTCAAATTCACGGCACTGGTCGTTGTCGGCAATGGCAAAGGAAAAGTTGGCGTAGGCCTTGGAAAAGCAATCGAAATTCCGGAAGCAATCCGGAAAGGCAAAGAAGATGCAATGAAGAATATGATCGAAGTACCGGTTGACGATACAGCAAGTATTCCTCATGACATCATCGGAAATTACGGTGGCGCTTCCGTATTACTGAAGAGAGCTTCCGAAGGTACCGGCGTTATCGCCGGCGGCCCGGCACGTAGCGTAGTCGAGCTTGCAGGCATTAAGAATATCCGTGCAAAATCTCTGGGATCCAACAACAAACAGAACGTTGTGCTCGCAGTTATGGATGGATTGAAACAGCTTAAGACTCCGGCAGAGGTTGCAAGACTTCGTGAGAAAACAATCGAAGAAGTGACCGCATAAGGAATAGGAGGAAAGAAAAATGGCAGATAAGAAAATCAAAGTTACATTAGTCAAATCTCCTATTGGTGCGATTCCGAAACACAGAGCAACTGTGAAAGCTTTAGGTTTACGCAAAGTGAATCATACAGTTGAGCTTCCGGATAACGAAGCAGTCAGAGGAATGATTTGGCACGTAAGACATTTAGTCAAGGTTGAAGAAGCATAAAGGAGGTCACAAAAGTGAATTTATCAAATTTACATCCTGCAGAGGGTTCCAAACAGAGCAATAACTTCCGTAGAGGACGTGGCCATGCTTCTGGAAACGGCAAGACAGCAGGAAAAGGACATAAAGGTCAGAAGGCACGTTCCGGAAGACCAAGGATCGGTTTCGAAGGTGGTCAGATGCCATTATACAGAAGACTCCCTAAGAGAGGCTTCACGAACATTAATACGAAAGAAATTGTCGGCATTAATGTAAGTGCACTGAATCGCTTTGAAGACGGCGCAGACGTTACCATTGAAACTTTAATGGACATCGGACTGGTCAAACATCCGCGTGATGGTGTCAAGATCCTGGGCAAAGGAAATGTCACAAAGAAATTAAACGTTAAAGTTACAGCTTTTAGTGCCGCTGCAAAAGAAAAAATCGAAGCAGCAGGTGGAACCTGTGAGGTAGAAGAATAATGTTCAAAACGATAGTTCAGGCATTCAAAGTAAAAGAGATCCGTAAAAGACTGATCTTTACTATCGTAATGCTGATTATTGTCAGAATCGGCTGCCAGATCCCGCTGCCGGGAACTGATCCGGCAGTTGTCAAGGAAGTGCTTGGCAATATGGCAGGCGGAGCATTTGGCTTTTTTGATGCATTGACAGGATCCTCGTTTTCGAGCATGTCTATCTTTGCATTGAATATCACAGTATACATTACTGCTTCCATCATCATCCAGCTTCTTACGATCGCGATTCCAAAACTGGAAGAGCTTCAGAAGGAAGGAGAGGATGGAAGACAGAAAATTGCTAAAATTACCCGTTATCTCACCGTAGGACTTGCATTGGTAGAAAGTACTATCATGGTGATCGGCTTCGGCAACCAGGGTATTTTCGGTTCTCTTTCCGGAGGAAAATACGTCTGGACGATCATCTGTGATGCACTTGTTCTGACAGCCGGCGCAGTCCTGGTTATGTGGATCGGTGAGCAGATCACGGAAAAAGGCATCGGAAACGGTATCTCCATCATCCTGTTGGTCAACATCGTTTCTACTATGCCGGCAGACTACTCGAACCTGTTCGAACAGTTTGTCAAAGGAGCAAGCAGTGTTGGTATGGCTGTACTGGCAGCAATCATTATCGTTGCACTTACCGTCGCAGTCGTCGCCTTCATTGTTTACCTGAATGATGGTGAAAGAAGAATCAGCGTTCAGTACTCACAGAAGATTGTCGGAAGAAAGAGTTTTGGCGGACAGGCTTCCCACATTCCGTTGAAGGTCAACACCGCCGGCGTCATCCCAATCATCTTTGCTGTTTCGCTGTTCCAGTTCCCAGTCATCATTGCGAACTTCGCAACCAACTATAATCCGGGCACATGGACAAGATTCTTTATCTCCAGTTACTGGTGCAGACCGGGCTACCCGATCTACACACTGGGATTGCTCCTCTATATTGCTTTGATCATATTCTTTGCATACTTCTACACACAGATTACATTCAATCCTGCAGAAGTATCCAATAATATCAAAAAGCAGGGCGGATTTGTTCCTGGTATCCGTCCGGGCAAACCGACAGAAGAGTATTTCAGCAGAGTACTGCGGTATTTGATCTTTATCGGAGCAGTTGGCCTGATTATTATCGCAGTTATTCCGATGATCGTATCCGGCGTATTTAACGCACAGCTTTCCTTCGCGGGAACTTCTCTTATCATCGTAGTCGGTGTTATTCTGGAGACCGCTAAGAAGCTTGAGTCAATGCTTCTGGTAAGAAATTACAGTGGATTCCTGGCTAAGTAGCGAAGCGTAGCAGCTCTTACGAAACCAGAATCAATATAAGAAAGGCATCACGATGAAAATTATTATGTTAGGTGCCCCGGGTGCCGGAAAAGGAACCCAGGCGAAAATGATAGCTGACAAGTTTTCGATCCCTCATATTTCCACAGGAGATATCTTCCGTGCAAATATCAAAGAGGGAACGGAACTTGGCCGGAAAGCAAAAGAGTATATGGACCAGGGTCTCCTGGTTCCGGACGAGCTGGTCGTTAATCTGGTCGTGGACAGACTGACATGGGAAGATGCAAAGAACGGATATGTTCTGGATGGTTTCCCACGTACCATTCCACAGGCTGAGGCACTGACCAATGCTCTGGCTGAGAAAGGCGAGAAGGTTGATTTTGCGATCAACATCGATGTCCCGGATCAGAACATTATTGACAGAATGGGCGGTAGACGTGCATGCGTAAGCTGCGGAGCTACTTACCATATAGTGAACATTCCTCCGAAAAAAGAGGGCATCTGCGATGTCTGCGGTGCAGAACTCATCTTAAGAGATGATGATAAACCGGAGACAGTCAAGAAGAGACTGGATGTTTATCATGAGCAGACACAGCCGCTGATCGACTACTACAAAGCAGAAGGCGTTCTGAAGGATGTTGACGGAACAGTTGACATGAAAGATGTTTTCGAGTCAATTGTTAAAGTTTTAGGAGCATAATCTATGACAGGCGTAACTATTAAATCCAAAAGAGAAATCGAGTTGATGAGGGATGCGGGCAAACTCTTGCGCGATGTGCATCTTCGTTTAGGAGAAGAGATCGCACCCGGAATTTCCACTTTGGATCTCGATAGGCTTGGAGAAGAACTGATCCGGAAGACAGACTCCATCCCGTCGTTCCTGAACTATGAAGGATATCCTGCATCGGTGTGTGTATCTATCAATGATGAGGTAGTGCATGGTATCCCGAAAGCAAACAGGATCATTCAGGAGGGAGATATTGTCAGTCTGGATATAGGGCTGATCCACAACGGCTTCCAGTCCGATGCAGCAAGAACCCATGCGGTCGGACAGGTTTCAGAAGAAGCAAGTGCTTTGATCAAGGTGACGGAAGAGAGCTTCTTTGAAGGCATGAAATATGCAACGGCAGGGAATCATCTGCACGATATCTCCAATGCGATCGGTTATTACTGTATCGATCGCGGATATGGTGTGGTACGTGACCTGGTCGGCCATGGTATTGGCCGAGAAATGCATGAAGCACCACAAATTCCTAATTTTCCGCAAAAGAGAAAAGGGATTTTGCTCTGCGCAGGAATGACTTTGGCCATTGAACCGATGATCAATATCGGAACCGGTGATGTGATCTTTCACGATGACGGCTGGACATGCACAACAGCCGACGGAAGCCTTTCCGCTCATTACGAGAATACGATACTGATCACAGACGGTGAACCAGAGATTTTATCACTTTAGGAGGGAAATGAATGTCTAAAGCTGACGTAATTGAAATCGAAGGAAAAGTAGTAGAGAAATTACCGAACGCCATGTTTCAGGTTGAACTGGAAAATGGACATACGGTTCTGGCACACATCAGCGGCAAGCTGAGAATGAATTACATCAGGATTCTCCCGGGAGACAAGGTCACATTGGAAATGTCTCCATACGATCTTACCAAGGGAAGGATCATCTGGAGAGATAAGTAAAAAAAGAAAAGTTTTTTCTTGTGCAGAAGAATTATTTATGATAATATATTCAGCGGACTTTTTTTGGAAAGGAGTAGTTTGACATGAAGGTTAGAGCATCAGTTAAACCGATTTGTGAAAAGTGCAAAGTAATTAAAAGAAAAGGTAAAATCAGAATTATCTGTGAAAACCCAAAGCATAAACAACGTCAGGGTTAATTACCCAAAATTTTAATGGAGGTAGAATAAATGGCTCGTATTTCCGGAGTTGATTTACCAAAAGACAAACGTATTGAGATCGGTCTGACCTACATTTACGGGATTGGTGTTTCCAGCGCTGCAAAGATCCTTGAAGCAGCAGGCGTCAATCCTGATACCCGTGTCAGAGATCTTACCGATGACGAAGTTAAGAAATTATCTTCCGTTATTGAAGAGCACTATACGGTCGAAGGTGAATTAAGAAGAAATGTCGCTATGGACATCAAGCGACTTCAGGAGATCGGATGCTACAGAGGTATCCGTCATCGTAAGGGCTTACCGGTTCGTGGTCAGAAGACAAAGACCAACGCAAGAACCCGTAAAGGTCCTAAGAGAACAGTAGCAAACAAGAAGAAATAATCAAGTTTACCCCAATCCGGAAATTCGTATTTATATATAGAAGAACGGACGGGAACCCATAAGGGAGGTTAGTTTAGAAAATGGCAGCAAAAAAAGTTACGAAAAAAGTGACCAAAAAGCGCGTTAAGAAAAACGTTGAACGAGGACAGGCACATATCCAGTCATCTTTTAATAACACGATCGTTACTTTGACAGATACAGAAGGTAACGCACTGAGCTGGGCAAGTGCCGGCGGTCTGGGTTTTAGAGGTTCAAGGAAATCTACACCTTATGCAGCTCAAATGGCAGCTGAAACTGCAACAAAAGCAGCTTTAGTTCATGGACTCAAGTATGTTGACGTATTTGTAAAGGGACCAGGTTCCGGAAGAGAAGCAGCTATCCGTGCTCTTCAGGCAAGCGGTCTGCAGGTAACAAGTATTAGTGACGTGACTCCGGTTCCACACAATGGATGCCGTCCGCCAAAACGTAGAAGAGTCTGATTTAGGAGGTGCGAAAGAATGGCAGTAAATAGAGTTCCTGTTCTGAAAAGATGCAGATCACTTGGATTAGATCCAATTTATTTAGGAATTGATAAAAAATCAAAAAGAGGCGCTGCTAATGGCAGACGTTCCGGCAAAAAGAGTGAATATGCCCTTCAGCTGAGAGAAAAGCAGAAAGCAAAATTCATTTATGGTGTATTAGAAAAACCTTTCCATACCTATTATCTGAAGGCAAAACAGATGAAAGGCCAGACCGGTGAGAACCTGATGGTGCTCCTGGAGAGAAGACTGGACAACATCGTTTTCCGTGCAGGTTTTGCAAGAACACGCCGCGAAGCAAGACAGATCGTTGACCACAAACAGTTACTGGTAAACGGTAAAGGAATCAACATTCCTTCTTACCTGGTCAGTGCTGGTGATGTTATCGAAGTTAAAGAAAAATGCAAAGGCTCTGCAAGATATGCAAGCATTACTGAGATCACTGGCGGAAGACTGGTACCGGGCTGGTTAGAGTCAGATCTGGAAAACTTGAAAGTCACCGTGAAGGAACTTCCTAAGAGAGAAGACATCGACGTACCGGTTGACGAGATGCTTATCGTCGAGTTGTATTCTAAATAATAATTCCTGCAAATGCTATGGAAATCACTTTGAAAAGGAGGGCATATGTTCGAATTTGAAAAGCCGAATATTGAAGTCGTTGAGATCTCTGATGATAACAAATATGGCAGATTCACATTGGAGCCATTGGAGAGAGGCTATGGTACCACTCTCGGAAATTCATTAAGAAGAATTATGCTTTCTTCCCTTCCTGGCGCAGCAGTCAGTCAGGTGAAGATCGCAGGCGTATTACATGAGTTCACAACGATCCCGGGCGTCAAGGAAGACGTAACAGAGATCGTCATGAACCTCAAAGATCTGGCAATCAGAAATAACAGTCCGACAAATGAGGCAAAGATCGCCTATATCGACTACACTGGCGAAGGCGTTATCACCGCTGGAGATATTCAGGTCGATCAGGATATTGAGATCGTTAATCCGGATCTCGTTATCGCAACACTGGACAGTGCTGACAGCAAGCTGTACATGGAGCTGACGATCACAAAAGGCAGAGGCTATGTGGATGCAGAAAAGAATGGTTCTGATAATTCCGCAGTCGGCGTCATCCCAATCGATTCCATCTACACCCCGGTAGAGCGTGTAAACATCCAGATCGAGAATACCCGTGTTGGACAGATCACCGATTACGATAAACTGACGATCGAAGTATTCACCAATGGGGCGTTAGCTCCGGATGAAGCAATCAGTCTGGCAGCGAAAGTTCTCAGTGAGCACCTGAACTTATTCATCAACCTTTCCGAGAATGCAAAGACCGCAGAGGTCATGATCGAGAAAGAAGAAGATGACAAAGAGAAGGTCCTTGAGATGAATATCGACGAACTGGAGTTATCTGTTCGTTCCTACAACTGCTTAAAGAGAGCTTCTATCAACACAGTGGAAGAGTTAATTAACAAAACTCCGGAAGAGATGATGAAGGTCCGTAACCTTGGACGTAAATCACTGGAAGAAGTCTTCGCAAAACTGAAGGAGTTAGGATTAGAGCTTAAGAGCTCAAATGAAGAATAACTAAAGGAGGCAAACGTCATGGCCGGATATAGAAAATTATCCAGAACAGCCGCACAGAGAAAAGCTTTGATCCGTAATCAGGTGACTGCATTATTAAATAATGGAAAAATTGTTACTACTGAAGCAAAAGCAAAAGAGATTCGCAAAGAAGCTGAACATCTGATTGCTCTGGCTGTAAGAGAAAAAGATAACTTCGAAGAAGTAACCGTGAAAGCAAAAGTTGCCCGCAAGGACAAAGACGGCAAACGCGTGAAAGAAGTAAAAGACGGCAAGAAGGTTACCGTTTTTGATGAAGTGGATAAGAAGATCAAGAAAGATGCTCCATCCAGACTTCACGCAAGAAGAGAAATGCTGAAAGTTCTTTATCCTGTAAAGAAGGTTCCGCAGGAAGCTCCGGGCAGAAAGAAAAATACGGAAGACGTTGATCTGGTCGCAAAACTCTTTGATGAGATCGCACCAAAATATGTTAACCGTAATGGCGGATATACCCGCATCGTGAAGATCGGACCTCGTAAAGGCGATGCAGCTATGGAAGTTCTGATCGAGCTTGTATAATTCAAAAAACAAATAAGTACAAAGACCGGCAGGTGCCGGTCTTTTTTATGACACACTTTTCGAAAAAGTGTTGTTTTTTCTTCATTTTTCACAATTTTGATTCTATTTATGGCTGTGTTTTAGTTGTGTATTAATTGTGAACATGGTATACTTCATCAGTAATTTTAGATTCTTTTTAAAAAAGGAGAGAGAGGTTTATTATGCAACAAAAAAAGAGTTATAACTTTGGCTTCCGTGGCTGGCTGCTCATCCTTTGGGTTGCCACCGGTATGTTCTCCTACGTTGTAGCTGGTAACTATCCACTGAACATTATGTCTAATGCACCGGCATATGGTCCGAGCACGACACTGTCAATGGTTTACACAGGTGCTTCTATCGTAGGTATCATCATCCAGGTTATCTTTTCCAGCAAAGTTAGAAACTGGAAAAAACTGTCTGTCATCTTAGGTATCGCAACCTTAGTGTTCATGGTATTAGAGATGGTCGTTCCTGGCGGAAATGGTAAAGCAAGCATCCTTTGGATCATCTGCTTTGGTATCGCAACTGCTATCTCTGCTCTTTACGGAACATGGGCACTTTCCGTTCTGGTTGGTGTTTGGTTCCCAAGAAGAAAAGGTACAGTTATGGGTATCATCACATTTGCATTCCCAATTGGTAATGCACTTCTTGGCGGATTCGCAGGAAAATTCCTTCCACTGGCATTTGGTGGAGACGGCATGGCAGCACTGAAATCCTTATGGCCATATGTTCTGGTCGTATTGATCGGTTTCATCATTGGTATTGCTACTATCTCCGAGTTTCCGGAGCAGGTTGGTGCTTTCCGTGATAACGACAAGAGTCTTACTCCTGAGATCGCTAACAAGATGATGCTGGAAGAAATCGAAAACAGAAAGACCACAGTTTGGAAAACAGGTCATACAATGGCTTCTCCGGACTTCTGGTTCATCACAATTCCTATGGGCTTACTGCTTATGTTTGCAGTTGGTGCAATGACACAGTCCATGGCTATTATTGCTTCCCAGGGAAAAGCTTTTGACTGGACAGGCGGATATACTGGAGTTATGTACTGGATCGCCGGATTCGGAATCATCGGCAGCTATGTCTTTGGTCTTCTTGATACAAAGCTTGGAACAAGAATGGCAGTTCTTCTTTCCCATATCTGCATGCTCGCTTCCGGTATCCTTGGAATGCTTAACAATTCCACAGCAATGTTCATCGCTTTGATCCTTCTGGCAATGTTCATGGGCGCTTCTTCCAACTACACTGTTTCTGCAGCAGTTCAGTATTGGAGAATTGAGGACTTCCCAAGTGTGTTCTCCTGCGTTAACCCGGTAGCTAACCTGATCAACGCATTTGGACCGACTATCGTTGCTGCACTCATCGCTTCCAAGCTGGGTGTTACTGGCGTGTTCATGGTAACTGGTATCGCAGCTGTTATTTCTATCATCTGCTGCTTACTGTTCAAACCTGCACGTGTTAAAGCATACGATGACAAGTACAGAGCAGCAGCTGGCAAGCCGCTGGATGATGTTCTGGTTGGACGTAAATAATTTAGTTTTTTTATACTGACAAACCGCAAGAGGAGCCGAAAGGCTCCTCTTTTTTATTAGCAACTTCAGGTTGTTAATCGCTTATTATTATTGAATTCTCTTGACGAATCACCTCCTTTATACTGCAGATAGAAGAAATAGTGTAAACTAATGCTTTTGCAGGAAATGTATGCGAGGAGGTAATTATGTTAACAGAGCGCGAGAACATGGAGATCTGCTGGAATCATGAAGAGCCGGAATGGGTGCCGATGATCAATACGGCAGCTCAGATGATCATTACTCCGGAGATCAATGACAGACCTTTATTTATGAGTGGTGCAGACTGGTCAGGCCTGGAATGGGAACTGGATCCGGAGCATCCAAATCTTATGACACATGTAAAACCAGGCGGAGAACGTTTTGATGATATTACAGCATGGAGAGATTTCCTTCAGTTCCCGGATTACAGAGGTACTTTAGACTGGAAAGCAATGGGAGAACGTACCAAAGCTATGTGGTTCAAAAAGAATGAACTGCAGGGGTATTATGTCGGCAACCTTGGCGCTTTCGAGCGTATCTGCGCAGAGATGGGACATGTAACCGGACTGATGGCTCCGTATGATGATGAAGAAGCTTATCAGGATTACGTAAATGCTTATGCAGACTGGAGAATCTCTCTGTTTGAGCCTATGAAAGAATACCTGGATATTGACTTTGTAATGATGCACGATGACTGGGGAAATGAAAAATCCATGTTCATGTCTCCTGAAATGTGGAGACAGTACTACAAAGAGCCGGAACGCCGCATGGCGGAGGCTTGCCACGAACTGGGAATTCATTATATGCACCATAGCTGTGGTTACATCACCCCGATCGTTGGCGATCTGGTTGAGATTGGTGTGGACAGCTGGCATTCTGTCCAGCCGAACAATGATCTTCATATGTTGAAACAGACTTACGGCAATCAGATCATCTTTGCTGGTGGTGTCGCTCCGGCAGTAACCGACAGAGAAGACAGCACAGAAGAAGAAATCCGTGCAGAAGTCCGCAGAGTTATTGATGACCTGGGCAGAGGCGGCGGCCTGATGGCATCTTCAGCCGTTATGTTCTCTGTTATGCCAAATGTCGATGAGATCGTTGATGATGAGGGTAAGAAGTACGGAAACTATGCAGCACTGAATGCAGCAAACAAATGGACTGCATAAGATAGAGAAAAATAGAATTTATTATTATTAAGGAGGTATCATTAATGGACGGAAAATGGGAATTCACAGTTCACACATTTATGGGTGATATGAAATCTAACATGGAGTTTGCAGTTGCTGATGGCGCTCTGACAGGAACCGGTACAGATGCCAGCAATGGCGCATGTGCAGAAATCGTTGACGGAAAGTTTGATGGAACAAATTTCTCTTATAAGATCACGATCAAAACTCCTGTTGGCGAAATGACAAATGAGATCAGCGGTGTTGTCGAGGGAGATTCTGTAAAAGGAAAATCCAAAAACCCGATGGGCGAGTTTGACCTCACTGGTGTTCGTAAATAATTAAAAGACAATTAAAACTGCCTGCAGACGCAGGCAGTTTTTTTGTTTGCATTTTTATCAGGTTGTTTTTTAAAAAGAAAAATCGTTTTTGTGTTTTTTGATGAACTGAAAGATCTTTTTTAATTCCGGTGATGCTTTCTGTGTGCGGCAGGCACACATGGTGCGGTAATTGAACCGCCAGTCATCCGGCAGGTCATAACAGACGTAATCGGCATTTTTAGCATCATTAAAGACCATAGGGAAGACCCCGTAGCGCTTACCTTTCTCCAATTCGATCATCATGGAATCAAAATCCGGCAGGATCATCCTGCTTTTTGCTTTTACCTTAGCATAAAAGCTGTTGAATTCGTAAGGGCCGTGTTTTTCCAAAAGCAGAATATCTGCTTCCGCCATATCTTTTTTGGTGATCTTTTTCTTTCCTGCTTTTACCCATGGATGTTTGGAAGAAACGACGATCTGTGCAGGAACTGTTTTAAATACGACAATCTCGCATCCCAGCCAGTCTTCAAAATCATGTGCATTGGTCAGAACCAGATCGGTTTCTCCACCTTTCAGCTGGTCCCGCAGACCATCCATATTGTTGGCTTTTATCTCAAAATCAATGTCTTCAAACTCTGTCGAAAGCATATGGATCAGAGGGTTGACCAGTTCATTCTTTGGCAGAGCAGCAAAAAAGCCGACACGGATCACATGACTCTTGGAACGGATCGCATTTTCCACCTCCGCAAGTGTAGCATCATAATGATCTTTAAGTTCTGAAAAGCGTTCTTTGCAGAGGGCACCATCTTCTGTCAGTGTCACAGAACGCGTTGTGCGTTCAAACAGTTTAGTTCCCAGTTCCTCCTCCAAAAGCTGAATCTGTTTTGTGAGCGCCTGGGATGAGATGCAAAGTTCATTTGCTGCCTTTGCATAATTCAATTTTTCAGCCAGTACCAGAAAATACTCGATCCGGCGAAATTCCATGACAGACCTCCTTAAACATTTGATCCTATCCGCTTATATTATAAACGAAAAG
The DNA here is from genome assembly GCA_017536965.1 of Lachnospiraceae bacterium. Lineage (GTDB taxonomy): Bacteria > Bacillota > Clostridia > Lachnospirales > Lachnospiraceae > RGIG5612. Next base: position 48,708 of record JAFWCK010000049.1, on the reverse strand, counting down.
TTACTAATTGAGAAGATATCTTTCGGCTGAAAAACAACGTTTATGAAAGACCTCATGCATAAAAATAGTTTTATTTTATATACGGAACTGTGTATAATAATACAGTTATTAAAGTGGGTCTTTCTGCGGAGAGATCTGAAAGATTTTTCAGGAGATGAGGCATGAATGAATCTGCAGCAACACAGAGTATAGGAAGAGAAAAGGGAATTACCCGCACAAGCATTATCGGCATTGCGGCGAATATTTTCCTGGTCATTTTTAAGGCGATAGTAGGATTGCTGTCTGGTTCTATTTCTATTGTTCTGGATGCTGTGAACAATCTGACTGATGCCATCTCTTCCGTCATCACCATCGTTGGTGTCAAACTGGCACACCGCGCGCCGGATGAGAAGCATCCGTTCGGGCATGGCCGTGTGGAATATTTCAGCGCGATCATCATCGCATTCATTGTTTTTGGCGCCGGTGTCATGTCTCTGGTGGAGTCGATCAAAAAGATCATTCATCCAGAGGTCGCAGAGTTTACAGTTGTATTTCTGATCATTATCGGCATGGCCATCCTGGTGAAGATCTTTCTCGGGATCTTTGTGCAGAAGCAGGGAAAGAAATATTACAGTGACGCTTTGATCGGGTCCGGAAAAGACGCGTTATTCGACGCTATCCTCTCCGGGGCAACCCTGGTCGGTGCCATCATCACATTCCTGTTCCATATTTCCATTGACGGCTATATTGGCGTTGTCATCTCCGCATTTATTATTAAAGCGGGTGTAGAAATGCTGATCAGCCCGATCAATCAGGTCGTTGGATTCCGTCCGGATGGAGAATTGACCAAACAGATCAAAGCGGATGTGGCAGCAATCCCGGGCGTGCTTGGAGCATATGACCTGATCCTGCATGATTACGGCCCGGATGCAGCAATTGGATCCGTTCATATTGAGATCCCGGATACGATGACTGCACGTGAACTGCATGTACTGACGATGCAGATTCAGAATACGATCTACGCAAAGCATCATATCTTTCTGACGGTCGGTGTTTATGCAGCAGATACGTCGGATTATGCATCCAATAAACAGGCACATTTGAAAGAGGATATGATGAAGCATGACGGTGTAAAGGGCTGTCATGGTATATATATTGACGATGAGCAGAAGTTTCTTTCGTTCGACATTCTCATTGATTTTAAGATCAAGGATAAGAATGCATTTATGGAAGAGTTGAAAAAAGATGTCCTGGAAGATTTCCCAGGTTATCAGATCAATATCAATTTTGACGTTGATTATACAGATTGAGTAAAGAATGAGTTTTATCAAAGCAGACAGAATTTCATACAGCTATCCGGTGATCGATGACACCGATGAGTTCGACACCAAAAAGAAGAAAGAAGAGACCGAGAAGCCGGAACCTGAGAAAAAGCAAGGTGAGAATGCGCTGAAAGACGTCAGCATGGAAGTCCGTCAGGGCCAGTTTCTGTGCATTTTGGGCAGGAATGGATCCGGTAAGTCTACCTTTGCAAAACATCTGAACGCGCTGCTTATGCCAACAGAAGGGACGCTGTGGGTCGATGACATCGACACCAAAGCAGAAGACCAGATCTGGACGATCCGAAAAACGGTCGGCATGGTGTTCCAAAATCCGGATAATCAGATCATTGGCTCAGTGGTGGATGAGGATGTGGCTTTTGGACTGGAGAATCTGGGCGTTCCGTCGGAAGAAATTCAGAAGGAAGTGGCATCGGCGCTGGAAGGTGTCGGAATGAGTGAGTTTGCCAAACATTCGCCAAATAAGCTTTCCGGCGGACAGAAACAGCGCGTCGCTGTGGCAGGCGTGCTTGCAATGCGTCCAAAGTGCATCGTGCTGGATGAATCGACGGCTATGCTGGATCCACGTGGCCGCAGGGAAGTTATGGATACGGTGAAAAAGCTGAATAAAGAGCTGGGAATTACCATTATTTCCATCACCCATTTCATGGAAGAAACGCTGGATGCGGATTACATCTACGTTATGCATAAAGGTGAGGTCGCTCTGCAGGGAACGCCAAAGGAGATCTTTTCCAGAGGAACCGAACTGTATGCATTAGGACTCTGGTTTCCGCAGATCTATCATCTGGCTTATATCCTGCGGGAGAAGGGCATGGATCTGCCGAACGACATTATACACGCGGCTGAGTTAAAAGAAGCTTTGGAACAAAAGAAGAAATGATCATTCGTTTAGAGAACGTCAATTACATATATAATCCGGGGACAGCAGAAGAAGTGAAGGCTATTTCCGACGTCAATCTGGAGCTGGGCGGTGATTCTTTTACCGCGATCATTGGAAGCACCGGTTCTGGCAAGTCTACGCTGATCCAGATGCTTAACGGTCTCCTGGAGCCATCCTCCGGTTCCATTACTTATGATGGTGTGCCAATCTACAAAGAAGGCAAACTGACCAAAGAGGAGAAGAAAGCGCTGCGGACACTCAGGTGCCGCGTCGGTCTGGTCTTCCAGTATCCGGAATATCAGCTGTTTGAAGAAAATGTTCTGAAGGATGTCTGCTACGGACCAAAGAACCTGGGATTCTCAAAAGAGGAGCAGGAAGAAAAGGCACGTGCTGCACTTTCCGCTGTCGGTCTTTCCGAAAATCTTTATGAAAAATCTCCGTTTGAGATTTCCGGAGGTGAAAAGAGACGTGTGGCTATTGCCGGCGTGCTGGCGATGGGGCCGGAAGTTCTGATCCTGGATGAGCCGACAGCCGGTTTAGACCCGCTGGGCAAATCCCAGATCCTGGAATTGCTGAAAAAATATCAGCAGGAACGGCATGTGACCGTTATCCTGGTTTCTCATAGTATGGAAGAGGTGGCACAGTATGCGGACCGTGTGATCGCGCTGCACAAAGCGAAAGTGGTCTTAGATGGCAGCACACGTGATGTGTTCTCCCATCGGCAGGAACTGGAAGAGATCGGTCTGGGCGTGCCGGAGGTGTGTGCATTTACCCAGAGCATCGGACTGGGAGATACCTTGACAGTTGAGGAAGCAGCGGAGAAGATCCTGCAGATGTATAAGCTATAGAAAACTATGTTTAAGGATATTACGATCGGGCAGTATTACCCGGAAAATTCCATAATGCACCGTTTGGACCCGAGAGTGAAGCTTTTCGGCGTAGTTGTTTACGTTGCGGCCGTTTTTATTATTAATAATCTCATTGGGTTTATTTTCCTTACGGCTGCGATCGCTACACTGATCGCTTTGTCCAAAGTGCCGTTGAAGCATATTTTAAAAGGGCTCCGTTTTGTCTGGTTCCTGGTGATCCTGGCCGTGTTCTTTAACCTGTTCTTCAGCGACGGCACGATCATCTGGAGATGGTGGATCTTCCGGATGAGTTATGAAGGCATTTATCGGGCAGTTTTCTTTGCACTGCGTCTGATCTATGTCATCGTCGGGGCATCGCTTTTGACATACACCACAACGCCTACAACGCTGACGAATGGATTGGAGAAGGTCTTTAAGCCGCTGGATGTGATCCATTTTCCTGGTCATGAGATCGCCATGATGATGAGTATTGCACTGCGCTTTATCCCGATCCTGACGGAAGAGATCAACAAGATCACCAAGGCACAGCTTGCGCGCGGTGCGGATTTTGATACCGGCGGCATCATCCTGAAAGCAAAGGGCATGATCCCGATCATGGTTCCGCTGTTTGTCAGTGCATTCCGGCGGGCAACCGAACTGGCAACCGCTATGGAAGCCAGATGCTATGCCGGCGGAACAAACAGGACAAAGATGTTCCCGCTGAAATATGAGACCAGAGATAAAGTCGCATATATCCTGTTGTTCGTATATCTTCTTGTGACGATAGGCCTGCGTATCCTGATGGAGCATTTTCTGACGTGGGGAGCAATCTGAAGTTCTTAAGAAAGATTGGGAGATGACAAACATACAGATCCCGCCCGGCCATTGCGGCCGGGCTTTTATTTTGTTTCGCACCGCGGAGCAATCTGTATTATAATCAGGTCAAAATTATAATCAGGATAAAATGGAGAATAGTTGGATGAAACGGATCAAACTGATTATTTCCTATGACGGTACGAATTACGTGGGATGGCAGATCCAGAAAAACGGGATCGCCATCGAGCAGGTGATCAACGAAGAACTGTCCAGGCTGCTCAAAGAAGATATTACGATCATCGGGGCAAGCCGCACGGATTCCGGCGTACATGCGCTGGGGAATGTTGCGGTATTTGATACAAATACCAGAATCCCGCCGGAGAAGATCATGTATGCGCTGAATCAGCAGCTGCCGGATGATATAAAAATCGTCCGGTCAGAAGAGGTCGCTCCGGATTTCCATCCGCGCTATACAAACTGCCGCAAGACCTACCGCTATGATATATTAAACAGCCGGGTCAATCTTCCAAAGGAGCGGCTGTATACGGATTATGTCTATTATGAGCTTCATACAGACAAAATGAAGCAGGCAGCCAAGTATCTTCTGGGGGAACATGATTTTACAGCTTTTTCCTCTGCAGGCGGGCAGCAGAAGAGCATGGTGCGGACGATTTATTCGCTCGAAGTGACGGAAGAAGCCATTGTCATGCCAAATGGTGCCGAAAAGATCCACCCGGATGATTTTCCAGCCAAAAAAGTCCATATCACAATTACCGGAAACGGGTTCCTGTACAATATGGTCCGCATCATAGCAGGAACGCTGGAGAAGGTCGGAATGGGGATCTATCCGCCGGAGCATGTGAAGGAGATTCTGGAATCAAAAGACCGGAGGAAATCTGCACCAAAGGCATCTGCAGACGGTCTGACATTGGTGGAGATCTGCTACGAAAACCTTGAATAATCCGCATTTCTGTGATAAAATACCATTCTGTGTGAGAACCCTTAAGGAGGATTTATTAAAATGAATGTGAATGTTGAAAAACTGGAAAAGAACTTAGCTAATATCACGGTAACTGTCCCAGATACAGAAGTGATCGAAGCTGCAATTACCAAAGCTTACCACAAAGTGAAAAATCAGGTCACAATGCCGGGATTCAGAAAAGGCAAAGTGCCGCAGAAGATGATCGAGAAGCAGTATGGTGTAGAAGTATTCTATGAAGATGCTGCTAATTTCCTGATCTCTGATTCCTATCCGGATGCTTATGATGAAGCTTCCAAGGAGATCGAGATTGTTTCTTCTCCGCAGATTCAGGACATCCAGCTTGAACGAGGAAAAGACTTTGTTTATGTTGTACAGGTTGCTGTAAAACCAGAAGTTACTCTGGGCGATTACAAAGGTCTTGAGTACACCAAAGCAGATACCTCTGTTCCGGAAGAAGAAATCGATAAGGAACTTGAGAGAGTTCGCGAGCTGAACAGCCGCCGCGTACCGGTTGACGGCAGAGCAGCAAAAGAAGGAGATATCGTAGATATCGACTTTGAAGGATTCATCGATGGCAAGGACTTCCAGGGAGGAAAAGCAGAAGGCTATATTTTAACACTGGGTTCACATTCATTTATTGATACATTTGAAGATCAAATCGCCGGACACAGCGTAGGCGATGAGTTTGATGTTAACGTGACATTCCCGGCAGAATATCAGGCAGAAGATCTGGCAGGCAAGCCGGCAGTGTTCAAGGTCAAACTGAACGACATCAAGAGCAAAGAACTTCCGGAAATCGATGATGAGTTTGCAGCCGAAGTTTCTGAGTTTGATACACTGGAAGAGTACAAGGAAGACATCCGCAAGAAATTCCAGGAGAGAAAAGAAGCAGAAGCTAAGAGCACAGCTCAAAATGAGCTTGTTGGCAAACTTGTAGAAGCCAGCCAGATGGATATTCCGGATCCTATGCTGGATGCACAGGTTGAGCAGAGTGCCCAGGACTTTGCCATGAGAATGGAAAGTCAGGGAATTCAGTTTGACCAGTATCTGAATCTGGTCGGCCAGACACCGGAAAAATTCCTGGCAGACATCCGCCCGCATGCCCTTCAGACTATTCAGCAGAGACTGGTTCTGGAAGCTGTCGCAAAGGCTGAAAACATTGAAGTGACAGATGAAATGGTCGATGAAGAACTTCAGAAGATGGCTGATTCTTATGGGATGGAATTAGATAAATTAAAAGAAATGATTTCAGACAAAGAAAAAGAAGGCATGAAGGTCGACATCGCTGTCTCTAAGGCAGCAGATTTCCTGTTCGAGAACGGTGTTGCCGTAGAACCTAAAGAAGAAGAAAAGGAAGAAGCACCGGCAGCCGAGGAAGCTCCAAAGGAAGAGCAGGCACCGGAAGAGGCTGCAGCAGAGCCGGAGGCATAATCAGAAACATGTTTATCACGAGGCCGGCAGCAGTCGGCCTCATTTGTATATAGCACCAAATAAGGAGGATCCTATGAGTTTAGTTCCAACAGTAATTGAATCAACGAGCAGAGGCGAAAGAGCCTATGATATTTATTCCAGATTGTTAAAGGAAAGAATCGTTTTCCTGGGTGAAGAAGTGAACGATGTGACCGCCAGCCTGGTCGTCGCACAGCTCCTTTTCCTGGAGAGCGAAGATCCGGGCAAGGATATTCATTTTTATATCAATTCCCCTGGCGGAAGTGTTACGGCAGGAATGGCAATCTATGACACGATGCAGTATGTTAAATGTGATGTATCCACAACCTGTATTGGTATGGCAGCCAGCATGGGTGCATTTCTTCTTGCCGGCGGCGCAAAAGGAAAACGGTTTGCGCTTCCAAATTCCGAGATCATGATCCATCAGCCATCCGGCGGAGCGCAGGGACAGGCAAGTGATATTAAGATCAACGCAGAGCATATCCTTCGAATCCGCGAAAACCTGAATCGTCTGCTGGCAGAAAACACCGGCAAACCGATCGAAACGATCGAGCAGGATACCGAGCGTGACAACTGGCTGACAGCTGATGAAGCAAAAGAATATGGACTGATCGATGCAGTCATCAAGAATCACGAGGGTTGAGAATGGCAGACAGAACAAACGGCAATTCCAATATTCCGACCTGTTCTTTCTGTGGAAGAAGGGCTGATGAGATCGGCGCGCAGATCATCACCGGACCAAATGGTTCCGCCATCTGTCCGGACTGTGTCATCCGCTGCATGGAGATCCTGGGGCTGGATACGTACAGACTGGACGATGTCCCGGAAGCATCCGGCTTTGGCAGGAATAAGCTGAAAGATGATCTGAACATTCATCTGCATAAACCGAAAGAAATCAAGGCGTTTCTGGATGAATATGTGATCGGACAGGACGAAGCCAAGAGAGTTCTTTCTGTGCAGGTCTATAATCATTACAAGAGGGTTCTGTCACAGGATGAGCTGGATGTGGAGCTGCAGAAGAGCAATATCTTAATGCTGGGGCCGACCGGTTCCGGTAAGACATTTCTGGCACAGACACTGGCCAAGATTCTGAACGTGCCATTTGCAATCGCAGATGCCACAACACTGACAGAAGCAGGCTATGTAGGTGAGGATGTAGAAAATATCCTGCTTAAACTAATCCAGGCTGCCGATTATGATATTGATAAAGCACAGTACGGAATCGTTTATATTGACGAGATTGATAAGATCACCAAGAAGAGTGAGAACGTATCCATTACCCGTGATGTTTCCGGAGAAGGCGTACAGCAGGCACTCTTAAAGATCCTGGAAGGAACGGACGCATCGGTTCCGCCGCAGGGCGGCAGAAAACATCCGGGCCAGGAAATGCTGCACATTAATACCAGCAACATCCTGTTTATCTGCGGCGGCGCTTTTGCAGGTCTGGAGAAGATCGTGGAAGGCCGTGTAGATAGAAAGGGAATCGGATTCGGTGCAGAGATACTGACTGGCGATACACAGGAAACGGATGATCTGTTTGCACAGGTCATGCCGCAGGATCTGATCAAATACGGAATCATTCCGGAATTTGTCGGACGTGTCCCTGTAGTGGTGTCCCTGAAATCGCTGACGGAAGACGATCTGGTCAAGATCCTGAAAGAGCCTAAGAATGCACTGATCAAACAGTATCAGGCACTGTTCAAACTGGATCATGTGGATCTGCAGTTTAAAGAGGATGCCATCCGCGAGATCGCGCATAAGGCTTACGAGCGGCAGATCGGTGCAAGGGGACTGCGCAGTATTATGGAAGATACGATGATGGATCTGATGTATGAGATCCCTTCGGATGAATCTGTAAAAAAAGTGACAGTCACTGCAAAAATGATCAAGGAATGATATAATAAAATAACAATAAAAGTCAGGTATTTTTTCTTATAATCAGTCAATAAAAGCAGTTATAATATAAATGTCGAAATGACAGATTGGAGTGCGCTATGAAACTTATTATTTTAGGTGGCTTTTTGGGCTCCGGAAAGACCAGCGTTTTGATCCCTCTCGCAAAGGAAATGGTTGCCAGCGCAGGCGGTGCGGCAGATGGCTCTACAAAAGTTGCGATCATTGAGAATGAGATCGGACAGGTTGGAGTTGATACCGCTTTTACAGAAGGATCCGGTCTGTATACATCGGAACTGTTTAACGGCTGTGTTTGCTGCACGATCGCATCTTCTCTGATGGATGCTCTCAGCAAAATGGAAGATCAGATGCATCCGGAATTTGTTATTCTGGAGACAACAGGTCTGGCTCGTCCGTATGATGTGGCTCAGCAGCTGTGGGATTACTACGATGAAAACATGAATATTACGCTGATCACAGTTGTAGATGCAAGCAGATGGCTTAGGATCAGCCGTGTAGCGGGAGCTTTGGTAGATGAGCAGATTGACCGCGCAAACTATGTCCTGCTGAATAAGATCGATGCAACGGACGAAGAAACGATCGCAGAAGTGGAAAAACAGATCAGCTCCAAATGCGACGCAAAACTCTACAGAGTTTCCACAACCACTGATCCGGAAGGAACCGTTGGAATCTGCCGCGAAATGATCACAGAGATCAACAGCTGGGAGTAATAGAAAAGAGGTTTTACTATGAGTGAACATGAGCATATAGAGAACGAAGAAAAGGAAGAATGCTGCTGCCACGAAGAGCACGAGCATCATCACGAGCACGAACATCATCACCATCATGATCATGAGCATGAACATCATCACCATCACCACCATGATGAGGAGTGCGGCTGCGAGGATCACGATCACGAGCATCATCACCATCATCACCATGATCACGATGATGACTGTGACTGCGGATGTCACGATCACGACCATGATCATGATCATCACGATCACGACCACGGCCATACCTATGAAGTGGCAGGCTATTCCGTTCTGGAAACACACAGCCATGAAGGCGCAACCATCTGCTCCTTTGAAAAGGATATCCTGACAGATCCGGAGCAGGCAAAAGTTGCCATGGAAGATGCCATCCATGAACTGACAGCATGGCTGGATTCCATCGGTGCTTTGATCGGACATGTAAAAGGTTATATTAAAGAGCATGGTCCGACAACGACATTTTCCACGACAGGTTCGACCCTGAATATTGAAGGGCATGAGCCGCAGGGTGCTGCTATCGGCTTTGCAAGCATCGTATTCGGACCAACCGAAGAAGAATTGAAAGACAAAGTCGTGGAAGTATTTGAAAGACTGTAATAATAAAAAAATTAAGGACCGCTTTCAGGCGGTCCTTTTTTTGTCTTGTGAGACGTTCCCTTTGTCAGGAGATTAATGTGCTGATTGCATTCCAGATTTCATCACGTCCCTGTTTGGTCAGGGCAGAGAATGGGAAGATGGTAATTTCAGATGCCTTTTGCACACCCAGTCCTTCCCGGATCAGTTTGAGCTGCTTTGGCAGCTGGTTGCGTGTGATCTTATCCGCTTTGGTCGCAATGATCACCGGTTCGTATCCATTTGCCTTGACCCAGTCAAACATTTCCTTGTCGCTGTTTTTGACTTCATGACGGATATCGATCAGAAGAAAGACGGTCTTTAACTGCCTGGATGTGCGCAGATATTTATCGATCATGACACCCCATTTGGCCTGTTCCGCCTTGGATGTCTTTGCAAAGCCGTATCCCGGCAGGCCGACAAAATAGAGTTCTTTATTAACGTTATAGAAATTGATGGTCTGCGTCTTGCCAGGCTGACTGGACGTACGCGCCAGCCCCTTCCGGTTGATCAGTACGTTAATAAGGGAAGACTTTCCGACATTGGATCTTCCTGCAAATGCGATCTCCGGCAGCGCGGTAGCTGGCAGCTTGCTGGTCGGCCCGCACACGATCTCCAGTTCAACAGATTTAATGACCATATTATTGCAGCAGGGCATTCATGATCTGCCCGTATAATTCTTCGGAATAGCCCCGCCAGTTGCTGCAGATCTTTGCCGCTTCTTCTTCGCTCGGAACGGCAATGTTGATCTCGTAGAGCAGAGACTTTCCTTCCATGACCTGACAGTGGGCGATGTAGTCGCCGCTGGTGTGTTTATAGTAATCGGCCTGAGTGCCGACTTCATTTTTCAGCGCATATTTGTTGTTGTCCAGATACTGGTTCATATCTTCCAGCGCGCCTTTAGGGATCTGATTCTTAAAGAACGTCAGAGATTCATAGCCCTCCGGTGTGATGCTGTAATAGGATGTGTTGCGGATCGTGATCTTTTCCACAAATTTGGATTCTACCAGATCTGACAGTGTCTGCTGCAGTGTGAAATAATCCGTATAGTCATTGGAAATAAAAAAACCGGACAGCTGCGCGTTTGTCAGCTGTGAATCAAGTTTGTTCAGCATATACAGGATCATTAATTTATAGATCGTACTGGATTCTGTTACCATAAAACCACCCTTTTCCCCTCTATCTGTCAGTGGGTTATTAGATTATCATATTTACCTTGCATTTTCAAATCGATTTGTTTATAATCAGCGGCGTAAGAACAATCTATTAATCTTATCATTTCAATTTTATTCCCGTTGTTATTTGAAAACTGAACATTTTCGAAAGGACTTTTATGAAAGTACAAAGAGAGCAGCTTGAAACTTTGCCTGTAGCGCAGTTAAAAGAGATTGCAAAGGCTAATGACATCAAAGGAATCGCCTCCATGAAAAAGGCAGCACTGATCGATGCGATCCTGCAGATGTCGGAAGAAAAAACAAGAGAAGAGGAGACCGGTATCTCCAAAGAAGAGGAAAAGAAGCTGGATTCCGGCATTGTCGCACACGGCATCCTGGAAGTTTTGCCGGATGGATATGGGTTTATCCGCTGCGAAAACTATCTGCCGGGCGATAACGATGTCTATGTTTCCCCGTCTCAGATCAAACGGTTTTCACTGAAAACGGGTGATATCTTAAAAGGAAAAGTCAGAGTAAAAACACAGAATGAAAAGTTCGGTGCGCTCCTTCATTTGGACCGCATCAACGGCGTGCTCCCAAGCGAGGCGCTGAACCGCCGCAACTTTGAAGACCTGACACCAATCTTCCCGGATGAGCGGCTCAGCCTGGAAACATCTGAAAAGAACGTGGCCATGCGGATCTTTGATCTGGTGTCTCCAATCGGCAAAGGGCAGAGAGGTATGATCGTCTCGCCACCAAAAGCAGGTAAGACAACGCTTTTGAAAGGCGTAGCTCATTCCATTCAGAAAAATAATCCGGAGGTCCACATCCTGATCCTTCTCATCGATGAGCGGCCGGAGGAAGTCACAGATATTAAAGAAGCGATTGTCGGCGATAATGTAGAAGTGATCTATTCCACATTTGATGAATTGCCGGAGCACCACAAACGTGTTTCGGAAATGGTCATCGAGAGGGCAAAACGTCTGGTAGAACATGGCGAGGATGTCATCATCCTTCTGGACAGTATCACCAGACTGGCAAGAGCCTATAACCTGCTGGTCCCGCCAAGCGGCAGAACACTTTCCGGCGGTCTGGATCCGGCAGCACTGCATATGCCAAAACGGTTCTTTGGTGCAGCTAGAAACATCCGTGAGGGCGGCAGCCTTACCATTCTGGCAACGGCCCTGGTCGATACCGGAAGCAAGATGGACGATGTAGTCTATGAGGAATTCAAGGGAACCGGTAACATGGAACTGATCCTGGACCGCAAACTGCAGGAAAAGAGAATCTTCCCGGCTATCGACATCGCCAAGAGCGGAACCAGAAGAGAAGATCTGCTGCTGACGATCGAAGAACAGGAAGCAGTCTATATCATCCGTAAGGCAACCGGCGGCTTAAGAGCGGATGAATCCACGGAAAAGATCCTGGATCTGTTTGCAAAAACCAGGAACAACAAAGAGTTTGTGGACATGATCCGCAAGATAAAATTGATGTAAATGAATGGTTGCAAAGCGATTTACAGCATGATATACTAGCAAGGCTGTGAGCAAAGAATACGTCCGAAGAGTTAAAAGTTTTTCGGATATTTGGAAAGAGGTAAAACAATGAAAGAAGGAATTCATCCAAACTATTATGAAGCTACCGTGACCTGCAACTGCGGGAATACATTCACGACCGGTTCCACCAAGCAGGATATCCACGTGGAAGTCTGCTCCAAATGCCATCCTTTCTATACAGGACAGCAGAAGGCTACCAAGGCTCGTGGACGTGTTGAAATGTTCAATAAGAAATATAATCTGAATCAGGAACAGTAGCATCTCTAATAGGGTGAGCATTATCTTCGCAAAAGCGGAGCTTAATCGCCGCCCTATTTTTTTATGAAAACAAAAAGCAGTCGTTTTCAGGAGAAAAGGAATGAAATCATCCAACATCGGAGGACAGGCAGTTATTGAAGGCGTCATGATGCGTCATGATGAAGACATTGCTGTCGCAGTCAGAAGACCCGACGGACAGATTGAAGTCGGGAAAAGCAAATTTGAAAATCCGGCAAAGAAGTATAAGTTTTTAGGCTGGCCGATCATCCGCGGTGTGGTCTCCTTTATCATGTCCCTGATCCTGGGCATTCGGACACTGACTTATTCCGCAAGCTTTTATGAGGATGATATCGAGAAGGAACATGGGAAGACTGATCAGGTGATCGACTCGACCTTCAAATCCAAAGGCGAGAGTGCTGTCATGGTGTTCACCGTTTTTGTATCACTGGTGATCGCGATCGCACTTTTTATCGTTCTTCCTTATGTCATTTCTATGCTGATCCTGAAATTTACTAATATCACTTCCAGCCTTCTGCTGGCAGTGATCGAGGGCGTCATTAAACTGGCGATCTTTATCGGTTATATTGCCCTGATATCAAAAATGAAAGATATCAAACGTACTTTTATGTACCACGGGGCAGAGCATAAATGCATCAACTGTCTGGAGAGCGGACATGAGCTGACTGTGGCCAATGTCATGAAAGCATCCAAGGAGCACAGACGCTGCGGGACGAGCTTTATCTTCTTCGTCCTGTTCATCAGCATCATCTTCTTTATCTTTATCCGTGTGGATTCTGTGTTCCTGCGTCTTTTGATCCGTCTTCTTCTGATTCCTGTCATCGCGGGCGTTTCCTATGAGTTTATCCGCTGGGCAGGCAACTCGGACAGCAAGCTGGCTGCTATCCTTTCCCGTCCGGGTCTCTTAATGCAGGGACTGACCACAAAGGAGCCTACCAGAGAGATGGTAGAAGTCGGCATCGCATCTGTAGAAGCAGTCTTTGACTGGAGAAGTTATCTGGAAGGTTTAGACGATCTGTTTGAAACAGAAGAGATCAAGGTGCAGGAAAAGAAAAAATCTATCCAGGAAGTGATTGCTGAACCGGAAAAGGCAAGGCAAAAAAGCACAAAGGTTTCTTCCGAAAAGGCAGATGAAGAAACCATGAAATGGCTGTAGAAAATGGTTTTAAGTGATGTCCTCCGTTATGGAGAAGAGACGCTGGAGGCGGCCGGAATCGCAGATGCCAAGATTGATGCGTTTACCCTTCTGGAAATGGCATCCGGTGTCAATCGAACAACTTATCTTCTATACAAAGATCATAAAGTAAATGATGCGCAGTTTGCCAGCTACAAGAGACTGATCGAGAGGCGGGCTGCCCATGAGCCTTGCCAGTACATCGTCGGGAAATGCGAGTTTATGGGTTTTGAGTTTGAAGTGAACCCATCTGTGCTGATCCCGCGGCAGGATACGGAGTCCCTGGTCGAAGAACTTTTAAAGATCATGCCGGGAAGATCCAAGGTTCTGGATATGTGCACCGGGAGCGGCGCCATCGCCATCTCCCTGCAACGGTACCGCCCAGATATATTTCCGACGGCAGCCGATATTTCTGCAGAGGCTCTGAATGTTGCGGTGGCAAATGCACGTGCAAGGCACTGCATCATCGATTTTGTTCAGACGGATCTGTTTGAAAACATCGATCCATCCATCCGGTTTGATGTGATCGTATCCAATCCGCCTTATGTATCCGACGCGGAATATGAAACGCTGATGCCGGAAGTAAAAGACCATGAGCCGGCTCTGGCATTGAAAGCCGGAGAGAAGGGACTGGATATTTACAAGCGCCTGATCAGTGAGGCACCGGATCATCTGGTAGATGGCGGCATCCTTGCGATGGAGATCGGATGCACACAGGCAGATGATGTGACTTCTTTGATGAAGGATGCGCAGTTTGTAGAGATCAAAGTGATAAAAGATCTGACCGGGCTGGACCGAGTCGTGATCGGTTATTTGAAATATAAGAGGGAAGACTAATGTTTGACAAGTTGGAATCCATCGAAAAAAGATACCAGGAAGTGCTGGATGAACTGGGACAGCCGGACGCTGCAAGCGACCAGAACCGGTTCAAAAAGCTGATGAAAGAGCAGAGCGATCTGTCTCCGATCGTGGAAGCATTCCGGAAATATAAGAACGCAAAGAAAACGATCGAGGACTCTCTGGAGATCCTGGATACGGAAAGCGATGAAGAATTAAAAGAGCTGGCGAAAGAAGAGCTGGCTGAGGCAAAGAAGGAAGTAGAGACCATGGAAGGGGAACTGAAGATCCTTCTTCTGCCGAAAGATGAAAATGATGATAAAAACGTTGTCATGGAGATCCGTGCCGGCACAGGCGGTGATGAAGCTGCTTTGTTTGCCGCTGAGCTTTACCGTATGTATAACCGTTTTGCGGAACGCAATGGCTGGAAGACGGAATTAGTTTCCGTGAATGAAATGGGTCTGGGCGGCATGAAGGAAGTTGTCTTCATGATCAACGGACAGGGTGCTTACTCCAAGCTGAAATACGAGAGCGGCGGCCATCGGGTGCAGAGAGTGCCGGTCACGGAGAGCGGCGGCCGCATCCATACATCTGCAGCAACCGTGGCAGTTATGCCGGAAGCAGAGGATGTGGATATTGAGATTGATATGAACGACTGCAAGTTTGATGTATTCCGTGCTTCCGGAAACGGCGGGCAGTGTGTCAATACGACGGACTCCGCTGTGCGTTTGACACATATCCCGACCGGTATTGTCATCTCCTGCCAGGACGAGAAGAGCCAGCTGAAGAATAAAGACAAAGCACTGAAGGTGCTGAAGGCAAGACTCTATGACCTGGAGCTGCAGAAGAAGCAGCAGGCAGAGGCAGCAGAGCGCCGCAGCCAGATCGGTTCCGGTGACCGTTCCGAAAAGATCCGTACCTACAACTTCCCGCAGGGACGCTGCACGGATCACCGCATCGGCTTCACCTCATATCGCCTGGACAGCATCATGGATGGTGACCTGTACGAGATCATCGACAACTGCATTGCAGCAGATCAGGCCGCCAAGCTGTCTGCATCGGCGTGATGGCTGTTTGTTGATACTCTTTTTCAGAGAGAAATGTAGTCTATTACTCCCATAGAAACAATTATTATCTGTGGGAGTATTTTTTTGTGATAAAATTACTCCCTTTTTCCATGATTGATACCTATTACTCCCATAGAGAATTTTTTGAAAAAAGGGAGTAATAAACAGGGGCAGAAAAACTCTATAAAAGGGCTTTTTCATCCCATATGAAAGAAACTTTAAAAAAGGGAGAAAAAAATCTGTTGAAAATTACTCCTAAATGAAAAAAATATCAAATAGGGAGTAATGCTAAAATTCTGGGACTCCATATAAAACTAAAACGGAAAAACAGAGCAAAATAAAGATAAAATATAGAAAAAGTAGTTGCATTCAGATATATCATGTGTTATATTACACATAGAACAAATGATACACAGATAGGTGGTGATCAGTATGAACATTCAAAAATTTACACAGAAATCGATCGAAGCGATCAACGACAGCGAAAAAATAGTCAGTGAGTATGGAAATCCGCAGCTGGACTGCGAGCATTTTCTGCTGGCACTTTTAAATCAGGAAGGTTCCCTGATCGCAAAGCTCATCACCAAGATGGGAATCGATGAATTAGATTTTACAAATGCGGTCATCGAGCAGATTCAGAAGAAGCCGAAAGTCAGCGGCGGGCAGCGGAACGTGAGCGTCGCATTAAATGACGTGCTTTTATACGCGGAAGATGAAGCTAAAGCGATGGGAGATGATTATGTATCGGTAGAGCACATCTTCCTGTCGATGCTGAAAAAGGGCAGCAAGGAAGTGAAGGAACTTTTCCGTACTTACGGAATTGACCGCGATACTTTCCTGCAGGCATTATCGACCGTCAGGGGTAATCAGCGGATCACATCGGACAATCCGGAAGCCACCTATGAAGCATTGGATAAATATGGAACAGATCTGGTTGAAAAGGCTAAACAGCAGAAACTGGATCCGGTCATCGGCCGTGTCGATGAGATTCAGAACGTGATCCGGATCCTTTCCAGAAAGACTAAGAACAATCCGGTTCTGATCGGTGAGCCGGGTGTCGGTAAGACTGCAGTCGTGGAAGGACTGGCACAGCGTATTGTTAAAGGCGATGTCCCGGATACCTTAAAAGATAAAACAATCTTCTCCCTGGATATGGGTTCCCTGGTTGCGGGTGCTAAGTACCGCGGTGAGTTTGAGGAGCGTCTGAAAGCTGTCCTGAAAGAAGTCAAGGAGAGTGACGGACACATCATTCTCTTTATCGATGAGATCCATACCATTGTCGGAGCAGGTGCTGCAGAAGGCTCTATGGATGCCGGCAACATGTTAAAACCTATGCTGGCAAGGGGCGAGCTGCACTGCATCGGCGCAACAACACTGGATGAGTATCGGAAATACATAGAAAAAGATAAAGCCCTGGAGCGCCGGTTCCAGCCGGTTCTGGTGGATGAACCTAGTCTGGATGAGACTATCTCGATCCTTCGTGGTATCAAGGATAAATATGAGAACTATCACGGCGTAAAGATCACGGACTCCGCACTGGTTTCCGCAGCGATGCTCTCTGACAGATACATCACAGACCGGTTCCTGCCGGATAAAGCGATCGACCTGGTGGATGAAGCCTGCGCTTCTATTAAGACAGAGCTGGATTCCATGCCTGCAGAGCTGGATGAACTTCGCCGGAAAGTGATGCAGATGGAAATCGAAGAGGCGGCATTAAAGAAAGAGACTGACCGTCTCAGCCAGGAACGTCTGGAAGAACTGCAGAGAGATCTGGCAGAAACGAAGGATGAATTCAATGCACAGGTTGCTCAGTGGGAAAATGAAAAGGCAGCCGTGGAGAATCTTTCTGCTCTGCGTGCAAAGATTGAAGAACTGAACAACGAGGCAGAGATCGCGCAGAGAGAGAATAATTATGAGAGAGCCGGCCAGATCCTTTATGGTGAATTGCCGGAAGCTCAGAAACAGCTGGCAGAAGAAGAGGCAAAAGTCAGCGAGCGGGATCTGTCGCTAGTCAGACAGGCAGTAACAGATGAAGAAATCGCCCGGATCGTCTCCCGTTGGACCGGCATTCCGGTATCCAAACTGAACGAGACAGAAAGAGCAAAGATCCTGAATCTGAGTGATATCCTTCATAAAAGGGTCATTGGACAGGATGAAGCGGTCAGCAGGATCGTGGATGCGATCTGGCGGTCAAAAGCAGGCATCAAAGAGCCGGGCAGACCGATCGGATCATTCCTTTTCCTTGGACCGACCGGTGTCGGCAAAACAGAGCTGGCAAAAGCACTGGCAGAAGCTCTGTTTGATGACGAAGGCAACATCGTCCGTATCGATATGAGTGAGTATATGGAGAAACACTCCGTCTCCCGTCTGATCGGAGCGCCTCCGGGATACGTGGGATATGATGAAGGCGGCCAGCTGACAGAAGCCGTCCGCAGGAAACCGTATTCAGTTGTCCTCTTTGATGAAGTGGAAAAAGCACATCCGGATGTTTTCAACGTTTTACTGCAGGTGCTGGATGACGGCCGTATTACAGATTCGCAGGGACGGACTGTAGACTTTAAGAATACCATTATCATCCTGACCAGTAACCTGGGTTCCCAGTATCTGCTGGATGGCATTGATGAAGATGGCAATATCAGTGTAGTTGCAGAAGAAATGGTCATGGGTCAGCTGCGCAGCAACTTCCGTCCAGAATTCCTGAACAGGCTTGATGAGATCATCCTCTTTAAGCCATTGACTAAGGAGAACGTGGCTGCAATCATCGATCTGCAGATGACAGCCATCAACAAACTGGTTGCAGAGAAGCAGCTGTCAATTGAACTGACGGATGCGGCGAAAGAACTGGTGACTGACCGGTCTTATGATCCGGCATATGGTGCCCGTCCGCTGAAGAGGTTCCTGCAGAAGAATGTCACAACCCTGGCGGCAAGGATGATCCTGGAAGGCAACCTGAAGCCGGACGATGTCATCCTGATCGACGTCGGAGCTGACGGCGAGCTGGAAGCAAAAGTGAAATAATAACTGATTTATGATTGGGCCCGGAGTTTCCGGGCCCTTTTTTGATTCGAATAACCCCTCTGCACCTGCCCACACTCATGACTCGGGTTCTGTCTGGACGCGCTTTCCATAAAGAACTTTCGGCACATAGGAGCTTAGGGCAGGTGCAGAGGGGCTATATCAGAAAACAAAAAGGCCTATGGAAACGGGTGTCTCCATAGGCCAAATTAGATGAACGATATAGTTTATACCAATTTTCCGGCGGTACGCGGATAGATCTCCACGTCGCGGATGTTGCCGATGCCGGTCACGTACATGATCAGGCGCTCAAAACCAAGGCCGTAGCCGGCATGCTTTGCACTGCCGTAGCGGCGCAGATCCATGTACCACTTGTAATCATCAGCATTGAGACCGCACTCCTGGATACGCTGTGCAAGGATCTCTTTGCGTTCCTCTCTCTGGCTGCCGCCGATCAGCTCGCCGACACCCGGTACCAGCATATCAGCTGCAGCAACCGTCTTGCCATCCTCATTGATGCGCATATAGAAGGATTTGATCTCCTTCGGATAGTCCGTAACGAAGACCGGTTTCTGATAGATCTTTTCTGTGAGGTAGCGTTCATGCTCCGTCTGCAGATCTGTTCCCCAGTCAACTTTATACTCAAACTCATCATTGTGCTGTTTCAGGATTTCGACTGCTTCTGTATAGCTGACGCGGGCAAAATCTGCATTTGCCAGATTGGTCAGACGCTCCACCAGTCCTTTATCATAAAAGTTGTTGAAGAAGGCCAGTTCATCCGGACATTTCTCCAGCAGATATTTGACCACATATTTGATCATGGCCTCGGCGGTATCCATATAATCCGTCAGGTCTGCAAAAGCCATTTCCGGCTCCAGCATCCAGAACTCTGCAGCATGACGCGGTGTGTTGGAGTTCTCTGCACGGAAGGTCGGTCCAAAGGTGTAGATCTTGCCAAAGGCCAAAGCCATGCTTTCGCCCTCCAGCTGTCCGGACACCGTCAGGTTGGTCTCCTGTCCGAAGAAGTCTTTTGAGAAATCCACGTTTCCGTTTTCATCCAACGGAGGATCTTTCGGATCCAGCGTGGTGACACGGAACATTTCGCCGGCGCCTTCGCAATCGCTTCCGGTGATCAGCGGTGTATGTACATAGACAAATCCGTTCTCGTTAAAGAATTTATGCAGCGCAAAAGCGGCCTCACTCCGGACGCGGAATACGGCATTGAATGTATTGGAACGTGCCCGAAGATGCGGGATCGTACGTAAAAATTCCAGCGAGTGGCGCTTTTTCTGCAGCGGGTAATCGCTCTCACAGTCGCCTTCGATGGAAATGGCATCTGCGTGGATCTCCAACGGCTGTTTGGCCTCCGGGGTCAGAACAACCTTTCCTTCTACAACGACAGCACTTCCAACAGAAAGATTTGCCAGTTCCTTAAAATTATCAAAGCGGGCAGCATCGATGATGATCTGCAGATTTGCGAAGCAGCTTCCATCATTCAGCTCCAGGAAACCAACGTTCTTGGATTCTCTGGATGTTTTGACCCAGCCGGCAACTGTCACAAAGGACCCGTCTTCCGGCGCCTCTTTGAATAACCTGACAATCTCTGTTCTTTTCATGTTTTCATCTCCTTTTTAGTAGAGCCTCCTCGTTTCACTTGGAGACAGGTTTAAAATTAACCACCATTATATATTAAATTTGACAATTAATCTACACCGAGATACACTTATTTTAACTAAAAAACAGGGAAGAAAAGCTGGATTTCATCTGGCTTATTTTTTCAAAGAGAGGGCAAATGGGCAGTAATCTGGTATTCGCGCTGAACGCAACAATTCCGTTGTTTATCATGATTGCGCTGGGATATTTCCTGAAAAGAGTGAACATTTTAACAGATGGATTTCTGGCAGCAGCGAATAAGTTCAACTTTACAATCACGTTGCCGGTCCTTCTTTTTACGGACCTTGCATCCAAGAATTTCAAAGACACCTTTGACCTGAAGTTTGTCCTGTTCTGCGCCGGTTCCACAACAATTGGCTTTTTCGGAGCCTGGATCCTGACAAAGCTCTTTATGAAGGATAAAAACAGTGTCGGAGAATTTGTTCAGGCATGTTACCGGAGCAGTACGGCAGTTTTGGGACTTGCACTGATCCAGAATATCTATGGAACCACCGGCATGGCCGGCATGATGGTGTTAGGCGCTGTGCCGCTTTATAACGTATATGCGGTCATTGTCCTGCAGACAGAGTCTCCGATCAATAAAAAAGGAGAAAAGAACATCCAGAGAGCGCTGAAGGGAATCATTACGAACCCAATCCTGATCGGCGTAATTTTAGGTCTTGTGGCCTCTTTGATCAACATCAAATTTCCGACCATCATTGATACGTCGCTCAATTACGTGGCCCGGATCGCAACGCCTCTGGCTGTCATCTGCATCGGCGGAGAATTCAGCTTCAAAAATGCATTCAAGAGCCTTAAAAAAAGCTCCCTGGCAGCAGCTGTCAAGATAATCCTTCTTCCACTTGTGTTTGTGCCTATCGCGATCCTAATGGGCTTTTATACCGATAAATTGGTGGCGATCCTGGTGATGCTGGCAGGCCCGACGACACCTTCCTGCTTTATCATGGCAAAACAATATGGCTATGAGGGGACCATCACTTCCAGCGCCGTGGTACTGACTACGCTTTTCTCCTCTGTCACACTGACCCTCTTTATTATGATCCTGCGATCGATGGGTTACATTTAAATGTCATTACAGATCCTGATCGGAGATACCAACTCCGGAAAATCGCATACACTGGTTCAGCATATGGTGAAACATGCGACTGCCCAGCCGGATGAAAGATTCTTTGTGATCGTTCCGGAACAGGCAACGCTCAAGATGCAGAAAGATGTGGTCAAACTGCATCCGGCGCATGCCGCCATGAACATAGATGTTGTCAGTTTTGACCGTCTGGCACATGTGGTTTTTTCTGAACTGGGGATCGATGACAGCCATGTCCTGGATGATATCGGCAAGATGCTGATCCTGCGGAAAGTCTTAAAAGAACTGCAGGACGATCTGACCGTTTATAAAAATAAAATACATCTGACCGGTTTTGCAGAAGAGATCAAATCGGTCATAACGGAATTAAAACAATACGGCATGGATGATGACCAGCTGTTCCTGATGCAGGAAAGCGCACAGGAAAAAGGGAATCTCCTGCTGTTCCATAAACTCGGAGACATCCGTCTGGTGCTCCGCAAATTCAACGAAACAATCAAAGGACAATATCAGGCCGCAGAAGAGGTCCTGGATCTTTTTGCCAAAGTGGCGCAGCAGTCTGGTAAGATCAAAGATTCCCATATTTATCTGGATGGGTTTACCGGGTTTACGCCAATCCAGTACAGGCTTTTGACCAGCATGCTGAAGGCGGCCAAAGATGTGAATATTTCCCTGACACTGCCGGAAGATAAAATTGATGCCAATATCAAAGAAATCGACCTGTTTTATCTCAGCAATCAAACTTATTTCCGCCTGAAAGAATGTGCCAGGGCGGCACAGACAGAGATCCTTCCTGACATTGTAGTCGTGGATGAAAACATTACAGCGCCGCAGATTTTTTCCTATCAGGCAGCAAATGCCAATGAGGAGGTGCTCTTTACCGCAAAAGAGATCCTGCGTCTGGTCCGCGAGGAAGGGTACCGGTTCCGCGACATCGCAGTCATCACCGGAGATGTGGAAGGATATTATATTCCGGTCCGTGAAGTCTTTGACGAAGCGGATATCTCCGTCTTTATCGATTACAAATCCTCTGTGACAGAAGATGTTTTGGCGCGGTTTTTCATGGGGGCGCTGCGTCTTGTGGAAGAGCGGTTTGCCTATGATGCTGTTTTTGGTTTTTTAAAGACACATCTGACAGACCTTAAGCCGGATGAGGTCGGATTACTGGAGAATTACTGTCTGGAGTTCGGCATCCGCGGAAACAGGGCTTTTTCAAATCCATTTACCAAAAATAATGATGATCATGATCTGGAGCAGATCAATCAGATCCGGCAGATGTTTTATGACGGGATAAGGGATTTTTATTTCCGTGCATCGGCAGCAGATCTGAAGGCAAGGGATTTCCAGACGCTTCTGCTTAGTCTGTGCGAACGTTATCACTTGCAGGAGCAGATGGCAGAAATCGCACGCGGCCTGAATGAAGAAGGCCTTTTAGCAGAAGCAAAAGAATATGAACAGATATATAAATTACTGATCGAATTACTGGAGCAGATCACACTGCTTTTAGGCGAAGCGCCGGTTACGGTATCAGAATACAGAGAGGTTCTGGAGAATGCGCTGCAGGAAGTGAAGATCGGCATTATCCCGCCGTCGCTGGATGCTGTTACGTTCGGTGACCTGACCCGTACCCGTCTGGATAAGATCCGTGCGCTGTTCTTCATTGGTGTGAACGATGGGAAGATTCCTAAGGCATCATCCAATACAGGCCTTTTCACACAAAGAGAGAGGGCACTGCTCCGGGAGAATTTTGAGATCGCTCCGACGGTGGAAGAAGATCTTTATACGCAGCAGTTTTATCTTTACCTGATGCTGCATAAACCGCAGGATCTTTTATATCTGACCTATGCAAGCTATTCCTCTTCCGGAGATCAGCTGCGGCCTTCCTACGTGCTGGAAGATCTTGCAGATCTTTTCGGTACACCTGTAGAGATTCAGCCGGCCAGCCTTCCTTCTGTGAACTGGAAGCAGGACGCCCTGCGAGATCTGGCCGGAAAGATGCGCTCCTTTGCGGAAAAAGAAGAGACGATCGATCCGGATACACAAAACCTTCTTTCTTATTTTGCAAAGGCAGATCCGGCAGCAGTTCGTACCATTGTGGACGGTGCATTCTTTACCAATAAACAGACTGCACTGGATGCACAGGTGGCAAAAGACTTGTATGGGGATGTGCTAAGGGGAAGTGTCAGCCGTTACGAAAGCTTCAATGAATGTGCATTTAAGCATTTCCTGAATTACGGACTGCGGATTCAGAAACGTCCGGAGTATCAGGTAGAAGCAGCGGATATGGGAACGCTGTATCACGCTGCGCTGGAAAAATACGGACAGAAGCTGCAGGAGGAACAGACGAGCTTCAGGGAGATCTCGGATGAAGACAACATTCGGATCACCAATGCCTGTGTAGACGAGGCTCTGGAGGATATGAAAAATGATGTCCTCTTCAGCAGCAAACGATATGAGTTTTTAACAGAACGGATTCGCCAGGTAACACAGAAAACAACGGATGTGCTTCGCGCACAGGTGAAAGCAGGGCTCTTTGAGCCGGATGCATTTGAATACTCCTTTGGGGAAGATATCGGAAATGATGTCCGCTTTACCGGAAAGATTGACCGGATCGATCTGTATGATGCAGAGGATATCTTTGTGCGGATCATCGACTACAAATCCGGGGCAAAGAAGTTTAATGTGCAGGATATTTATTCCGGACTGCAGCTGCAGTTGGTGGCTTATCTGTCTGCAGCTATGGAAAAAGTGAAAGAAGATAACCCTGATAAAACAGTCCGTCCGGGAGGCGTCTATTATTATCTGATCAACGATCGGTTTACGGATGATACGGAAAACGGCGAAGACAAATTCCGGATGAGCGGTCTGACTTCCTGTGAGGAAGGTATGATCGAAGCAGCTGATCAGACACTTTCTCCGGACAATAAAAAGAGTCATATTGTCAATGTGACATTAACCAACAGCGGATACAGTAAGAACAGTCAGATCGCAAATGACGCTGAGTTTGAGCATCTCCTGAGGTTTGTCCGGGACAAAATAACGGACGTCAGCCAAAAGATCAAAGACGGCTGTGTGGATATTGAACCTTTCTACAGGTCCAACGCGGATAATGGATGCCGCTATTGCGATTTTAAGGATATCTGCCGGTTTGAAGCTGGAAGATACGGGACCGATTGGAAAGAAAAGAACGAAATGACTACAGCGGATTGCGAAAGAGAATTATATGGAAGAGCTCCGTCTGAATGATGCGCAGAAAAGCGCCATAGAAAAACAGGGATCAAACATCCTTGTCTCCGCAGCGGCCGGGTCTGGAAAGACCACGGTCCTGGTGGAGCGCGTGCTGAAAAAGATCATCGAGGACCGCATTTCCATTGATGATCTGATCATTATGACGTTCACCCGGGCAGCTGCATCCAGCATGAAAGAAAAGATTCATACCCGCATCCGAAAAGCCATTGCAGATTCTGCGGATGATGCTGCATTGAATGAACATTTGCGCCGGCAATTGATGAAAACACACAGCGCAAGGATCTGTACGATCGATTCTCTTTGTCTGGATATCGTCAGGGATCATTTTCAGTATCTGGATCTGGACCCGACGTTCCGAATTGCAGATGAAGCGGAACTGCGCATGCTGCAGGCTGATGTGCTGCAGGCATTCCTGGAAGAAAAATACCAGGATCCTGATGAGGATTTTCTGACATTTGTCAGCTACTATACGGATAAATCGGATGTGAAGATAGAGTCCTTGATCCAGAGCTTATATACATTTGCGCAGAGCCATCCGGATCCGGAAAGATGGCTGAAGAAAGCAGTCCTGCCTTACCAGAACGCGGCTGCAGGGGAAGTGGATCCGGGAACGGAGGGCAACGCGTGGATGATGACATTCGAAACCATCGTCCGCTCCAAAGCACAATCCGCTTATGTGATGTGCCAGGAGGGATTATCCCTCTGTGATATGGATCTCGGACCGGAAAAATACCGCGGGAACTTTGAACCGCTTCTTCCGCTGCTAGCAGAAGTCTTATCTTCTCCAATCTCAGAGATGGAAACGAAGATCCACGTGGTCCTGGATAACTGGAAGAGGCTGGCTGCGCAGTCTGATAAGGATATTGATTCTGCACTCAAAAAAAGAGCGAAAGAACTATACGACGAGATCCGTCAGATTCTGAAGGATCTTGGCGAGCGTTATTTCTACCGTCCATATGAGGAACTGTTTGTAGATATGGGAAAGAGTGCCCGCGTTGCTGCAGAACTTGCTATCCTTACGCAGGAGTTCTCCGACCGTTTCAGGGAAGTCAAAAAAGAGAAAAAGATCGCCGGATTTTCAGATGTGGCACATTATGCGATCGACGTGCTGGTACAGTTTGATGAAGAAGGTATGCCGCACTACACCCAGACGGCAGATCTTCTGGCACAGAGCACTAATGAGATCATCGTGGATGAATACCAGGATACCAACCATCTGCAGGAAGTCCTTCTTTCAGCTCTTTCCGCAGAACGTTTTGGAAGACCGGATGTTTTTATGGTCGGAGATGTAAAACAAAGTATTTACGCATTCCGTCTGGCCTGCCCGGATCTGTTCCTGGAAAAATATAACGCTTACGGAAAAGCAGAAGGCGGAGAGCGGATCATTTTTGATAAAAACTATCGAAGCCGTCAGGAAGTCATCGACTTTACCAACTTTATCTTCCGTCAGATCATGATCCCGGAAGTGGGCGGGATCGATTACGCTGACGGCAACGCGCTGGATGCGGGGAGAGATGACGCGAAGGCGGAAGTTTCATATGATGCGCAGACCGAGATCGTGATGATCGAAGGGAGCGGCGAGAGCGTAAAACTGGCAGAAAGTTATGAGATCACAACTCGTATCGAGCAGTTGGTTGCAGAAGGGCATTTTTCCTACGGTGATATTGCGATCCTCACCCGGACAACGGATCATCCGCAGTTAGAGCAGATGCTTGCCGACCGGAAGATCCCTGTCATCAAGGCGTCCGGAAAAGGATTCTTTGACACGCTGGAAGTGAAACTGACTTTGAACCTTTTGCGGATCATTGATAACCCGTATCAGGATATTCCGTTTACAGCTGTTTTGACCAGCCCGATCGTAGGCTTGTCTGCAAATGATCTGGCTTTGCTGAAGACGCGCTTTGAAAAAGAATCATTCTGTGTGTATGAAGCATGTCTGCAGGCAGCCAAACAGGATGAAAGATTATCGACATTCCTTTCTAAGTATGAAACATGGAGAGCAAAAAGCGGTTTTCTGGGAATGGTTGCTTTTCTGGAGACAGTTTTGGATGATTCCGGCCTTTACCACATGATCACAGCGATGCCGCAGGGAGAACAGCGGAAGGCCAACATGGATTTCCTGAAAAATCTTGCCGTGAACTTTTCCAACGGATCTTATACCGGACTCTTCCATTTTATCCGCTACATTGAGGAAATGCAGAAAAATGATATGGATTTCGGTCAGGCTCAAACACCGGACGCAGAGCAGAACGCCGTCCAGCTGATGACGATCCATAAATCCAAAGGTCTGGAATTTCCAGTCGTCTTTCTGGCGGATGCTGGGAAGAAATATAACGAAAATGACTTTAAGGAGCCGATCATTCTGGATGCGGAACTGGGGATCGGCATGGAATACAGAAATATCGAAGATAAAACAAAACGCCGGACGGTCTTAATGGAGACGATCATAGAGCAGAAAAAACGCTCTCTTTATGCAGAAGAAATGCGGCTGCTTTATGTAGCGCTGACCCGGGCAAAAGAAAAGCTGATCATCACCGGTGGCAAGAACGGTCAGTCAAAACGCTGGGAAAACTGGGATGTAATGAAAGCGGAGCTGAAGCCGGTTTCTGTTTTAAGCAGCGAGGCGATCATGAAAGACAGCTGTCATCTGTATCTGCTGGGGGACTGTTTAACGGCAGCAGGATACGATAACTATCTTTTAACACAAAAGAGTGCGGAGTTTGTGGAAGCAGAGCGTGTAGAGGAGCTCCTTTCCGTTTTGGACAAAAAGGACATGATTGCGGCAGTCATTACCAAACAGAGCGAACCGGATGAACAGATTTTATCCTCTCTTCAGTATACCTATCCATTTGAGGAAGCGACCAGGACAAGAGTCAAGCTATCGGCATCCCAGCTGGATGAAACGGCGGATCAGGAGAACTCGGAAGAAGTCATTGAATTCAATGGATATGAAGAACGCGGAGCAGCCGTAGGAAGTGAGCGTGGAACGGCTTATCATAAAGTGTTTGAGCTGCTGGATCTTTCTAATACAGATGTTGCAGCACAGATCACTTCCTTTGTGCAGGATGGTCATCTGTCAAAAGAGCAGGCTGCTTTGGTGAAAGCAGAGGAGGTCGCAAACTTCCTTTTATCATCACTTGGGCAGCGCATGCAGAAGGCATACGAAGCAGGAACGCTGCGCAGGGAGCAGCAGTTTGTTATGGGCGTGGAAGAAAACGGAGAGCTTCGTCTGATCCAGGGTATCATCGATGCCTTCTTTGAAGAGGATGGGGATGTCGTGCTTGTGGACTACAAGACAGACCGCCAGAAAGATGAAACCTATTTTGTTGAACATTATTCCAAGCAGCAGAAAGCTTATAAAGATGCGATCGAAAAGGCAACCGGGAAGAAAGTAAAAGAAGCTTGCCTGTATTCCACGGTGCTTGCCCGCGAGATTCCGTTGGTTATCTAAAAAGTGACCTATTTGGGAGCACCTTCCATTTAGGTTCTATCGAAGAAATGAGATAGCTTTTTTAGCAGAGTATTATTGTGACCCAGATAGAATTGCCTTTCATCTGGGTCACTTTTTACGAAAAGAAAAGTGACCCAATGAAACAGGAACTTCATTTAGGTCACTAAAAACTGGTAGTGCATGTGACCTAAATAGAGCATGTTATGATTTGGGTCACGTAAATTGACAGAAATCCGTGACCTGCTGTGTGGGACCCAGAGATTAGGTCACTCAAAAAGCGAAAAACCTGTGACCCAAAGAAGCGGCACCAGAGAATGGGTCACTCAAAACAACAAAAATCTGTGACCTATTATGAGGGGACTTCTTTTTGGGTCACAGGAGATATCAAAAATGCGTGACCTAATGGACGCGACTCTCAATTTGGGTCACCCGAAGAAACAAAAAAAGTGACCTGTTGGGACACTCCCTTGAATCAGGTCACTTTTTTAGTTCATCTGGCAAATTATTTCTCTTCGTCATCACGCTCGTAGCCATAGGTGTCATTCAGGACGACTGAAAAATGAAAGATCGGCTTGTCACCCTGCTCGATCGTCATCAGCGGGCAGTGAGGCAGATTTGGCGGGATGTATACCATCGTGGATTTTGTAAGATGGTGGCATTCGCCATCGATCCAGAATTCTACCGTGCCGCCAAGCTCCAGCGGATTCTCCGGATCTGTTCCGACAAATCCTAAGATCTCCGGATATGGATGATGATGCGGCTGGCCGACCTGGCTGCCCGGGCTGTTGCGGATCATATCAGCATTTGGCTTCATCCAGAAGCAGGTATTCATCTGGAAGGAACCAGGAACACAGTTGCCATCGATCCAAAGCTGACGCTCTCCGAAGGCACGGTATCTGGCCAGTGCTTCTTCTGATTTTCTATCTTCCGGAGCACCGGAAAGATCCTGTACAAACAGGTAGCCATATTTCCCCTCTTTATTCATTACAAAGTCTTCCATATATCTTCTCCTTTCCAAATATCATCATTTGCATTATAACATAGAATCGTTTTCAGGGGAGGTTATACAATACGAAATCTTCATTGATTATTTTAAACAATGCTGATAGAATTACTCTGTATCTTTATCAAAAAATGAAAGGAAGCCAGAACAATGATATTTCCTAAGTTGTTGCAAAAAGGAGACTGGATCGGTGTTACAGCACTCAGCCATCCGATCGATGATCCGTTAGATCAGTATCGTTTTAACCATGCGGCTAACCAGATCGCAAGGGCAGGTTTTGGAGCAGCCTTTACCAATAACGTTTTTCAGCCGGCAGATAAATTCGGCAGAAGCGGAAGCGGAGAAGAAAAAGCATTAGAGTTTAACGCTTTGCTTGTAGAAGAAAAAGTTAAGGCGATCATCAGCGCAAGCGGCGGTGATTTCCAGATGGAGATGCTGCCATATATCGACCTTGATCTATTCAAGGCAAATCCAAAGTGGATCCAGGGTTATTCAGACAATACCGCGATCCTGTATTATCTTGCAACCAAGGCAGATATTGCAACGGCTTATGGATGCAACTTTTCTGATTTCGGAATGGAGCCATGGGATGAGAGTGTAAAAAGGAGCCTCGGCGTTCTGACGGGCAGCGTCAAAATCCAGGAAAGCTTTGACATGTATCAGGACGGCTTCAAAGAGCGCGTGACCGGTCTGGAAGGATACTCCAAAGATAAACCGGTCTGCTGGAGAACACTGGATGGCAAGAATGCCCTGTTCCAGGGACGTCTTTTAGGCGGATGTATGGATGTCATCTTGAATCTGATCGGTACGCCATATGACGGCACGATGGACTTTATCGACCGTTATAAGAAAGATGGTATCATCTGGTATCTGGAGAGCTTCGACCTTGGCTTTGAGCAGATGATGGAAGGTCTCTGGAAAATGAGATCTTTAGGATTCTTTGAGGGTGCAAGAGGTATTCTGTTCGGAAGACCAATGTATTATCAGACACAGACGTTCGAAGGAAGAACGCTTCCGTCCTATGCAGAAGTACTGGAAGAGCGTTTGGGCGATCTGGACATTCCGATCATTATGGATGCCGACATCGGCCACAAAGGACCGCAGTTCGTTATGATCAATGGCGCAGCAGCCCGCGTGGAAGCAAGAGACGGCAAGGGCTTTGTAATTTACTTCTAGGAGAGTGACATGTTAGAACTGAAAAACCTCTGCTTCTCCGTCACAGATGATAACAATGCAGAAAAAGAGATCATTAACAATATCTCGCTGACGATAGAAGATAACAAATTTATTGCCATCACCGGACCAAATGGTGGTGGCAAATCCACGTTGGCTAAACTGATCGCGGGAATCTACCGCCCGACATCCGGCCAGATCATTTTTGACGGTACGGATATCACAGATATGTCCATCACAGATCGTGCAAAACTGGGAATCAGTTTCGCATTCCAGTCACCGGTGCGTTTTAAAGGTATCAAAGTAAAAGATCTGATGACACTGGCTGCCGGAAAAGAAACGACGATCGCGCAGGCCTGCGCTTATTTGAGTGAGGTCGGGCTTTGCGCGCGGGATTATATTGACCGTGATGTAGACGGCAGTTTATCCGGAGGCGAGTTAAAGCGGATCGAGATCGCACAGCTGATCGCCAGAAACACAAAACTCTGCATTCTGGATGAGCCGGAAGCAGGAATTGATCTCTGGAGTTTTTCCAATCTGATCAAAGTGTTTGAAAAAATGCGCAGCGATGCCAACCGCAACATTCTGATCATCAGCCATCAGGAGCGTATCCTTGATATTGCAGATGAGATCGCAGTGATCAATAACGGAGAAGTTGCTGCATTCAGCAAAAAAGATGAGATCCTGCCGGAGCTTTTAAAAGGAATGGAAGGCTGCCGGTATTATCAGTAAAAGATAGAAAGAGAGCAGAATGGATCAGATACAAAAAGATCTTTTGGCGACAGTCGCAGATATTCATGAAGTTCCGGAAGGAGCCTATAACATCCGCGCAAACGGACAGCTTGGCGAACGGAATACGACGGCCAATATTGATATCGTTACAAAAGAAGACAAGCCGGGCATTGATATCATAATCAAGCCGGGTACCAAAAACGAGAGTGTTCATATTCCGGTCATCATCAGTGAGAGCGGACTGAAGGATCTCGTCTATAATGATTTCTTTATCGGGGATGACGCAGATGTGACCATCGTTGCCGGCTGCGGCATCCACAATTGTGGAGATCAGACCAGCCAGCATGACGGCATTCATACATTCCATGTAGGCAAAAATGCACGCGTGAAATACATTGAAAAGCACTATGGCGAGAATGAACCAAATGCGGATGGAAAGAATATCATGAATCCGACTACGATCGTAGAGATTGAAGAGGGCGGGTACATGGAGATGGAGACCACCCAGATCAAAGGGATTGATGATACTGTGCGCGATACCAAAGCCTTTATCCGCGGCGAAGGAAGCAAACTGGTCGTTCGCGATAAGCTGATGACACATAAAGACCAGCATGCGGATGCCATCTTTACCGTTGTTATGGATGGAGTAGATTCCAGCTGTGATCTGATCAGCCGTGCTGTAGCAAAGGATGATTCCACACAGACCTTCACGGCAAACATTACCGGAAATGCTAAATGTGCATCCCATACGGAATGCGATGCCATTATTATGGACAATGCAAAGATCTCTGCATCACCGGAAATCGTGGCAAACGATCTGGATGCGGCTCTGATCCATGAGGCAGCTATCGGACGGATTGCCGGAGAACAGCTGATCAAACTGATGACACTGGGTCTGACTGAAGAAGAGGCAGAGCAGGAGATCATCGCCGGATTTTTGAAATAATAATAAAAATCATCACGAAATGGGAGACCGGAAACGGTCTCCTTTTTATATACATTTCATATTTCGTTCCCGGAAAATATGCTATAATAATCAATACTGTATTCGGAGGTACATCACAATGAAATATATCATGGCTCTTGATCAGGGGACGACCAGTTCCCGCTGTATCCTGTTTAATAAAAAAGGCGAGATCAAAAGCGTCAGTCAGAGAGAATTCCCGCAGATCTATCCTAAGCCGGGCTGGGTGGAGCATGATCCGATGGAAATCTGGTCGACGCAGGCTTCTGTAGCGATCGAGGCGATGGCAAAGATCGGAGCAAAAGCAGAAAATATTGCGGGTATCGGCATTACCAACCAGAGAGAAACGACAGTCGTCTGGAATAAAAAGACAGGAGAACCTGTTTACAATGCCATTGTCTGGCAGTGCCGCAGGACTGCACCGATCATCGATGCCATTCCAGCTGACATGCAGAAAAAGATCCGGCAGCGGACAGGACTGATCCCGGATGCTTATTTCAGCGCATCCAAGATTCAATGGATACTGGACAACGTAAAAGGTGCCAGAGCTGCAGCAGAAGCAGGAGATCTTCTTTTTGGAACGATCGATACCTGGCTGATGTGGAAATTGAGCGGCGGTACCATCCATGCAACTGACTATACAAACGCATCACGAACGATGCTTTTTGATATCCGCAAGCTCCGCTGGGATAAGGAGATCCTGGAGTATTTCCGCATTCCGGAGAGCATGCTTCCGGAGGTCCATCCTTCGGGCTATCTGTTTGGATATGCGGATCCGTTCATTGTCAATGGTGAGATCCCGATCGCCGGCGTGGCCGGTGACCAGCAGTCCTCCCTGTTTGGCCTTTGCGGATTCCATAAAGGAGATGTCAAAAACACATATGGGACTGGCTGTTTCCTGCTGATGAATACTGGGGAAAAAGCTATACGCTCCAAAAATGGACTGCTGACGACCATTGCAGCCGGCAGGAGCGAAAAAGTGGATTATGTGCTGGAAGGCAGCATCTTTATTGGCGGGGCCGTGATCCAATGGCTGCGTGATGAGATGGAAGTCGTACGGAAAGCCAGTGCCAGCGAAAAGAGCGCAGAGGCTGTGGCAGATACACTGGGAGCATATTTTGTTCCGGCATTTACCGGACTTGGTGCGCCATATTGGGATCAGGATGCAAGAGGCACGCTGGTCGGCATCACCCGGGGATTTAATAAGAACAACCTTTCACGAGCCTGCCTGGAATCAATTGCATATCAGACACACGATGTGATCAGGGCAATGGAAGCAGATGCAGGCTGTCCTTTAAATTCTTTGAAAGTGGATGGCGGTGCCAGCCATAACAATCTGTTGATGCAGTTCCAGTCAGATATTGTAGATACTGTGATCGAGCGTCCGAAGATGGTAGAGACGACCGCATTGGGAGCTGCTTATCTGGCAGGGCTGACCACCGGTTACTGGAAAAATGAAGAGGAGCTGATCAATAACCAAAAGACAGACCGCATCTTTAAACCGGTAATGGAGAAGAAGGAAAGAGAAGAAAGGATCAAAGGCTGGAACCGGGCTGTGAAGACAGCAGAATTCTGGGCTAAGAATAAAGAATGAGTGAGATTGATACCAGGACAAGACTTATCCTGGGAGATGCGGCAATCGAAAAATTAAAAGCATCGCATGTTGCTTTGTTCGGATTGGGCGGTGTTGGGGGCTATTGCCTGGAAGCACTAGTGCGCGCAGGAGTTGGAGAACTGGATCTGTATGACGGAGATGTCTTTGATGTATCCAACCTGAACCGACAGCTGCTTTCCACCACAAATGTTCTTGGAAGGGATAAAACAGAAGTGGCCAAAGAGAGGGCTTTATCTATCCGTCCGGATCTGAAGATCAACATTCACCAGATGTTTTATCTTCCGGAAAAAGCAGGCGAGATTGATTTTACTGTTTTTGATTATGTCATTGATGCGATCGATACGGTTACTGCAAAACTTTCACTCATCGAACAGGCAAAAAAAGCAGATGTTCCTGTCATCAGCTGTATGGGTGCTGGCAATAAAAAAGATCCGACGGCTTTTCATGTCAGCGATATTGCACAGACAAGTGTCTGCCCGCTGGCAAAGGTCATGCGGAAAGAATTAAAAGTTAGAGGAATTGAAAATGTAAAAGTCGTTTTTTCCACCGAACCGGCTGCCCGGCCGGAAGGAGCGACAGAGAAGATCGGTTCGCTGGTAACGACAGTGGCAGCAGCAGGGATCCTGCTGGCAAACGAAGTAATAATGGATCTGATAAGGGGATAATCATGAGCGAAGTAAACGAAAGAATCAAACAAATCAGACAATTAATGGCATCCGCAGGAATCGATGTTTATTACATTCCGATGAGTGACTGCCATAACAGTGAATATGTAGCAGCTCATTTCCGCTGCATCAGTTTTCTGACCGGGTTTACCGGATCGGCAGGCCATGTGATCATAACCAAAGACCAGGCATGGCTGTTTGCTGATGGCCGCTATTATATTCAGGCAGCCAATCAGCTGGAAGGCAGTGAGATCATTCTGATGAAGTGGGGACAGCCGGATGTACCGGAACCGTCCGCTTTTGTGACAGATATGGCAGCAGGAAAGGTGCTGGGCTTTGACGGCTCTGTTGTGAATGCTGCGTTTGCCAGAAAGATCAGCCGTAAGGCAGCCGGTGTGATCTATAACAGAGATCTGGTCGGAGAGATCTGGACAGACCGTCCGGCACAGGAGTTTTCGGAAATCTGGGAAGTACCGCTGGATGTCTGCGGAGAAAAGAGCGAAGACAAACTGAAACGTATCCGTGTGGAACTGGAGAAAGCAATTGAGGAAGACCCGAAAGGAGTCCTTAATGGTTCTTACGGTTATTTCCTGAATTCATTGGATGATATTGCCTGGACTTTCAATATCCGTGCCAACGATGTGCCTTGCAATCCGGTGGCCTATGCGTTTGCTTTAATCAGCGGAGGTATTTCACATCTTTACACCAATGGAAAAGGGTACGGAAGAGAGTGGTATAAAAACGAAGATGTAACCTTCGATAATGTGCTGATGGATACCAGCCGGATCAGTTATGATACCTATCGGTATTTTGCAGACCAGGGCTGTTCTATTATTGATATCAAAAACCCGTCCACATTGATGAAAGCAAAGAAGAATGAGACGGAAAAAGCTTGTTTGAAAGAAGCTTTAAAACGTGACAGCGCGGCGGTGATCAAATTTATGCATTGGCTGAAAACGAATGCCGGGAAAATCCCGATGGATGAGATCAGTGTAGATGAATACCTGACCGGCCTTCGGAAACAGGATGACAAATTCCTGGACCGTTCCTTTGGAACGATTGCTGCTTATAAAGAGAATGCTGCTATGATGCATTATGCTGCAGTCCCGGGAAAGGCCAGTGAAATCAAAGCAGAAGGCATGCTGCTGGTAGACAGTGGCGGACAGTACCAGGATGGGACAACAGATATTACAAGAACCTTTGTGCTGGGAGAACTGACTGATGAGGAGAAAAAAGCCTTTACCCTGACAGCTGCTTCTATGCTGCGTCTTCTGGATGCCAAGTTCATCAAAGGATGCAGAGGAGAGAACGTGGATTACAGCGCGCGCCAGGTCATGTGGAAAGAAGGCATGGATTATAAATGCGGAACAGGACATGGCGTGGGACATATTTTAAATGTACATGAGGGACCGCACAACATTAAGTGGGAGATCAAGGAGTCAGGCCCGTCTGCTCCGTTTGAAGAGGGCATGGTCGTAACAAATGAACCAGGTGTTTACCGTGAAGGAAAATATGGCATCCGTACAGAGAACGAGATGATCGTTGTACCTTATATGGAAACAGAAGACGGCACGTTCCTGCAGTTTGAAAACCTGACGTTCATACCGATCGATCTGGACGGCATTGATAAACAATATCTGACCGAAGAAGATGTGAAACTTCTGAATGCATATCATAAGCTGGTTTATGATACGATCGAATCCTATGTGGATGAGGATTTAAAAGACTGGTTAAAAGAGTACACAAGAGAGATTTAACGAAATGAGAAAAGTCTTATTTGTTTATAATCCGAATGCCGGAAAAGGCAGGATCCTGCATCATCTGGATGAGGTTGTAAACATTTTCGAGCAGGAAGGCTTCCAAGTCGCTTTATATCGGACCAAAGGACCTCTGGATGGAAAACGGGAAGTGCAGGAAAACATTGATGTGTTCGACCGCATCGTCTGCGCAGGCGGAGATGGAACGTTGAGTGAGATCGTATCTGCCATGATGGAGCTTCCGGAAGAAAAAAGAAAACCGATCGGTTTTATTCCGACCGGTTCGACCAATGATACTGGCAGGAGCTACCATATTCCGGGACAGGTGACTGGGGCCATGAAAGTGGCTGCCGGAGGGATACCGTTTGAAACCGATATCGGCAGTATGAATGAATCATTCTTTACTTATGTGGCGTCTTTCGGTAAACTATCTGCCGTGTCCGCTTTTACACCGCAGGAGGCAAAAAGGATCTTCGGATATGGTGCTTATCTTGGAGAGGGAATCAAGGCTCTGGTCGAGATGGAATCCTATCTTCTTAAGATTGAGTATCAAGACGAAAACGGACAGAGCCATACGGTAGAAGGGGACTATTACCTGGGAATGGTCACTAATACATTAAGCGTAGGAGGGTTCAGCGGCATAACTGGAAGCACAGTTGATCTGCAGGATGGATTATTTGAAGTGGCTCTGCTGAAAAGGCCGGAAAATATCCTGGATTTTAATAAGCAGGTGATCAATATGTTCCTGAGTCCGGATAAGGATCAATCCAACGAAGTAGTCTCCAAGTTCAAGGCGAAGCGCATCCGCTTCACATCGGATGCGGATGTACAGTGGGTGATTGACGGCGAAGACTGTGGAAAACACAAAGATGTGGATATCCGGATTCATTCGAGAGCTGTTAAGATCATGGTCAAAGAGTAAGAAATGACAAATCTTGTGCCCGAAAAATAAGCAACAAACCACATATGGTGTGTGCAGAAAAACGGAGTTATCCACAATTTCTATAAATATGATGGGGATAAATGTTAAATTTATATTAATTTTCCCTAAGAAAAAATAATAAAGAATTAAAAATTGAGGTTGCATGAATCAGGAAAACAAAGAAGGTTATAATACCATAATGGAAGATGAAGAGCTTCTGAGCCCGAAGGAACGACGGAAAAAATGGAAAGAAGCGCAAAGAGCAAAGAATCCGAAACTATTTGTGGTTTTGGATTGGGTCGTAGTCATTGTGATTGCTCTGGCAGCAGCATTATGCATCAACTTTTTTGTGATCGTAAATTCCACGGTCCCGTCCGGCTCCATGGAAAGGACGATCATGACCAATTCAAGGATGATCGGACTTCGTTTTTCCTACTGGTTTGAAAAACCGGACCGGGGAGACATCATCGTATTCCATTATCCGGATGATCCGAAACAGATCTTTGTAAAACGTATCGTTGGTCTTCCGGGAGAAACCGTAGAAATGATCGACGGCATCACATATATCGACGGCGTGGCAATGGAAGAGGATTATATCAATCCGGATTACTGGGAGAGGCCGATCGAAGGAAAGAATTACAACTGTGGTCCGTTCACGGTGCCGGAAGGACATTATTTTGTTATGGGCGATAACCGGGGCAATTCTCACGACAGCCGTTTCTGGGACAATCACTTTGTTTCAAAAAAAGCGATTATAGGAAAAGCGGTGTACTGTTACTGGCCGA
Organism: Lachnospiraceae bacterium; assembly: GCA_017536965.1. GTDB lineage: Bacteria > Bacillota > Clostridia > Lachnospirales > Lachnospiraceae > RGIG5612. The sequence goes on along the minus strand of JAFWCK010000049.1, from coordinate 10,983 downwards.
CTAAGTATGCGGGGGTATTGAAGTGAACGAGAACACCATTGCCGACAGCCGGCTGAAACAGCAGATCGACTTTATCAGTGAGATCGATAAGATCAAGAATATATTCCGTCAAACTTATGTCAGCAATCTTTCCCGACAGGAAAACGATGCAGAGCATTCCTGGCATCTGGCGCTCATGGCCATGGTCCTGAAAGAATATGCCAATGAAGATGTGGATCTGCTGCATGTCATGCAGCTGGTCCTGATCCATGACATGGTGGAGATCGATGCCGGAGATACCTATGCCTATGACCCGGAGGCAAATAAAACAAAACGGGAGAGAGAACTGAAAGCCGCTGAGCGGATCTTTCATATTCTTCCGGATGATCAGGCCGATTGGATCCGTGAGCTTTGGGATGAATATGAAGCGGGTGAGACAAAGGAAGCGAAATTTGCCTTGAGCCTGGATATTCTGCATCCGATCTTGATGAACGACTTGGGAAATGGACTGGCATGGGTGGATCACGATGTGACAGAAAAACAGGCGCGTGACCGCGTGGCAAGAGTGAAAGCCGGCAGCGAAGCGCTGTTTGATCTGTGCAGTCAGATCATTACAGAAAATGTAGCGGAAGGAAATATCCTTCCAGGAGATGGAACTAAATAGACTTCCCATTTTATTGGAGGAAAACAACATGGACATTAACGAAGCAAAAAAACAATTGATGGAACTGCAGAGCAAGATGAGCGCCTATATGCATGCTATGGAGCTCATTTATTATGATGAGGCAACCAGTGCACCAAAGAAAACCGCAAAGAACAGAGAACATGCGCTTGCTATTTTGAGCAGCGAGTTTTATCAGCTGTCGACCGGAAAAGAAACCATCGAAATGCTGGAGTTCCTGGATGATAGAAAAGAGGAGTTGAACCAGAAAGAAAAGCGGATGGTCTTCCTGCTTTTAAAAGATATCCGTCAGATGCAGAAGATCCCGATGGATGAGTATATTGCTTACCGCAGTCTTCTGGCTGGCGCTTATGATCTGTGGCGCAGTGCGAAAGAGAACAATGATTTTGAAGCATTTCGTCCGACCCTGGAGAAGATCTTTGAAACCAATATCCGTTTTGCCGGCTATTGTGCGCCGGAAAAGGACCCATATGATTACTGGCTGGATCAGTATGAAGACGGCTTGAATAAAGAAATCTGTGATGCTTTCTTTGCCACTTTGCGTGCGCGGATCGTGCCGCTGCTGGAAAAGATCAAGGCTGCTCCACAGGTGGATGACAGCTGTTTATTCGGTAATTTCCCGGAAGATAAGCAGGCAAAGCTGTCTTCTTTCCTGATGAATCAGATGGGGATCGATCCGGGACACTGTGTCCTTGGGACGACCGAGCATCCGTTTACTACGTCCATCGGTTCCCATGAGGACGTTAGGATCACCACCCGTTATGATGAAAGTAACTTTTCATTCTCCATGTTCAGTGTGATCCATGAAGGCGGACATGCGCTTTATGATATGGCATCCGATGAGGATCTGGCTTATACAACACTGGACGGCGGTGTATCCATGGGAATTCATGAAAGTCAGAGCCGCTTCTATGAGAATCTGCTGGCCAGAAGCAAAGCGTTTACCTCTTTTATTCTCCCAACTGTCAAAGAATTGCTGGGAGAGGGTAATCCTGCTCTTGCAAACGCATCTGCAGAAGATTTCTATAAAGCTATCAACAAAGTGGAGCCATCCCTGATCCGGACGGAAGCCGATGAGGTGACTTATGCACTTCACGTCATGATCCGCTACGAACTGGAAAAGAAAGCAATGGCAGGTGAGCTGGCAGTCAAAGACTTCCCGGCAGAATGGAATCGTTTGTATAAAGAATATCTTGGCATCGATGTACCGGACGACAAACACGGTGTGCTGCAGGATTCCCACTGGTCCGGCGGCAGCATCGGCTATTTCCCTTCTTATGCACTGGGAAGCGCTTATGGCGCACAGTTCCTGAAGAAAATGAAAGAGACTGTAGATGTAGACAGTGACCTGAGCAAAGGCGATTTTAGCCGGATCAATACCTGGAACAAAGAGAAAATCTGGAGATATGGATCGCTGTACACTCCGGAAGAGGTATTGGAAAGAGTTCTGGAAGAACCGTTCGATGCAGGTAATTTTGCCGATTATTTAGAGAAAAAATACACGGAAATATACAGACTGACTAATTAGACAAAACGCTATTGCATTCATATATATAATTGTGTAAAATACTTCAAAATTAATAATGTCAGATGAAGTCTGCAGGAAAGTGGCTTGATGCCTGCCGAAGGAGTAAAACTCTCAGGAATCCGAAAAACGGATGAGACTGCAGATGGATGAAAATCTGGAGACATTCGCTTTTTGCGAAGGCCGAAGGTGCAAAAACGAAACTTCGTTTAATCTCTCAGGCAAAAGGACAGATCCATTCCCTTTTCAGGGTCATGTTTTATTTGTGGGGACGCACTTTCAGGGGCATCCTCATTTTCATTTCTTATACAAGCTGACAGTATTATAAAAGTCACAGGATTTGTTAATTCAGGGAGGATGAGACAATGAGTTTTAGTGAGATTATCGGTGTAATCGACGATTGGGCATGGAGTTATCCACTTCTTATTCTGCTCGTCGGAACGGGACTTTTCTTAAGTATCAGACTTGCATTTGTACAGTTTCGTAAATTTGGTTATTCCATGAAGAATACCGCCGGCAAAATGTTCGAAAAGAAAAAAGCCGGTAAAGGTGAAGTGACACCATTCCAGGCACTTACCACGGCGTTGGCTGCTACGGTAGGTACCGGTAATATTGTTGGTGTTACAGGCGCTGTGGTCGTTGGCGGTCCGGGTGCTGTCTTCTGGATGTGGATCAGCGCACTTCTTGGTATGTGCACCAAGTTCTGCGAGGTCGTTCTTGCCGTTAAATATCGTGAGAAGAATAAAAAAGGCGAATGGGTCGGAGGACCGATGTACTATATCCGTAACGGTATCGGAAAGAAATGGACATGGCTGGCCGTTTTATTCTGTATTTTCGGCGGACTTGCAGCTTTTGGTATCGGTAATGCAACACAGGTTAATTCCATTGCAGAGGCCATCTCCACAGCAATTGACTCTCTGGGCGGCAATACCGCTGCTACACAGCTGACGTTCTTAGGCTCTACCTTTAAGCTTAGCTACCTGATCGTAGGTATCGTCGTTGCTATTATTGTTGCAATCGTTATTATCGGCGGTATTAAGGTGATCGGTCAGGTCACAGAAAAGATCGTTCCGTTTATGGCTGTTGTTTATATCATTGCAGCATTGATCGTTATTTTTGCTGACATAAGATTTATCGGTAAAGTATTCGGTATGATCTTTGAGGGTGCTTTCTCACCGCGTGCTGCATTGGGTGGTGCTTTTGGAATTACAGTCTTAACGGCCATGAAGAAGGGCGTTGGCCGTGGATGCTTCTCAAATGAGGCTGGTCTTGGTTCTGCCCCGATCGCACATGCATCTACTTCGGAGACAAATCCGGTCAGACAGGGTGTCTATGGTATCTTTGAAGTATTTATGGATACAATCGTTATCTGTACACTGACCTGCCTTACCGTTCTCTGCAGCTACCATGCAGGCGGAGTTGGATTTGAGTGGGGAACATCCGGCGGAGCAGCTATCGTCTCTACCGCTTTGGGTTCGATCCTTTCCAGCGGCGTCGGTTCTGTTATTATCGCTGTCTGCCTGAGCCTGTTTGCTCTTTCTACGATCATGAGCTGGTCCCTGTACGGTGTCCGCTGCTGTGAATTCATTTTCAAAGGCAACAAAGTGATCGTGACGATTTATAAAATCATCTTTGTCATTTTCGTTATCGTTGGATCCACCTTAAGTCTGGCTGATGTCTGGAACATCGCTGATATCCTGAATGCTTTCATGGCAGTTCCAAACTTGATCGCCCTGATCGTACTCAGTCCGGTGGTTTATCGGGAAACCAGAGATTTCTTCCGCCAGGTCAAAGAGGAGAAGAAACAGAAAAAACTGGGAAGTGCCGCATAAATATTTTGTAAGATCTGTAAACAGCCTGTCTGCCCAATTAGCAGACAGGCTGTTTTTTCGTACATTTTTCTTCTTTTATTCTTTTAAGCAACAAATAGGGTGGAATTATCTTCTTTCTGCAGGCGTTTCTTTGTTTACTTTACTATATTGGGAAGATATAATGAGCCAAGATTTGAATGCTCTAAGGAGGTAACCATGTCTACGGAATTATTGCGGGCTGAAAAAATCGTAAAAACCTTCGGACCGACCAAGGCGCTGCAGGGCGTTGACTTCACTTTGTATGCCGGAGAGATCCGCGGTCTGATCGGAGAGAATGGTTCAGGAAAATCCACCTTGTGCTCCATCTGCGGAGGTATTTATGGCTGTGACAGCGGGGAGCTGTACCTGAAGGGTGAGCCATATCATCCAACCAGCATGGTCGATGCACAGAAAAAAGGATTTGCGCAGATCCTCCAGGAAATGGGAACGATCTCCGGGATTAAAGTCGCCGATAATATCTTTATCGGAAAAGAAAAATTGTTTACAAAAGGCGGGTTTGTTAATCGCAAGGCGATGTATAAAGCTGCAAAGGAAGTTCTTTTAAAGCTGGGTGTGGATGACATTGATCCGAAAGCCCCAATTGATTCCCTGAATTTTGAAGACCGTAAGCTTGTCGAGATTGCAAGAGCAATGTATGACGAGCCAACGATTCTGGTTGTCGATGAGACCACGACTGCACTTTCCCAGCGCGGACGTGATATCGTATACAATCTTTGCAACCGCATGGCAGAAGAAGGAAAAGGCGTCATCTTTATCTCGCACGACCTGGATGAGATCCTGGAACACTGCACAGCGCTCACCGTGCTTCGAGACGGTGTCCTGATCGATACGCTGGAAAAAGAACGCATGGAGCCGGAACTGATCAAATCTTTGATGGTCGGACGTGAGCTGGTAGGTGACTATTACAGAAGTGATTATGATCCAAGTTATGGCGAAGAAGTCGTTCTGGAATTAAAGGATGTTTTTGACGGACGGCAGTTAAAAGGCTTTAATCTTCAGCTGCATAAAGGGGAGATCTTAGGAATCGGCGGTCTTTCAGAATGCGGCATGCATGAAGTTGGCCGGCTTGCATTTGGTATTGAAAAACCTTTGCAGGGACATGTCAAACTGGGAGATGGAACAGAGATCACGCAGCCAAGTGTTGCAACCAAACACCGTGTCGGCTACATCTCCAAAAACCGTGACCAGGAATCTTTGATGATCACTGCAACGGTTGCGGAAAATATTGAGCTTCCATCTTTGAAAGACCTTTCTAAGGCAGGACTGGTTTTCTCACGTGATGAAAGAAAACTGGTAGAAGAACAAAGAGAACTCTTATCTATCAAATGCGCAAGCATCAATCAGAGTGTAAACAGTCTTTCCGGTGGTAATAAACAGAAAGTTGTTTTCGGACGATGGATCGGGAATAAATCAGATATCCTGATTTTGGACTGCCCGACCCGTGGTGTAGATATTGGCGTAAAACAGGCAATGTATCAGTTGATGTATTCGCTGAAGAAAGAAGGAAAGTCCATTATCCTTATTTCTGAAGAGCTTGCGGAGATCATCGGAATGAGTGACCGCATCCTGATCATGAAGGATGGGGCAGCATCGGGCGAATTTATGCGGAGCAGCGACATCAGTGAACACACACTTATCGATTACATGATTTAAGGGAGGAATACAATGCAGTTTATAAAGAGAAACGTAAGAAATATACTTCCTTTTGTCGGCCTGATACTGGTTGTCGTTGTACTTGCGATCGTTTCTGGCGGAAGGATCTTTGCAAAAGGAAACCTGAATAATATTCTGGATCAGTCTTATACGATCGTTATTTTATCCATTGGCTGTTCTTTCCTTTATGCCCATGGCGGATTTGACCTTGCAGTCGGCGGTATTTTCGGCCTTTCCATGATGAGCTCCGGCATGCTTCTGCTGAAAGCCGGATTCAGCGCATGGCTGGTGCTTCCGCTTTGTATCATCGTTTCCATCGTCTGCTATATGATCATGGGAGTCGTAACTGTCAAACTGAATCTGCCGGCATTTATCACATCCCTTTGTATGCAGTTCATAACCAGAGGTATTGTAACGACCATTTCCAACGGAAACATCTCTCTGCCAAGAGAGATCAAGGCAGCTGATAACTGGGTGATCAAGGTCATTGTACTTGTAGTGATCATCGTTGTTTCTTATCTGTTGATGACTAAGACGCCTCTTGGCAAACGCAACAGAGCAATCGGTGAAAACGCAGTGGCTGCAAGACAGTCCGGTATTGAAATCGATAAGACAAGACTGCTGGCCTACCTGATCTGTGCCATTCTGGTGGGCATTGCCGCATTCTTTACCATGGCTAGTACACGTATGGTAGCAACCCTGGATGGTTCCGGCTACGAGATGGATGTCATCATCGCAATCGTCCTTGGTGGTATGAGCTTAAATGGCGGCATGAGAAGTTCTGTGCGTGCTCCGATCATTGGTGCAGTCATCGTTGTGCTTCTGGTGAACGGACTTGTAATTATCGGAGTTCCAAGCAAATGGAGCGACTTTGTTGTCGGTATCGTATTCCTGATCGTAATCCTCTTTACTTATAAGACGAACCGAAAGGGATTACTGGCAAGATAGCATTAAAACATACATCGTATGATTTAATAATTTTACAGACTAGTAAAACAAAAGAAGGAGAAAAAGCATGAAAAAAATTATTGCAATGATCACTGTATTAGCAATGTGCGTTGGCATTCTTGCTGCATGTGGTAGCTCAGGCGGCGGAGACAAACCAGCCGGAAGCGGCGGCGCAGCTCCTGCTCCAACAGATGGAAAGCTGAAAGTCGGTATTATTCTTTACGACGACTCCAGCCAGTGGGCTAAAGACATTGTAGCATCTGTCAAGGTTATTGCTGATGCACTTGGCGTTGAGATCGATACCGCTATCGGCGGAACCGACCCTAGCGTAACAAAAGAGGATGTCCAGAACTTTGGTGCTGCTGGATACAGCGGAATCTTAAATCTGCATCCTGGCACGATCATGCCGGAACTGGTTGATATCTGCGAGCAGTACGGAATGTATATCGCTACTTCCAATGACCCGATCAGCACCAGAGATAACACTGGCTATGACGAGATCAAGGATAATCCGTATTTCGCAGGTGAAGTTTGGGAAGATGAGACAGTTACTGCTTCTGCAATCGCTCAGGATATGATTGACAAAGGCGCAAAGAATGTTGCTCTTCACGGATTCCCATTTGGTCTTTCCTCTCAGATGGATCTCCGTCTTGAGGCAGCAAAGGCTGTTTTCGAGAAGGCACCTGGAGTTACCATTGTTACAGAAGGTTTAGACTTTGATAAAGCCGGCGCAGCAAAGAACATTGTTGACCAGCATCCGGAAGTAGATGCAATCTTCTCTTCTGTTGAGACGATCTCTACTGTATATCAGCCGCTGACTGATGCAGGCCTTGCTGACAAAGTTCTTCTGAACTGCTATGAGCCGGGTGAAGGCGCTCTGGAAGCATTCAAAGATGGAACAGTGAACTACCTTGTAACAGGAACCTGTGCTGACTCTGCTATCGCTTTCCTGCTTCTCTACAATGCTATGACAGGAAACAGACTGAGCCAGGCTGACGGTTCTGCACCTTCTATCCAGATGTCCTACATCCTTTGCAAGACTCCGGAGGAGTATGAGGATGCTGTTGCACTTTGCTCCGCAGATCACCCACCTTATACATATGAAGAACTGCAGCAGTTCATCGGACCAGATGCAACTTTTGAAGCAGTGAAAGAATTCGCTCAGAAATTCTCATTAGAGGATCTGAGAGCAAGAGCAGGTAAATAATCTGCGATCATTTCAAATCGTGCAAAGGCACAATTAAAAAAGATTACAGCGCCCGTCTTCGGGCGGGCGCTGCAACAACATTTAAGAGGGTTTTGTTATGACCGTGAAACATATTGCATCTAATACATGGAAAACATTGATCTGGCCGGTTGCCATTTTTGTGGTCTTCTTTGTCCTGATCCGGATCTTTAATCCGGCAAGTGCATTTGGAACCCTGAAAAGTCTGAACTCAATCTGTATTCAGGGAATCTTGAGTGCATTGATTGCTATGGCAATGACATGCAACATGCTGAATGACAGATGGGACTTTTCCATGGGAATCATCTGTGTGACGACAAGCTTTATTGCATCTCCTATTGTTACTAAGTTTCAGCTTGGTTCCTGGGGGCTGCTGGCAATCTGCGTGATCGTTGCAACCATTCTCTGTCTGATCAACGCAGGGTTATACCTTCTGATCCGCGTTCCGATGCTGGTGATCAGTATCGGTCTGCTGATGGTATATGAAACTCTGAACAGGGTCATCAATGATGGAAAAGGAGCAAAACTTGCCGGGAACGTTTATACACTTTTCGGTAAAGCGCCGTGGATCTATATTCTGGCCTTTGTCGTGTTTATGGTGTTCCTGATCATTTTTACATACACTAAATTCGGATATAACGTAAGAGCCCTGGGCAACAACCAGGCGATTGCGAATAATATAGGCGTAAATGAAACGAAGAGCGTTGTACTTTCCTACATTCTTTGCGGTGTGATCTTAGGCGTTGCTGCCTGTGTCAACGCATCCATGAAGGGAAATATTGAGGCTTCTTCGACATTTAACAATAACATGGGAATGATGTTTACGGCCTTCCCGGCTGTCTTCATCGGCCTCTATCTTTATCGGTACACAAACATTACATGGGGCATTTTCATCGGAGCGGTCTGTATCTCCATGATGAAAGCAGGCGTTCTTGCACTCGGCCTTCCATCGGCTGTGCAGGATATCGGCGTTGGCGCGTTCCTGTTCTTCTTCATTGCCCTTACAACCAACCAGGGACGCTTCCTTGACTGGAGTGCCCGCCGTGCAGCGATGAAGATGGCGAAGCGGCAAAAGGTATAAGCATTCCCGATTGACATCGTTTTGCCGAATAAGGTAAAATCAATCTGATAAGGAGGTAGTTGCTATGGATAAAAAAACAAAAGATGCTTTAATGAATCTTGCGGCAGAGATCGTTGTGGCTCCTCTCAGAATCTATGCTGCCGGCAGAGAAGCTTACCAAAAGCTGGAAGAGAGCGGCAAAATTGATGAGGCAAAAGATAAATTTGAGGAGTTCAAAAACTCTGACCAGGTAAAACAGGCAAAAGAAAAATTCGATTCTTTTACAGAAAAGGCAAAAGAATTTGGCGACAACGCACTGGACAAGGCAAAAGAGTTCGGTGATGCTGCTGGAGTAAAAGCGAAAGAATTTGGCGAGGCAGCCGGAGAAAAAGCAAAAGAATTCGGCGATGCAGTAGAAGCAAAAGCAAAAGAATTCATGGAGAAAGTTGGAGATAATGCCGAGGAAGTCGATGAATATGCACATATCATCGATGAAGTGGATCCGGATATCAAAGACGAAGACGACAAAGAAGCTTAATCTGGCGCAAAATTAACAAAAGAACGAAACGACACATTGACTTCTCGGGATAGTTGTTATATCATAAGTATAACAATTAGAACGAGAGGTCTTTGCTATGTTAGTAGAAATAGATTTTAACAGTGACGAAGCCATCTATATCCAGCTTCGGAATCAGATCTTTGTGGCCATAGCAACTTCCCAGCTCAAGGAGGGGGAGTCACTTCCTTCTGTCCGGGCACTGGCTGATAAAATCGGCGTTAATATGCATACTGTCAACAAAGCTTATTCCACCCTGCGGCAGGATGGGTTCCTGAAGGTGGACCGCCGCAGAGGAGCTGTGGTTGCAGTAGACATAGATAAACTGGATTCTATGGCAAAAATGAAAGCCTATCTGCGCCCGCTTATAGCAAGGGGTATCTGTAAAGGTCTTTCCAAAGAAGAAGTAAAAGGAATCGTAGACCAGCTCTACGACGAGTTAAGCTAATAGGAGGTCGTAAATGAAAAGACCATTCACTAAAATGGCTCAGGAAGCTATTGTGGCTGCAACGGAGGCATCCGTACAGCTGAAACACACGTATATTGGAACGGAACATCTTCTGATCGGATTGTCAGATATTGACGGCTCTATTTCCCAAAAAGTGCTTTCCGTGCACGGGATCACGAAAGAGTCAGTAATGGCACTGATCGAGAGGGCATTTGATACGTCATCCCGTGTCCTTATCAATGAAGGAGAAAGCTTTTCTCCGAAAGCGGAGAATGTGCTGGAAAATGCAGGAGCAGAAGCAGCAAAATATCAGATCCCGGAAGTCGGAACGGAACATCTTCTGATGGCCCTTCTGAAAGAAGAGGACTGTGCTGCAAGCCGTATTCTGACAGGACTGGGAGCTAACCGACAGAAGATCTATGCTGAACTTTTGGGCTCGATGGGCGAGAACCCGGAAAACCATAAAGCAGAGATGGGTCCGGATAAAAAGAACAACGGCCAGAAAAAAGAAGGCATTTTAAAAGATTTCAGCACGGATCTGAATGAAGCCGCTAAAATGGGCAAACTGGATCCGATCATCGGACGCGCAGATGAGATCAGCCGGATCGTGCAGATCTTAAGCAGACGGACAAAAAACAATCCGTGTCTGGTTGGTGAGCCGGGAGTCGGCAAAACCAGCATTGCAGAAGCGCTTGCGCAGAAGATCGTTGCAGGTGAGATCGTCGGACCGGTAGCATCCAAACGTATCCTTTCCCTGGACCTTCCGGCAATGGTAGCTGGGTCAAAATACCGCGGTGATTTTGAAGAGCGGGTGAAACGTGTTATCAACGAAGTAAAAGAAGACGGAAATATCATCCTGTTTATGGATGAGATCCATACGATGATCGGTGCTGGCGGAGCAGAAGGCTCAATCGATGCTGCAAATATCCTGAAACCAGCGCTGGCAAAGGGTGATATTCAGATCATCGGTGCGACTACACTGGATGAATATCGCAAGCACTTTGAGAAAGATGCAGCACTGGAAAGACGTTTCCAG
>JAFWCK010000004.1 GCA_017536965.1 Lachnospiraceae bacterium | reverse complement strand
AGGAAAGCAGGGCATTAACATTATTGACTGCTGGATGCCTGACCCTAAGTCCCGGGACATCATCGGCAAGGCGATGGAAGGATGCCGTGACAAATGGATTGTTCAGGGACATATCGGTTCCACATGGCAGAATGGACAGTATGTGCGAACCAGAGACATGAAATATGTACGTCCGGCATTTGAAGATATCCTTGCAAGGATGAAGACGGATTATATAGACCTGGGGATGATCCATTATGTGGATGCATATGAAGACTGGGAGCGCTGCATGAACTCGGATTACATCAAATACGTGCATGAGCTTCATGACAAGGGAATTATCCGGCATATTGGCCTGTCTACGCATAATCCCCGGATTGCAAAGCTGGCGATTGAGTCCGGCTTTGTGGAAATGATTTTGTTCTCCATAAATCCGGCATTTGATATGCGCCCTGCGACAGAGGACCTGGATTCCATGTTCGTAGGGTATGAAAATGAAGAGTTCTCAGGGATTGCTCCGGAACGCGCGGAAATATATCGGCTTTGTGAAGAGAAGAACGTTGGTATTACGGTCATGAAGGGCTTTTTTGGGGGCAGGCTGTTTGACGCGGAGCGCTCCCCCTTTGGCGTAGCGTTCACCCCTGTGCAGTGCATTCATTACGCGCTGACAAGGCCAGGCGTATCATCCATCCTCTGCGGCTATGATACCAAAGAACAGGTGGACGAAGCGGTTGCCTATGAGACTGCGTCAGATGATGAGAAGGATTATGCAACCGTAATCGCGTCGGCGCCGCTTCATTCGTACACAGGACAATGTACCTACTGTGGACATTGCAAACCATGTCCGGTGAACATCGATATTGCAATGGTAAATAAATTCTACGACCTTGCGGTGGCGCAGCCTGCGGTGCCGGAAAGCATAAAAGCACATTATGAGGCACTTGCCACAACGGCTTCTGCCTGTATCGGGTGTAAGAGCTGTGAGAGCCGTTGTCCCTTTGATGTGGGCGTGGCGGAGCGCATGCAGCGCACGGCAGAACTATTTGGCAAATGACAGCCGCACACTGTTCCGCAGAGGAGCAGGGGAGAATCCTGACTGAGATGATCAGTCATTGTTCTCGAAAATGACGAAATAGCTGATGGTGTGAGATTTATGAGTAAAAAGATAAATAGAGTACCGGTCTATCTGGATTCAGGGACAGTACAGAACATTCCATATGATGAAGTTAAAGCTATTTTGAGAGCGGCAGACGAATTGATTGGAAAAGGTGGAAGAAATCTGTTGGTCAAAATACTGAAGGGTTCCAAAGACAAAAAGGTTCTTGAATTAGGGCTTGATCATTGTCCGGCTTATGGTTACTACCATGGACTTGCGATGAGTGAAATTGGAAAAAGAGTCGATTGGATGATCGAACAAGATTATATTCGTATAGAGTATGATTATCGGCTTCCGGTCCTGGTATTTTCTCCGAGAGGGTGGGAAATCGAAAAGAGGAGCTATTCGGAAGAAGTTTACAATGACTTCTGCAAAGCGGTCATCGAACAGGACGAATCGATTATTAAAAGACTCAGGGAACAGACTAACCGGCAGGTCGTTCTTATCGTTCTGGAATTGCTAAAGCAAAGAGGCGAGATTCATCAAATCCCGATGCTCGAAAAATGGCAGAGTTCAGAGGTGAAAAAGATAAGAGCAGAGATCGGGAGAGTAGTGTCTGCAATACGAGAAAATCCGGGACACGAGTGAAAAAACTACGGTGGGAATTCACGTGAGAATGATTCTGTAAATAAAAACGGCGCGGCTCCGAAACGGAACTGCGCCTAAATTATTATCTTTTATTAGCTTTTCGGTATGATCCGAAGGATCAGAAACCAATCAGGCTCCCTGCGATCCAACCTGTGTCATAAGCGCCAGCCAGCATGATCTCGTACCATACATAGCCGTCCTTCTTGACCTTGCGGCCTGTCGTGTAGACCTGTGTGCCGTTCGGGATTGTGAAGAAAACCTTGGAGTTAAGGCCCGGCTCCTTGCGGCAGTTTGCGTAAGAAACTGCATCGTTGTGTACTGTATGTGTCTCATAACCGCCTGCTACGTTCTCAAGTGCTGCAACATTGATCTTGTTCATATCTGTCATGGTTTTAATCTCCTTTATTTATCTGATATTTTTTAAATTTTTCTTTTTTAGTGGGCTTTCTCTTTTGCCCTTTCATCTTTTTATACGAGGGACTTTGGGGGAGGGACAAAAGAATTTGCCAAAGTTAATTAGATGTTTATTAGAGTAATTGAGGCTCGGATGCCTCCCCTTTGAGCCGAGTGATCCCCTCCAGGACCAAAGGCAGCAATCGCGCCTCAGAAGCAGGATTTTGCTGCCTCCGCCGTTGACACGATGAAATCAGCTCTGCTCAAAGTATGATCCGGAGCTCCCCCAGTGCAACTCCGGTGAATTGCCCAGCCACTTATACCGTACACAAGCAACCTAAAACCGTCATATGAAAAATATATCATATAAATGCAATATATACTTGACATCCCACCAAATGCAATATATACTTAACATTGTAAGGAGGAAACTCACGCATGCGAAACCTTAAAATGAAGTTCCGGCGCATAGAGCTGGGAATGTCACAGACAGAATTAGCCAAAAAGGCCGGCGTGACCAGGCAGACAATCGGTCTCATCGAAGCCGGCGATTTCAATCCATCTATTAAACTTTGTATCGATATCTGCAGGGCACTTGGTGTCACGTTGAATGATCTCTTTTGGGAGGAAACAGAAAATGAAGAAAATTAACAGTGTATTAGATGAAAGACAGGAAACGGAACTGCTCAAAGTTGAGCGAAACGGATGCTGGGGCGCCTTCTGGGGTCTGCTCGTAGCAATCACTGTGCAAATGTTTATGTACCCCGGTTCTTTTTCCCACATCGCCGGTGAGTGGATCGTATTCATGGTCCTGGCTCTGTACATCACATTCGCCTGCCTCAGAAGGGGGATCTGGGCAAGAAATTTCAGATCGGATGCCAAGACTAATCTTGCATTCTCGGGAGTCGCAGCCGTCGTAGTCATGATCCTTGTTTTCTTCCTCGGCTATCTGCGCCGCCCGGAAGCCTTTAAGACCTGCCTCATGCTGGGAGGATTTACCGGCGCAATCATGTTTGTTGTCATCTTTATATCTCTCTCCATAGCCGCAAAGTCTGTAAAGCACAGGCAGGAGGAGCTGGACCGGGAACCGGAAGATGAGGATCTTGATTTCTAAAATGCTTGTCTCACTCACGAGACTTGGCACTGAAAAGTGCAGTATTATAGGTTTATCCATCGATTGGGGAAGCTTGGAGTTTCCCCACCGAAAAATTACCGGCACGGGTTCCACATGGACCCGCGCCGATTTTATATCACTGTTCATTACAGCTTTGTCAGATATCTTTCTCGCTCCTCAGTTGGGATCTTCTCTAAGTCCATAGCTTTTTCAGCAGAGATTTCTAATGTTTCCATCAGGTTTTTTATGCTGTTTAAAGTGGCTATTTCCGCTCCTTCTTTTCTACCTTCTTCTCTGCCCGCTTTTCTGCCTTCCTCTCGACCTTCTTTTCTGCCTTCCTCTCGACCTTCTTTTCGCCCTTCTTCGCGCATTCGCTCATCCCGTTCCTGCAGCGTCATATATTCCCGCCTCCATTCCTCATGTGAACGCGCCGCCAGTACCCTCTCGTTCAGTCTTTTTGTAAAGGCTGATTCCGCCCTCTGATCCGTCAGATACAGAAGGAACTTGCTCATCTCATCAGTGACATCTCCCTTGTCCCCCCGTGCTGACAAGATGACCTTGAAGATACCGTCATCATAGTCTATCGTAGCATCCTCCTCGCAGACAGACCTGATACTGTATTTATGAAGTCCGGCTTCTGGATATGGGTTCTTCAGACAGATGAAGATGATAAAGCTCTTCTTCAGTTCTTTATATCTGGCGCCGCGCCAGGTAGTATTCAGATCGATCATT